>NZ_RZTE01000049.1:0-46854 GCF_003997415.1 Mesorhizobium sp. M7A.F.Ca.MR.245.00.0.0 | reverse complement strand
CCTCATCCGCCTGCCGGCACCTTCTCCCCGTATAGTGACGGGGCGAAGGGGGCTCCCCACCCACGTTTTCTTAATGTGTCTCCGCTACACCAACGCCTGAAAAAGAAGCGGAAAACGGAGAGAAATCGGGGTGCGCTTTTCCGCGGCCACGACTGCCGGGCGGTTCTTGCCGCAGCGTTGGGCGCTGCGCATGGGGCCGTTGCTTGGCCGCATCGATGCCGTGCTGTTCACCGCCGACGAGCGCGGCGAGGCGAGCCGCATGTCGGTCATCGCCTTCTCCATCCGCATCGTCAGCGCTGTCATCGCCTTCATCAGCCAGGTGCTGATGGCACGCTGGATGGGCTCGTTCGAATACGGCATCTTCGTCCTCGTCTGGGTGACGATGGTCATCGTCGGAAACCTCGCCTGCCTGGGCTTCCACACCTCCGTCATCCGCTACATTCCCGAATACCGCGAGCGCGGCTTGATGGATGAGCTGCGCGGTATCGTGCTGGCCAGCCGTCTGTTCGTGCTGATCGCCTCGACGCTGATCGCCGGGCTCGGCGCGCTCGGCGTCTGGCTGGCGGCACCCTGGATCGAAAGCTACTATGTGATCCCGTTCATCCTCGGCGTCATCTGCCTGCCGATGATCGCCATGTCCGACCTTTTGTCGGGCCTGGCACGCGCCAACAGCTGGGCGCTGTTTGCCCTGTCGCCGACCTATCTGGTGCGGCCCGTGCTGATCCTGCTGTTCATGGCGCTGATGCTGTTCGTGGGCTACGCACCCGATGCCAGGACCGCCATCTTCGCCTCGATCGCCGCCACTTACGTCACTACGCTGGGACAACTGGTCGGTGTCACCCAGCGCATGGAACGGCAGATCCCGGCGGGGCCGATAAAGGTCCATTTCGCGCAATGGTTCGTCGTCTCGCTGCCGATCTTCCTGGTCGAGAGCTTCTTCTTCCTGCTGACCAATGCCGATGTGCTGATGGTCGGCGCCTATATGGATCCCAACGACGTCGCCGTTTATTTCGCCACCGTGAAGACGCTGGCGCTGGTGCATTTCGTCTACTTCGCCGTCAAGGCCGGCGTTGCCCAGCGCTATGCGCAGTTCACCCATGGCGACCCGCAAAGGCTTGCCGCCTTCGCCCGCGAGACGGTGTCGTGGACGTTCTGGCCATCGCTCTTGATGGCCCTGCTGGTGCTGGCGCTCGGCGAGCCGATGCTGGTGCTGTTCGGCCCTGAATTCACATCAGGCTATCCGTTGCTGTTCCTGCTTGTCTTCGGCGTCGTGGCGCGGGCCGCCGTCGGCCCCTGCGAAAGCCTGCTGACGATGAGCGGCAACCAGAACATCTGTGCTGCCGTCTATGCCATGACGCTGGCCTTCAACATCGCCCTCAATGTGGTGCTCATCCCGATGTTCGGCCTGTGGGGCGCGGCAATGGCCACCGCCTTTGCCATGATCTTCGAAGCCGGCGCGCTCTCCTTCACGGTGTGGCGCAAGCTCGGCATCGCCATGCTCATCTTCTTAGCCCCGAAAGGAGCCGCGTGATGGCTGCCATCCCGTTGCTTGAGGAAACCAGCGGCGGCACTGCCGGCGCGATGGTGTCTGGCCTTGCCGGACTGACCCGCGACGCCGACCCCGCTCACATTGAAATCCTCGCCAACAACCGGCCCGAGCGCAAGCTCGCCATCTATCCGGCATCGGCCGGCTTCGACCTGGTCGAGGAGCTGGATTATCTCTGCGCCCGCACGGTCGAGCCCAACGTGTTCTTCAACCCGCGTTTCCTGGCGCCCGCCATGCCGCGGCTGGAGGACCGCGAGGTGCGGCTGGCGGTCATCCGCGACGGCGACGAATACCGCAACCGGCTGCGCCTTCTGGTGCCGTTCTCGGTGGAACGGCCGGTGGTGCCGCTCGGCGTGCCGGTCATGCGCACATGGTCGAGCCCGTTCGGTCCGCTCGGCACGCCGCTGGTCGACCGCGACGATCCTGTCGGCGTCGTCGAAGACTTCTTCTCGATGCTGTCGCGCCCGCACCTCAAGCTGCCGAAAGTCTTCGTCCTGGCCGATGTCCGGCTCGATGGCCCGGTGGCGAGCCTGCTTGCCACCGTGGCCGAGGCGCGCGGCCTGACGCTGGTCACCACCGGCCAGATCCAGCGCCCGGCGCTGGAGAGCGAGCTCGATGGAGACGATTATCTGAAGGCCTCGCTGCGCGCGCACCATTATCGCGAGTTCCGCCGCCTGAAGCGGCGCCTTGGCGACCTTGGCAAGCTTGAGCATGTCGTGGCGCGCGGCCCCGAAGACATCCGCCATGCCATCGAAGGCTTCCTGTCGCTGGAAGCGGCCGGCTGGAAAGGCCGCGAACGCACCGCCATGGCGATCGACCGCTTCCGCGCCGCCTTCGCCCGCGAAGCCGTGCACCGGCTGGCCGAACAGGACATGTGCCGCATCCATTCGCTGACGCTCGACGGCCGCACCATCGCCTGCCTGATCGTCTTCGTCGAAGCCGGCATCGCCTATACCTGGAAGACGGCCTATGACGAGACGCTGGCCAGCTATTCGCCCGGCACGCTGCTGATGATCGAGGTGACCAGGCAGCATCTCGACGATCCCAACATCATGATGACCGATTCCTGCGCGGTGCCCGACCATCCGGTGATGAGCCGGCTGTGGGCGGAGCGCAAGCCGATGGGCACGCTGGTGATCGGCCTGGCGCCGGACGCCGACCGCCTCACCCGCCAGGCCGCCTCGCAACTGCACCTCTACCGCGAAACCCGCAACATGGCCCGCCTGCTGCGCAACCGCATGAAGAGCCTGTTGGGGCGGCGCTGAGAAAAGGCAGGGTGCGTTCTGGAGAATGGCACATCTTCGCTGCAATATTTGACGGGTGGGTGACCGGGAGTTTACTTCGGCTGCCAGCAGGCAAACGCGAATATTGATCTCTGCTTTTAAAAAAACGAGATTTCCCGCAGAAATTCCCAGTGAAAGCCGATAAAACCTACTCGCATTCTTGTTCTTAATTCACGATAATCTAGTGATTCGGTAGCGATGAGAGAGAAATGTCGCTGAATCATGAGGCCAACGGCGCCCGGCACATCAGTGCGGAGGATAGCGCCGTTGTCCGAAGGGCCGACGAAGACTTCGACGAACTGATTCGAAGCATTCGAGCCGCAACCTATCAAGCTTTGCCTCTCTTCGAAGAGGAGCCCGTGACCGGATTGGCCCAGTCAGACACGCTGGCCGCCTCCCTCGGCTCGACTTCGGCCCGGACGGGCTCGAGCCAGGCCCGCGCCATGCGCGGCTCCTCGCCCTTGTCCGACGACAGGCTGGATCCACGTGCCGTTGACGACTTGGCGTGGTCGTTGGTTGACCACGATGTGGGCAGGCTTGATGCGCAAACGCACGATGCCGACGCTCCCGATACCGACAAATGGGAATTGCAGGAAGAGGTGGCGAAGCTGCAGCGCTTGCAGGATCGCACCTCGAAAGAGCTTGGGCGAAAATCGCGCGAGCTATCGATCGCGAGCAAGACAATCGCCGACCTGGAGGTCCAACTCAACAGGGCACGGCAGACCATTGCGCAAGCGGACAGGCATGCCGGCCAGCGCGCAACGCGGTTCCTCGAAGCGAATGTCGAGGTCGAGCGTCTGGGCCGGAACCTGGCGCGCGTGTCGGGGCAACTTCGCGACGAGATCATCGCCAGGCAAGCCGCCGAGCAGGCGCGTGAGGACGTTGCATGGCGGCTCGCAAGCTTGCAACAGGCCACCATGCTGCTTCGTTCCAAGGTCGCGGATGACCGGCTCCACAACGAAAGACTGACCGGCAAACTGTCTGCGCAGATGCTGGTGCAGCAGGACCTGCAGGTGCGGCTGTCCACGCTCGAGCATCAGCGCGGCGTTCTCGGTGATTGCGCCGCCGCCGCGCAGGAGCGGGCCGTCGAACTTGAAAAGAGGTTGCGCTCGCTCCAGCGCAGCGCCGCCGATCAAAGCGTGGTCCGCGCAACGCCGAGGGTCGGGCAGCGCGCCGAGGACGTGGCCGAGTATCGGGGCCAAACCTCGGAAGCCGAGATCGCGACGTTGCGCCAGGAGCGCGACGCGGCGCGCCGAGACTATGGCGCGGTGAAGGTCCAACTCGCCGATCTCCGCTTGCGCGGCATGACCGACGAACTCGCGCATGCCCGTTGCCGCGATGAAAACCGCCAGCTTCACCAAAGGCTGGAAACGCTGACACGCCAGGATCCCCCCAACGGACCGGCAGCCGATGACAATGCCGATCTCGAACGGACATTCGACGAATTGCTGGCGGCTGGGGAGATCGGCGCGGCCAATGACGGCGGCCCCACGGGCGGGACGCGCAAAGCGTCTTGACCGCCTGCTGAGATGTATCGGTACGCAGGCGGCCACTCGAGCCGACGGACGTGTTGGTGATCGGCATGACGCCGCCGCCCTTCTGGCACACCGAACTCGAGGCCGTCGAAACGTCGAGTGCATTCCAATGGTTGTCGTGTCTGTGGATGCCCTCAGCAAGCGTCTTGATCCCTGCCAGAGCGAGGATTCCGAGCCATGAAAAATGATATGGCTGCCGCAGGTCTCCTCGCCATCAGACCCGTCTCGACCCATTGCGTCGCCGAGCGCTCCATGCCTTGGATAGCATCTGGAGCGGCGGCGGCGTAGATACCTTTTGGAAGAATGTTCAACGTCAAAGCTTAGGAATCGCCATGAGTAGGCAAGATCGAGGCCTTACGCGCTTGTCACGCAGGACGCGCAACGGCTTCAAGAATGCGGCGTTAGCACTTCATCTAGCGATCAATGTAGAACGACGAGACAGCATTGCTATTCGTGTAACAGGCGGCATGGGCGACCATATCGTGGCCGTCCGGTTCATTCGCGATCTGCTGAGCCACTTTGGCCACGCAAAAATCGACGTCTATTCCGTAACGGGCGGAATGGGCTGGCTCTACGAGCCTCTACCGGATGTAACTTTCATTGAAGCTCCGAAACGCGTATTTACGTGGGTCACGCGTCGATATATTCTTGTCCTGCAGATCACACATACCGTAGATCTTGTGCACATGAGTTCTGCCGCTGCCGAACGGTGGCCGGAGCTTTTAGCAATGCTGCAAAGCATCGCACCGTATCGGAAGATGTTTTCGCATGCGATCGATGCGCATCCTCATTTGGACTTTCATCCAGCACTTGTAGCCCAATTTCAGAATGTGAGGCGAGACACCTTTCTGAACCATGTCAGCGGTGTGCCCTTTGGCGGCCATCAATATCCGCTACCTGAGGATGCGTCCTTGGTTCAAAGCTTGGGACTGGACCATAAACCCTACATTACCATCCATAATTCCTTCAACGAGGAGTCGGGTCGCCCTCGAGCTACGCGAGATTATCCGTTCTTGGATGATGTTGTGAAGGAGGTGAAGGCGCAGTTGCCGGATCTTCCGGTTGTCCAAGTCGGCGTGGTAGGAGGCACCCTCAGTTCGGCCGACTACAACCTTTCTTCCAAGACAACACAGCCGCAAATCACCTCCGTTCTTGCGAACTCGTCCATGCATTTCGACATGGAGGGAGGGCTTGTTCATATCGCAAGCTGTGTAGGGACGCCGTGTTGTGTCGTTTTCGGTCCAACGCCGATCGGCTATTACGCCTACCCGAACAATATCAATATTGCCCCGCGTGTCTGCGGCGATTGTTGGTCCATTACATTGGATTGGCAAAAGACCTGCCTTCTAGGCGCCGCGGAACCGCCTTGCATGTTCACACAACCACCCAAGGCGGTGGCGCATGCGGCGTTACCGCATCTGCGAGTTTTGTTGAGCGAAAAGCGCCGATCAGCCTGAAGGGGCACTTGCAGGCGAACAAGGGCCGGCAAGCGTTAGCATGGGAAACAGCAGACCACGATACACGAAAAGGCCAACCGGGAACGCAACGCCGGCGCTGCCGCGCACAAGCGGATCCCAAAACAAACACAGGCTAAATTGTCCCACCCGAAGCTCGAAGAGTGTAGGATGGTGCCCCTAGCCGGAATCGAACCAGCACTCCTTGCGGAACTCGATTTTGAGTCGAGCGCGTCTACCAATTCCGCCATAGGGGCTCAGGCCGGGCGGCCTGGATGGCGCGGGACTATACGGTTGGAGGGCTGTTCGTCAACTGGCCAATTCTCCGGCGCCCTCAAGATGCGACCAAACTGCGCCTTTCGATTTCGTGAGGGGGCTGCCATTGTGCAGCGCGGAAAATCTTTCTAGACAGGCGGCGCATCAAAGCGCGGCACGTCTGCGGGGACGGATGGCGTGCTCTGGGTCTTTGTTCTGTGCATGCCGTTAAACCCCAACCTGCCTGCGCAATGGAACGACACGCATTAGGAGTGCCGATGCTTCGCGGACTTTACGACTGGACCTTGTCGCTGGCGGCCCGCAAATCCGCCGAATGGTGGCTGGCCTTCATCGCTTTCGTCGAGAGTTCGGTGTTCCTGGTGCCGGCCGACGTGCTCTATCTGCCGATGGCGCTGTCGCGGCCGGATCGCGCCTACCGCTACGCGCTGATCGCCACCGTCGCCTCGGTGCTGGGCGGCATCGCCGGCTGGTTCATCGGCCATTACGCCTATGACGCCGTGGCGAGGCCGATCCTCGAATTCTACGGCAAGTACGACGAGTTCGAAGCGCTGCGCGCGGGGGCAGGCGTCGGCTTCATCGTCCTGATGCTGATCACGTCGGGCGCTGCCCACCTGCCGCCGATCAAGGTGGTGACGATCCTGTCCGGCGTCATCGGCGTCAATTTGCTGTTGTTCGTGGTGCTGGCGATCGTGGCCCGCGGTGGCCGTTTCCTGCTGCTCGCCTGGCTGCTGCGCCATTATGGCGAACCGATCCGCGAATTCATCGAAAAGCGCCTCGGCCTCATCGCCGGCGCCGGCGCGGCTGCCCTGATTTTGCTCTATATCCTGGTCAAATACGCGTTCTGAACAGAACCATTGCGAGCCGGACGGACCGATTGAAATGACAGCGACCATGAATGCCGACACCGGACGCCAGCGCACGCTGACCGCCTTGTTCCTCGCCGTCGCCATGGCCGCCACCGTCGGCTCGGCGCTCGGCTTCCAGTATCTTGGCGGCTACATCCCCTGCCACCTCTGCCTAGAACAGCGCACGCCCTATTATATCGGCGTGCCGCTGATGGTGCTGGCGGTGATTGCGTCGATGCTGCACGCACCCAGCTGGCTGACGCGCGGCCTGCTGGCCGTCGGCGGCATCCTGATGCTCTACGGCCTCTATCTCGGCGTCTACCACTCCGGCGTCGAATGGCAGTGGTGGGCCGGCCCGACCGATTGTACCGCAGGCGCCGGGCCGGTCGACACCGGCGGCAAGGGCGTGCTCGACGCGCTCGACAAATTCGTGCCGCCGTCCTGCGACAAAGCCGCCTTGCGCATCCTTGGCCTGTCCCTGGCCGGCTGGAACGCCATCGCCAGCCTGATCCTTGCCGCCGTCGCCTTCCGCGGCGCCCTCACCCGCGACTGATTTGGGCGCGATGGCGCCGACGCGAGATCGTTCAAGAATTCGGCAGGCTGAGTCGTATGGAGTGATTGTCGAGAACCGAAGCGGAGCGGACATTTGGTCCGTGAGCATCGGAAGCGCAGACAATTGCTCCAGACGGCCAGCCTCCCGAATTTTCGAACGATCTCAGGGTTCGAGTTCGACATCCCAGTACAGATAATCCATCCAGCTCTCATGCAGATGGTTGGGCGGGAACAGGCGGCCATTGTTGTGCAGATCGTGCACCGTCGGCTGGAAAGGCTTCTGCAGCGGCCACATCTTGGCATGCGCGGGCATCATGCCGCCCTTCCTCAAATTGCAGGGCGAGCAGGCGGCAACGACATTCTCCCATGTCGTCGCGCCGCCGCGATGGCGGGGGATGACGTGATCGAAGGTCAGATCCTCCGGCGTGCCGCAATACTGGCACTGGAAGCGATCGCGCAGGAAGACATTGAAGCGGGTGAAGGCCGGGTGCCTGGACGGCTTCACATAGGCCTTCAGGCTGACCACGCTCGGCAGCTTCATCGAGAAGGTCGGCGAGGAGACGGCGTGCTCGTATTCGGCGACGATGTTCACCCGGTCGAGGAACACCGCCTTGATGGCATCCTGCCACGACCAGAGCGACAAGGGGTAATAGCTGAGCGGACGGTAATCCGCATTCAGCACCAGTGCTGGAAGCCCATCCGGAGATACGGCAACCGTCACGTGTTCACCTCCTTGGTTCTAGACCCGAACGGCGCGGATACTGTAAGCCCGACATGACAGGGATGTGAAGCGGATTGTCGCGTCGCCTAAGCGCCAAAAATGCATGATTTTTATGATTTTTTGCGGATTGAGGCCGGCGGCGCGGCGTCCCGCCCTCTGGTTTCGCGATAATAGGACCAGAAAAGCCGTGATGCGACACCTCGCCACGGGCTCCATGATTCGGCCAATGCGATCAGGGTTTTCTCCGGCGGACGCGGCTCGATGCCGAGCGCGTGGCCGACCGCGCTCTGCAGCGCGACGTCGCGCGCGGGGAAGATGTCGGGATGCCCGGCGGCGAATAAGAGATACACTTCCGCCGTCCACGGACCGATGCCGGACACCGCCGTCATCGTCGTGATCGCGTCCTCGGCATCGAGCGAACAGAGGTGATGAAGGTCGAGGCCGTCGACCACGGCCTGGGCAACAGCGATCAGGCCGCGCTGTTTGGGCCGCGACAGGCCGGCTTCGCGAAACATGTCCTCGCCGGCGGCCAGGATCGCCTGCGGCGTCAGCGGATCGACAAGCTTGGTCAGCCGGCCGAAGATCGCGTCGGCACTGGCGCGGGACACTTGTTGCGAGACGACGATCGACGCCAGGCTTCGAAACCCCGGCTCGGACAGCCGCAGCGGCACCTCGCCGGCCATGCCGCGCACCTTTTCCAGGCGCGGGTCGATCACGCAAAGCGCATCGAGCCCCCGGGCAATGTCGTCTGATGTCACGATACGGCGCATGCTTTCTTGTTCCTCGACCGTCGACAGGGTAGCAATTGGCGAAGCGCCGCAAAACATGATTGCCGCCTGAGAGATGACACTCCTGACATTCCGCTTCGCGCCCAGCCCCAACGGCGACCTGCATCTCGGCCACGCCTATTCGGCGCTGCTCAACCAGAAGCTGGCGGCACGGGCACACGGCCGCCTGCTGCTGCGCATCGAGGATATCGACACGACGCGCTGCACGCCGCAATTCGAGGCCGGCGTACTGGCCGACCTGAAATGGCTGGGACTTGGCTGGGAAGAGCCGGTGCGCCGCCAGTCCGAGCATTTCGCCGAATACCAGGCGGTGCTCGAGCGGTTGATCGCGGAAGAACTCGTCTACCCCGCCTTCATGAGCCGTGGCGAGATCCGCGCCTTCATCACCGACAGCGAAAAGCGTGGGCGCGACTGGCCGCGCGATCCCGATGGCGTGCCGCTCTACCCCGCCGCGGACAAGGCGCTGCCGCTGAAGGAACGTCAGCGGCGGATAGTCGAGAATGCGCCCTTCGCCTGGCGGCTGGATGTCGAGGCCGCCATGGCGCGTGTCGGCAAGGACCTGTCCTGGACGGAGTATTCCGACGAGACGCTTTCCACGACGCGCTCCGTCGAAGCCCGCCCGCAGGACTGGGGCGACGTGATCTTGGCGCGCCGTGACATCCCGACCAGCTACCACCTCGTCGTCGTCATGGACGATGCGCTGCAAGGCGTCAGCCACGTCGTGCGCGGCCAGGACCTGTTTTCCGCCACCGGCGTGCAGCGCCTGCTGCAGCGACTCCTGGGGCTGCCGCAACCGGCCTATTTCCATCATCGCCTCATCCTCGGACCCGACGGCCGAAAGCTGTCGAAGAGCCTCCGTGACACCGGTCTTGCCGCGCTGCGTCATGCCGGCGCATCACCTGATGACATCAGACGGACGGTCGGGCTTTGACCAGGCGAGATCACCTGCCAAATGCGCCGGCCGTTGAATTTCAGTGATGTATGGATCAATGGTTTCGCTTTGCGCATCGGGTTGAAGCGCATTAGAGCAGCGCCACGGTCAACTCTCCCCAGTACGGCGGCCTCCGGAACATGCACAGCATCAAGCGGTTCATCCCCGCCACCTTCGTCGTCTTGTGGGCCACCGGCTTCATCGGTGCGCGCTACGCCATGCCGTGGGCGGAACCGTTCACCTTCCTCGCCGCGCGTTTCGTCCTCGCTGCTATCCTGCTGGCCGTCCTGATGCTTGTGCTTGGCTCGAAAAGAGCCACCCGCCAGGAGGCGCTGCATGCCACCGGCGCCGGCATCCTGATGCATGGCGTCTATCTCGGCGCCGTCTTCTGGGCCATCCACAGGGGCATGCCGGCCGGCTTTTCAGCCCTCATCGTCGGCCTGCAGCCACCGATCACGGCGGTGCTTGCCGGCAAGTTCCTCGGCGAGGCGATCCTGCCGCGCCACTGGCTTGGCCTTGGCATCGGCCTCATCGGTATCGTCATCGTGCTGTGGCCGAAGCTCGGCGCGCTGGGCGGCGGCGTGACCGCGGCGACATTGACCGCCTCGCTGGTCTCGGTACTCGGCATGAGCGCCGGCACCATCTGGCAGAAGCGCTTCGCCTCCGGCGGCGACCTCGTCGCGGCGACCATGTGGCAATATGTCGGCGGTGGTTCGCTGATGCTCCTCGCCTCGCTCGCCTTCGAAACCCACACGGTCATCATCAATGGCGAACTGATCTTCGCCATGGCCTGGCTGGTGCTGGTGCTGTCGCTCGGCGCCATCTTCCTGCTGATGGTCATGATCCGCGACGGCGAGATGTCGAAAGTGGCCTCGCTGTTCTACCTGGTGCCGGCGGTGACGGCGGTCATCGCATGGGCACTCTTCGACGAACAGCTCAACGCGCTGCAGATTGCCGGCATGGCGATCACCACATTCGGCGTTGGCCTGGCAACGGCGCGGCAGACGAAGGGAATTGGAGAATTGAAGAATTGAAGAATTCGGGTTCCTCAATTCCTCAATTCTCCAGTTCCTCAATTCCTCTTCTCCGTCCGGCATCCGCTCATCCCACCCGCGCACGTGCCTCCAGATAGCGGCTGATCGCGGCATTGAGCTCGCCGCCAAGGATAAAGATCGCCGATACCATGTAGAGGAAGACCACGGCGATCATGATCGAGGCCAGGCCGGCATAGGTCGTCACGTAGGACGAAAAGTGGTCGAGATAGGTGGCGAAGATGGTCGAGCCGATAAGCCATGCCGCCAGCGTGAAGACGATGCCCGGCACCAGCGAGACGAAGCGGCGCTTGCCCGCCGGCAGCCAGAAATGCACGGCAAACAATCCGCCGACAATGACCGCCGAAGCGATTACGTAACGCCACAGCGTGATGGTGCCCATATAGGGCTTTATCCAGTCGATATGGGCTTCGGCGATCCGCGCCAGCAGCGGCGCGAACACCAGGAGCACGCTGATCGCCAGGAAACCGGCCGTGGCGATGAGAACGAAGATGATGCTCTGCACCCGGCGGTAGATGATGCCGCGCGTTTCCGAAACGCGATAGGCGCGGTTGAGCGACGTGCGCAGCGCCTCGATGCCGTTCGATGCAAAATAGGCAGCAAGCACCACGCCATAGGTCAAAAGGTCGGTGCGCCGGACGGTCAGCACATTGAGCACTTCGCGCGCGATCGGCTTGGCGATCTGTTCGGGCCAGGTGTCGAAGACCAGATGGACGGCGGTGTCGGAGAACGCCTGCGCGCCGAGGAAGCTCGCCAGCGTCGTCGCGAAGATCAGGAACGGGAACAGCGCCATCAGCGATGTGATCGCCAGATGGCTGGCCATCGCCCAGCCGTCATCGGTATTGAAATGACCAAGCGCGTCGTAGAGGACCCGCTTGAGGGCTACGATCTTCCGCAACAAGAACCGCACCCTCCAATTGTCTCCACGCCAGGAATATGGGAAGGGATTGCGGCAAATGGCAACCCTTGGCGAAACCACGAACAGTCCGGCGCAGAAGTTGCGCTCGATTATCATCACCGGTGCGTCTTCGGGAATAGGCGCGTACTGCGCCCGCGCGTTGAAGGCAGAAGGCTGGCGGGTGTTCGCAACGGCGCGCAAGCCGCAGGACATCGCCGCGCTCGAAGCCGACGGCATCGAGGCCTTCTATCTCGATTATTGCGAGCCGGAGTCCATCGCCGCGCTGGTGACGGCGGTGCTCGACCGCACCGGCGGCCGGCTCGACGCCCTGTTCAACAACGGCGCCTATGCCCAGCCGGGCGCCGTCGAGGATCTGCCCGTTGCGGCGCTCAAGCAGCAGTTCGAGGCGAATTTCTTCGGCTGGCATGATTTGACCCGCCGACTGGTGCCGGTGATGCGTCGCCAGGGTCAGGGCCGCATCGTCCATTGCTCGTCGATCCTTGGCCTCGTCCCGGTGCGCTTTCGCGGCGCCTATTCCGCGTCGAAGCATGCACTGGAGGCCTTGATGCTCTGCCAGCGCCAGGAACTGGCCGGCAGCGGCGTCCACGTTTCGCTGATCGAGCCGGGGCCGGTGAAGTCGAAGATCGCCAGCAATGGCCTCATTTGGTTTCTCAGCAACATCGACCACGAAAATTCCGTGCACCGCGTGGACTATGCGGCGCAACTCGAACGGCTGCGGGCCGGCGGCAGCCAATCGGCCTTGAAGCCAGGGCCGGAAGTGGTTCATGTGGCGCTGCGCCATGCACTTCTGTCGCGGCGCCCGCGACCGCACTATGTGGTAACATTGCCGGCCAGGATCGGTGCGGTGCTCAAACGCATCCTGCCGGCATCGATGCTTTACCGCCTGATGGCCAAACGCGCCTGAACGCCAAAACAACTGGAACGAAACAATGGCAACCGTCTTCAACATTCTCGCCATTCTGGTCATGGTCGCCGTTGCGGTCGTGCTTGTTCGTGGCCTCATCAATATGATGCGCGGCGGCTCCGGCGTCACATCGAACAAGCTGATGCAGGCGCGCGTCATGCTGCAGGCCGTGGCGCTGGTGCTGATCCTGCTTGCGGTGTATTTCACCCGCAAGTGAGGGATGTCGGCGGGGAGGCGAAATGGTCAAGCTCAACAAGATCTACACCCGCACCGGCGATGATGGCACCACGGGTCTCGGCACCGGCGAGAGGCGGCTGAAATCCGACCTGCGGGTAGACGCCTACGGCACGGTCGACGAAGCCAATGCCTGCATCGGCATCGCCCGGGTCCACACGGCCGCGATCCATCCCGCGATCGACGCCATGCTTTCCCGCATCCAGAACGATCTGTTCGACCTCGGCGCCGATCTCGCCGTGCCCGACGACGGCAAGCCGCTCGGCTATGAGCCGCTTCGGATCGTCGCCGTGCAGACCGACCGGGTCGAAAAGGACATCGACCTTCTCAACAAGGAGCTTCAGCCGCTCAAATCCTTCGTGCTCAATGGCGGCACGCCGGCAGCGGCGGCACTTCACCTTGCCCGCACCGTGGCGCGGCGGGCCGAAAGGCTGATCGTGGCCCTTGCCCAGGATCCGGACGAGCACGTCAACCGCGACGGTTTGAAATACATCAACCGGGTCTCGGATTTCCTGTTTGTCGCCGCCCGGGCGGTCAATGACAACGGAAACGCCGACGTGCTATGGGTTCCCGGCAAGAACCGCTGATTGTCGAAAGCGGAAGAGGGCCTGGGGCAATGTTCATCCCGCTTTACGACACCAACAGGCTGCGGCACATCAGGCTGCAATATGTGACCATCGGGCTGATCGTGGTCAATGCCCTGGTCTACCTTGCCACCGCGCTCGGCGGCGAGAGTTTCTCCAATGCCGCCGTGCTTGGCCTCGGCTTCATCCCGTCGGTCGTCCATGACACCGCCGAGCTTGATCCCCGTTTCATCGTCATCCCCGAAAGCCTGAGCTATCTCACCTATTCCTTCCTGCATGCAGACATCTTCCATCTCGGCGGCAACATGCTGTTCCTGTGGGTGTTCGGCGACAATGTCGAGGATGCGCTCGGCCACATCCGCTACCTCATCTTCTACCTGTTGTGCGCGATCGCCGGCGCCGCTTTCCAGGGCCTCGTCGCCTGGGATTCGCAGGCGCCGCTGATCGGTGCCTCCGGCGCCATCGCCGGCGTGGTCGTCGCCTATCTGATCCTTTATCCCAGGGTGAAGGTCTGGGTGCTGGCCTTTGCCCGCATTCCGCTCCGCATCCCGGCCTTCATCCCGCTCATCTTGTGGCTACTGTTCCAGGTGGTGATGTTTGCCGCCGGCGGCGAGGACCAGATTTCGTGGGCCTGCCATATCGGCGGCATTATTGCCGGAGCCGTTCTTGTGCTCGTCCTGCGCAGCCGCGGCGTGCCGCTGTTTGCCGGCGCCGACGAGGACGTCGCGCCCACCGCTCCCGACCAACCGCCGGTTGCCACGGAACCGCTGATCCCCGACCCGCCCGCCGCGACGCCGCGCTGGGGGCGAGGAAACGCTTCCAGTTCGGACTGAACCGATTTGAGCGGCTTGCAGCGTATTGACGTGCAGGGTTGCCACAACTACGGAAACGTCACCGCCGCAACCTAAGGCGGGCAAACACCAGAATTTCCATCCGGCCGGAATTCCATCCGGCCAAAATTCAGTCAGGAATGTCGGCTTTCGACAACTCAGAACGGGCGCAGGCTGTTATAGCGCGCCCAACTAGCGTGAAGAGGTGACAGGCAAATGAAGATCCTTGTGCCCGTGAAGCGGGTTGTGGATGCGAACGTCAAGGTTCGCGTGAAGGCTGATGGTTCGGCGGTGGAGCTCGCCAACGTCAAGATGGCGATGAACCCGTTTGACGAAATCGCGGTGGAAGAAGCAATCCGGCTGAAGGAAGCCGGCAAGGCTGAAGAAATCATCGTCGTCTCGATCGGCCCGCAGCAGGCGCAGGAAACACTGCGCACCGCGCTCGCCATGGGCGCCGACCGCGCCATCCTGGTCAAGACCGAGGAACAGACCGAGCCGCTCGGCGTCGCCAAGGTGCTGAAAGGCGTCGTCGACGCCGAGCAGCCCGGCCTCGTCATTCTCGGCAAGCAGGCCATCGACGACGACTCCAACCAGACCGGCCAGATGCTGGCGGCACTGCTTGGTTGGGCGCAGGGCACCTTCGCTTCCAAGATCGTGCTCGACGGCGACAAGGCCAAGGTGACGCGCGAAGTCGACGGCGGCCTGCAGACCGTGGAACTGAAGATGCCGGTGATCGTCACCGCCGACCTTCGCCTCAACCAGCCGCGCTATGCCTCGTTGCCCAACATCATGAAGGCCAAGAAGAAGCAGCTCGACGAGAAGACCCCGGCCGACTACGGCGCCGACGTCAAGCCGCGGCTGAAGATCATCAAGACCGAGGAGCCGAGCGGCCGCAAGGCAGGCGTCAAGGTCAAGAGCGTCACTGAGCTGGTCGACAAGCTCAAGAACGAAGCCGGCGTGTTGTAAGCGATCGGGAAAGGAACAGAAAAATGGCTATTCTCCTCATCGCAGAACACGACAACGCAACGCTTTCCGACCAGACCGCCAAGGCGCTGTCGGCGGCGCTGCAGATCGGCTCGGACGTGCATGTGCTGGTTGCCGGCAAAGGCGCCAAGCCGGCAGCCGACGCTGCCGCCAAGCTCAAGGGCGTGAGCAAGGTGCTGCTGGCCGAGGCAGACGAACTTGCCGAGCGCCTGGCCGAGCCGACGGCAGCACTGGTCGTATCGTTGGCAGGCGCTTACGACACCATCATCGCGCCGGCGACCTCGTCGGGCAAGAATGTCGCGCCGCGAGTCGCAGCGCTGCTCGATGTCGCGCAGGTGTCCGAGATCATCGAAGTCGTATCGCCCGACACCTTCAAGCGGCCGATCTATGCCGGCAACGCCATCCAGACGGTGCAGTCGAGCGACGCCAAGAAGGTGATCACGGTGCGCACAGCCTCGTTCCAGGCAGCCCCCGAGGGCGGCTCGGCGGCGGTCGAGACCGTCAAGGCCGCGGCCAATCCCGGCCTGTCCACCTTCGTCGAGAACAAGCTTTCCGAGACCGACCGTCCGGAGCTGACCTCGGCCAAGATCATCATCTCGGGTGGTCGTGCGCTGGGTTCGGCGGAGAAGTTCCAGGAGGTCATCCTGCCGGTCGCCGACAAGCTCGGTGCCGCCGTCGGCGCCTCCCGCGCCGCGGTCGATGCCGGCTATGCGCCGAACGACTGGCAGGTCGGCCAGACCGGCAAGGTCGTCGCCCCTGATCTCTACATCGCGGTCGGCATCTCCGGCGCCATCCAGCATCTCGCCGGCATGAAGGATTCGAAGGTCATCGTCGCCATCAACAAGGACGAGGAGGCGCCGATTTTCCAGGTTGCCGACTACGGCCTCGTCGGCGATCTCTTCGTCATTCTGCCGGAGCTGCAAAAGGCGCTTTGACGCTTTCTGCCAAAGCGTATTAAATGGTGAGGGTGGGGTAGACGAAGTCGCCCCGCCCTTTTAGTTTGCACCGCACAAAAAGCAGGCCGCAAAGGCCTTTTGACGGGATCGGTGTAATGAGCAAGATCGAGACGATCGGCATCATCGGCGCGGGCCAGATGGGCGGCGGCATCGCCCATGTCTCCGCGCTTTCGGGCTACAAGGTGCTGATCTACGATATTTCGCCCGACCGCATCGAGAAAGGCATCGCCACAATCAGCGGCAACATGGCCCGCCAGGTGGGGTCCGGCAAGCTCGACGAGAAGGTGCGCAACGACGCGATGGGCCGCATTTCGGCCGCGCCCGCGATGGCCGATCTTGCCGGCGCGGATCTGGTGATCGAGGCGGCGACAGAGGACGAGACGGTCAAGCGCAAGATCTACGCCCAGCTTTGTCCGCAGCTCAATCCCGAAGCCATCCTGGCGACCAACACCTCGTCGATCTCGATCACGCGGCTTGCCGCGCAGACCGACCGGCCTGAGCGGTTCATCGGCATACATTTCATGAACCCGGTGCCGCTGATGAAGCTGGTCGAGCTGGTGCGCGGCATCGCCACCGAGGACCAGACCTTCGAGGCGGCCAAGACCTATGTGAAGCAGCTCGACAAGACGATCACGGTCTCGGAGGATTTTCCGGCCTTCATCGTCAACCGCATCCTGTTGCCGATGATCAACGAGGCGATCTACACGCTCTATGAGGGTGTCGGCTCGGTCGACGCCATCGACACCGCCATGCGGCTCGGCGCCAACCATCCGATGGGGCCGCTGCAGTTGGCCGATTTCATCGGGCTCGATACCTGCCTGTCGATCATGCAGGTGCTGCATGACGGCCTGTCGGACTCCAAGTACCGCCCTTGCCCGCTGCTGGTGAAATATGTCGAGGCCGGCTGGCTCGGCCGCAAGACCGGGCGCGGCTTCTACGACTATCGTGGCGAGCATCCCGTTCCGACGCGCTGAGCGCATCGTCGACGCAAATCAGGGACAAGCCTTCGGATCGGCGGTTGACAGGCTCGATCAGGAGGCCGCCGCCAGCGGCTCTGTCCGGCCCTCCACGATCCGTGCGTCGGACGCCACGGAGACACAGCCGCGGCCGGCCGCCTTGGCCGCATAGCAGGCCGCATCGGCTTTCGCGATGATCTCGTCGACCTCGCCGCAATTGGCATTGATCGCAGCCAGTCCGATGCTGGCGCCGATCACGTGAGGACGGCCGTCCCAGGTGAAGTCCAGCCCGCCGATCGCATCGATGATGGAGCGTGCCGCGATCTTGGCGCCGGCTGCCGAACCCGATTTCAGAATGACCGCGAATTCGTCGCCGCCGAGGCGAGCGATGATATCGTCTGGACCAAGCAAGCCGCGAATCGCCTCGGCAACCCGCTTCAGCAGCGCGTCTCCCGCCGCGTGTCCGCCGGTGTCGTTGACCAGTTTGAAGTGGTCGAGATCGATGAACATGAACTGATGTCCGGCGCCTCCGACCGACTTCGTCGTGTCGGCGGTGCCGTCCTTGCGCGCCTGGCCGACCAGGTCTTCCATGGCGCGGATGAAGCTCGAGCGGTTGGCAAGGCCGGTCAGCGCATCGTGTGCCGCGGCATGCGCCAGCTGGCGCTGCAGCGCGCGCGCATCGGTAAAGTCCTGGAAGACGATGACCAGCCCGCAGAATTCGTTCCGTTCGTTGATGATCGGCGACACCACCTGGCGGATGCTGCAGCGCGTGTCGTCGCGCCGGATCAGGACGGCGCGGCTGTTCTGGTCGGCGGGCGCATGAACGCCAACCGCGGGCCGGGTGACGCCGATCCTGTGCCCCGTCTCCTCGTCGACCGCCCAGTAGACATGGCCAAGCATCTTGCCGAGAGCCTCGCCGCCGGCAATCCCGGTCAGCTTTTCGGCGACCGGGTTCATGAAGGTGATACGGTTTGCGGCATCGGTGCAGATGACGGCATCGCCGATCGATTGCAGCGTCACCCTCAGCCGCTCCTTTTCGTCGGCAAGCATTGCCGCCGACACAGTAAGGCGCTCTTCGGCCTCCTTGCGACGGGTGATGTCGGTCAGGCTGCCGATGGCCCTGATCAGCCGTCCATTCTCGTCGCGTTCGATAGCCTTGCCGCGGTCGAGTATCCACATCCAGTGGCCATCCTTGTGGCGCATCCTGAACTCGGCCTCAAAGAACGGTGTCTTGCCCTCGAGATGAGCGCGATCCGCTTCGGCGACAGTCTCGCGATCGTCGGGATGAATCATCTCCAGCCAGCGATCGGTGTCGCCATCGAGCTCGCCATCCGCATAGCCCAGCATCTTGACCCAGGTCGAGGAATAGGTCGTGCCCCCCTTGCGCATGTCGAGGTCCCAGACGCCTTGGCCGGCACCGGCGAGCGCGAAATTCCAACGCGTCTCCGCCTCGGCAATGCGCGCCTCGGCCTGCTTGCGCGCGTCGATGTTCTCGATTTGCGAAACGAGATAGAGCGGGCGGCCGCTGGTCTCATCGCGAATGACCGAACCGGCAAGATGAGCCCAGACGGGCGTTCCGTCCTTCCTGAGATAACGCTTCTCGAAGTGGAAGGAATTGACCGTGCCCGCCTTCAGATCGTCCATCGTCTCCCGCCCGATCAGCAGATCGTCGGGATGCGTGATCTGGAAGAAAGTCAGCGCCTCGATCTCTTCGCTTGTGTAGCCAAGCATGGCGGCGAAGGCCGGATTGGTTTGGCGGATGCGACCGTCGAGACCGACAACCACGATGCCGATCGCCGAATCCTCCATGGCGCGGCGGAAGCGCAGCTCGCTCTCGGCGATCTGCTGGCGATCCCTGCTGATCCTGCGGATAGACAGGGCGGCGAGGAACAGCGCGCCCGCCGCCACCGCCACCGCGATCTGCAGGCAGAGCCTCAACGCTTCGGTGCCGAAATCCAGGCTCGACAGCAGGATCGAGGTCGCCAGCACGCCCAGGCCGGCGACGAGCAACGCCAGCCCTGCATGCCCAAGAGATTTTCGGCTGGTTAATCCTCGCCACATCACGATACGTGCCACCCCCGTGCGCAAACGCATGTTCTCGCATCAACCTTGGCGGATCGATTTTAAGGAAAGGTTGCGTCCGGCATGCCGGCGTGGTCGCTAACCGGCAAACAATTGCCGGCATGATTAAGGATCGGTGCACGGGTCCGCGATCGTTGCGAAACGCTACCAGCGTATGAAAAACCGTCCGCCGAGCGCACCGAGCAATGCGAGCCCTGCGATCGCTGCCGTGTACCAGGTGGCGACGAAAAGCGGCGAGTCGTCGAAGCAGTGCGCGGCATAGAAGGTTGCCGCCAGCCCGCCGGCGAGCAGACCCGCCACCGCACCGGCAAGCACCGGCCGTGTCGGCGCGCCATAGCGCAGCATCCACAGGAAGATGGCAAGCGGGCCAATACCGATCAGCGGGATAAAGCCCATGCAGAGCATCATGTTGGAGCCGACCATCCGTGTACCCCACAGCGCCTCCGGCACCATGAAAAGCTCAAGAAGCACCGCCACGGCGACCAGCACGGGCGCCGCGGCCATCCAGGCCATTGCCCGGCCCGTCGAGGCGCCCGGCGTCGACAAGGCGCGGATCAGGGCGAAGGCGCTGACGGCCAGCACGATGGTGAAGACGAATTTGGAGAGGAAGCGCATCGTGTGAGCGGCCGCCATGAAGTCCGGGCGCGGGCCGATGGTCAGCAGGAATACGACGGCCGCGATCACCGCCCCCGCACCGGCGGCCAGCCACCAGGCCGATAGCAGCGGGATTGCCTTGCTGCTTGCGTCGGCGTCCAGCGCCTTGATGAGATCATCCGTCCTCATGTCATTCCCGCCCGAACCGCCCCTGCCCGAATCGCTTGGCTATCGCGGCAAGTCCGCGATGCAGCGACACACGCACCGCCGTCTCGCTGATGCCGAACTTCGCCGCCGTCTCACCGATGGACCGCCCTTCCACCGACACGGCCGAGACCACGGAGCGCTGTGCCGGCGACAGGCTGTCCAATGCCCGGTTGATGTCTCGCTCGCTGACGGTCTCGGTTTCCGGCTCGGCGAACGTCTCGGCGATATCGTCGACATCGATCTCGATGCGCCGTCCTCGCCGCCGGAACGCATCGATCACCTTGAAGCGGGCGATCGCGTAGATCCACGGCAACACCGGCGCATCCTGACGCCAAGTATGTCGTTTTACATGAATGGCCAGCAAGGTTTCCTGCACGACATCCTCGGGATCGACCCCGCCCTGCACGATCTTGCGCCTGGCAAAACCGCGAACCAGCGCGGCAATCCGGTGCAGAAAGTCGGCGTAAGCCCTTTCATCTCCCGCGATCGCGGCCCGCATCAGCCGGGAAAGTTCGGCCTCGTCCTTGCCGCTCACAAGAGTTCACTCCCCCGAATTTCGCGTCTCGGCGCTGATTTGTTACGTGGCCGGCGAAATAATGTCCAAGCCAAACTATCGGCAAATCACGAAAGATTGCGGCACACCGCGCGCCGATCGCCAGTGCGATATTGCCCAGCGCTCTTGTTCGAGAACTCAAGGCTTGGCGCCGAACATGGCGTCCCGGAAAGACCTGAAGCCCTTTCGAACGGTCAGCTTCATCCGTCTGCGACGGTACTTGTTTTTCAGGCGGCCCAAGATCTGGAGATGTGTCTCATCGATAACCGGAGTGGATAGGGGATCGTTAGCATATGGCAGCTGTGCCAAGGCATCTGCATGCATGTTGGCGTAAGGCAACGAATCGTATCTGTCGAAGGGTGTGGGCGGGTCGTTCAATACAGTGGGATTGGTGTTGATCTCGAAAACCTGGATACGACCATCGACAATGGTGTAGTCGATCCTGCCATATGAGATCCCCGCCTTCTCGAAAATCGGCATCAGCTCTACCGCATGCGGATTGTCGCGCACAAAGGCGGTATGCTCGACCCGATGTCGCCGCGACATGCCGCCTCCCTGTACCTTTATGAACCACTCCTTGCTGGCGAAGCAGTGTTGCGCATAACTGCGCGCGCCGATCCGATATGCCGAGTATTTCCGGTAGCTGCCATCGGCACCTGCCTTTGCTCCAAACTCCACCACCATGGGGCGAACAAAATTCATCGTACCCAGGTCAGAGAGCGCCTGGCCGAGTTCCACCGGCGATTGCAACAGCGGCGGCACTTTATAAGCGGCGCCCGTCTCGTCACGCAGAAAGACAGGGAAACGCATTCCCGCCGGCAGACTTTCGGGTCTGTATACATTGAAATCATTGATGCCGTCCGCGAACAGCATACGCAATAGATCGAAACGCTGAAGGCTTTTTCGGGGATGGTTGAGTTGAAACAGATCAGGCTGCTGCGACTTCATCCGCTGGCTGAGATTGGAGCATGCTTCAATCTCTGCTTCGCTCAGTCGGTCCAAATCCGTCCAAAGAACGGTGCCTCTGGAGATCTCAAGCAGATGCTCCCGTTCGTCATAGGGGACAAAGCGCACAGAACCCTGCAAATCTGTTCGAAAATAGAGTAGCAGGCTTGCCAGGGTATAGGCATGCAAGCGATGGCAAACATAGAAGATCATGAGACAACCCGCCCCTACTCATGCACTCATCAACAGCTGGTATCAGAAAATTATCGATTCGATATCGCAATTACGAGCCGCCTTTCGACGATGAAGATGATCGTATTTCAACAACTTATGGCAGACGACGTTCCGGGCATGGCCGCGATGGAGGCCGCGGCCTGGGGAAGACTCGGTGCCAGCGAAAAAACAATTCACCACCGGCTTTCGCTCGGGCATACAATGATCCTGGCCATGGTTGAGAACCTTGTTGCCGGCGCGATCTGCTTCGTGGAAACCAGCCAAGATCCGCACGATACGGGAAGGTTCCCCAAGACCTTCTCCGCCTACTCTTCGCTTGCCAGGAGCCAACCTGCACGGTCACTCTACGTGTACAATCTTGGTGTGCGACCCGAATTCCGCGGCACCGACATGGCACGCCGCCTGTTGTCGCAAATGTCTGACTATGGACGGCAGGTCGGTGCGCGTTGGTTGGTCGGCGACGGACGTTGCCCGTCCTACGCGGGAGCACAGGACGAGTTGCCCGACAAGGTTCGGCCGGATCCGGAATTTCGTCGGACCATCGACGATTGGCATCGGACCGGTGTCATGCCTTCGGTGGAATCCATAACGAGGGATCCGCTACTGCGGTTCTATAACCGTGTTCTCCGGTGCGAATTTCTACATCTCGCGTCCGATTTTCTACCTGAAGACATGAGTTCCGGCGGATTTCGCGTTATCTTTGCTGTCGATCTTGCCCGATGACAGATCAGGCTGATCTATTTGACCCCATCGCCCATGGCAGCGATGCGTTTCCCGAATTCGCCCGTCGTCGGAGTTCAGGAGGCGCCAGTTGGGGCAAACCTCCTTATCCCGAGGTCGGTGAAGCCTTCTACGTGTTCAGCCATGCGCTTGTTTCCCAGGCCTTGAAACACCCGCTGTTGCTGCAGGCACCGCCGGGCGCCTATCAGGAGGTCAGGCAAAAGATCAGCGCCAATCCGGCCCTGGACCTGTTGACCCGTTCCATGCTGCTGTCCGACCCGCCGCGGCACATGCGCCTGCGCCGCCCATTGGCTGGTTCGCTAAGCTTTTCCTCCAGCAACGGGCTATTCGACCGGCTTGCGGCCAAAGCGTCGGAACTTACGCAGGCAGCTGTACAAAAACCGGAGTTCGACGCGGTTCGTGATATAGGCCTGCCGCTAGCGTTTTCAGGCCTGGAACAGATCCTTGGTATCGACATGGACGATCCCTGGCGGATTGGCGCCGACGCACAGCTTATGGCCAACGCCCTGGAAATAAGGGCCGGCGGCGTAGACGAAGACGCAACCGATGCCTGCCGCCGGTTGGAGGCATGGGTATCCAGCGTGATAGAACACGGTACTGTGCGCCCAAACGGTATTTCAGCTCAGATGCTTGCCGAAGTCGAGGCTGGCCGCTGGCTGAGAGACGATGCCATTGCAAACATCGTATTCCTGCTCTTTGCCGGGCAGGCGACAGTCGTCGATACCTTCGGCAATGCGCTGGTCGCGCTTGCACGCTTCCCAGAACAGCTTTCGCTGCTTGAAGATGGGAAAGTCAGTTGGTTTTCAGCAGCCGAAGAGCTGCTCCGTTTTTGCGCTCCGGTTCACTATGCCGGAGCGCGCATCGCCGCGGAAGATTTGCAATTTGATGGCGCAACCATAAAAGCCGGGCAGGCCGTCGTACCCGTGCTAGCGAGCGCCAATCGAGACATTTCTGTTTTTCCGGCGGGCGACCGGTTGGATTTGGGTTCCGGCATTTCGTCGGCCCTTGCCTTTGGCACCGGACTGCATGCCTGTCTGGGTCAACACGTCGCCCGGTTGGAAATAGCTGTACTGCTGGAGGCCTTGTTCACGCAGGCCAAAGGCTGGTGCTTGGACCTTCCCAGGGTCGTCAGGCGGCATTCGGTGCTTTTCCACGGTCTGCAAGCCGCCCCATTCATCCGGCCCGCGGATCAACCATCGGTTTGAATTCGGCACTCCATTCGGGTCCCTTCATGCTTGGAATTGTGAGCCCGATATCAAGCGTTTGTGCTTCAGCGACCGATTGAAGCAGATCACCAATGTTGACTAAGCCTGTCAGGTATCGGTAGGTGAGCCGGTGCCAACCCGAACTTTAGGACAATGTCATGAAATATGCTCTTTCCACCCTCGCCGGCGCCACGGCGCTGGCAATCATGCTGATCGCCAGCCCATCGATGGCCGAGGATGCCGGCATCATTGTCTATAACGCCCAGCACGAAAGCCTGACCAAGGCGTGGGCCGAAGGCTTCACCAAGGAAACGGGCATCAAGGTCACGGTGCGCAATGGCGGCGACAGCGACTTCTCCAATCAGATCGTCGCCGAGGGCACTGCTTCACCCGCAGACGTGTTCCTGACGGAAAACTCACCGGCCATGGCGCTGGTCGAGAGCGCCGGCCTGTTCGCGCCGGTCGATGCCGACACGTTGGCACAGGTTCCGCAGGATTATCAACCGGCCAGCGGCAAATGGGTCGGCGTCGCCGCGCGCAGCACGGTCTTTGCCTACAACAAAACCAAGCTGACCGCCGACCAGCTGCCCAAGTCGATGCTTGACCTCGCCGATCCGAGCTGGAAGGGCCGTTGGGCCGCCTCCCCGTCGGGCGCCGATTTCCAGGCCATCGTCAGCGCCCTGCTCCAGCTCAAGGGCGAAGCCGCTACCGCCGACTGGCTGAAGGCGATGAAAACCAACTTCACCGCCTACAAGGGCAACAGCACGGTGATGAAGGCGGTCAATGCCGGCGAGATCGAAGGCGGCGTCATCTATCACTATTACTACTTCGGCGATCAGGCCAAGACCGGCGAAAACAGCAAGAATGTCGAGCTGCACTATTTCAAGAACCAGGATCCGGGCGCCTTCGTCTCGATCTCCGGCGGCGGCGTGCTGGCCTCCAGCAAGCATCCCAAGGAAGCCCAGGCGTTCCTGAAATGGCTGACCGGCAAGGGCGGTCAGGACGTGCTGAAAACAGGCGATTCCTTCGAATACGCGGTCGGCAAGGGTGCGGACTCCAACCCGAAGCTGGTGCCACTCGCCGATCTGCAGGCGCCGAAGGTCGATGCCACGACGCTGAACTCCAAGAAGGTCACCGACCTGATGACGGCAGCCGGCTTGCTTTAGTTGCCATTCGTCCTAAAAGGACACCCGACCACGCTCCCGCGGGAATTCGCCTTCCGCGGGAGTGATTTTGTTTTTCGAGATGGCATTCGTCGATGACGACACGCTGTGTTCCCGACCGCGATCGCGGTCCTTCAATTGCTGCCGCTGGACGGCAACGGCACGGCGTCTGACCTGATGCAGTCCGCGGTCGATCTCGCGCGTTCGGGCCTGCCTTCGGGCACAGGCCGAAGGGCCCGGCGACGCGCACCGCTGTGGCTGGTCCTCGCCGCCATCTTCGTTGCGCTGCTGGCGCTGGTGCCGCTCGCCTTCATCATCTGGATCGCGGTGCAGACCGGCTGGGAAACCGTCGCGGCGCTGGTCTTCCGGCCGCGTGTCGGCGAGCTTCTGGTCAACACTGTCCTGCTGGTCGCGCTCTCGGTGCCGATCACCATCGTGCTGTCGGTTGCGCTGGCCTGGCTGACCGAGCGCAGCGACCTGCCGGGCGACCGGATCTGGTCCTGGCTGTGCGTGGCGCCGCTCGCCATCCCCGCCTTCGTCCACAGCTACGCCTGGATCACCATGGTGCCGGGACTGCACGGCCTGTGGGCCGGCGTGCTGGTTTCCGTTATCGCCTATTTGCCGTTCCTGTATCTGCCGGTGTCGGCGGCATTGCGCCGTCTCGATCCCGCCCTCGAGGACGCCGCCGCCGCACTCGGCCTTGGACCCCGACGCGTGTTCTGGCGGGTCGTGCTGCCGCAATTGCGGCTCGCCATCTGCGGCGGCTCGCTGCTGGTCGGCCTGCATCTGCTGGCCGAGTACGGCCTCTATGTCTTCATCCGCTTCGACACCTTCACCACGGCGATCGTCGACCAGTTCCAGTCGACCTTCAATGGACCGGCCGCCAACATGCTGGCCGGCGTGCTGGTCAGCTGCTGCTTCGTGCTGCTCGGCCTCGAAGTGCTGGTGCGCGGCGAGGAGCGCTATGCCCGCGTCGGCTCGGGTGCGGCGCGCCATCAGCAACGCGCAAGCCTCGGGCGCGCCACCATTCCGAGCCTGCTTTTGCTTGTCGTCACCACGCTTTTGGCGCTCGGCGTGCCGTTCGTCACCATCGGCGGCTGGCTTGTCGCCGGCGGCGCCGCTGTCTGGCGCCTGGACGAGATCGGCCTGGCGCTTGGCCAGACGCTGTTCCTGGCGCTCGCCGGCGCCTTGCTCACCACCGTCGCCGCCATGCCGATGGCCTGGATCTCGATCCGCGCCCCGGGGCCATTGCAGCGCCTGCTGGAGGGCTGCAACTACATTGTCGGCTCGTTGCCGGGGGTTGTCATAGCGCTGGCGCTGGTCACCATCACGGTGCGCATCGCGCTGCCGCTCTACCAGACCCTGTTCACCATCCTGGTGGCCTATGCGCTGATGTTCCTGCCACGCGCGCTGGTCAGCCTGCGGGCGTCGATCGCGCAGGCACCGGTCGAGCTCGAACGCGCCGCTTCCAGCCTCGGCCGCCGGCCGCTGCAGGCGCTGTGGTCGACGACGATCCGCCTGTCGGCGCCGGGTGCCGCGGCTGGCATGGCGCTGGTGGCGCTCGGCATCATGAACGAACTGACCGCTACCCAGATGCTGGCACCCAACGGCACCCGCACGCTGGCGATGGCGTTCTGGTCCTACAGCGGCGAGATTGATTATGCCTCCGCGGCACCTTACGCCTTCATCATGGTGGCGATGTCGCTGCCCTTGACCTGGCTGCTCTATGTCCAGTCGAAACGGATGGCCGGACGATGAGCTTTCTCGAAATCGGTGGCTTGCACAAGCAGTACGGCCCGGTGGCCGCCCTTGCCGGCGTCGACCTGAACGTCGCCAGCGGCAGCCGCACGGCGATTGTCGGTCCTTCCGGCTGCGGCAAGACGACCCTGCTGCGGCTGATTGCCGGCTTCGAGGCGCCGGACCAGGGGCACATCACGCTCGACGGTACGATATTGGCCAATGGCGGCGCTGCGGTGCCGGCATATCGGCGAGGCATCGGCGTGGTGGCGCAGGATGGTGCCCTGTTTCCGCATCTGACCATTGGCGACAATATCGGTTTCGGCATGGGTCGCGGCGAGGACAAGCGCACCGAGCGCATCGTCGAGCTCGCCTATATCGTCGGGCTGGACAAGGCGATCCTCAAGCGCCGCCCGCACGAGCTCTCCGGCGGCCAGCAGCAGCGCGTGGCGCTGGCTCGCGCCATGGCGATGAAGCCCCGGCTGATGCTGCTCGACGAGCCGTTCTCGGCACTCGATACCGGCCTGCGCGCCTCGATGCGCAAGGCGGTGGCCGAGCTTCTGGAAGCTGCCGGCATCACCACCATCCTGGTGACGCACGACCAGGCCGAGGCGCTGTCCTTCGCCAGCCAGGTCGCGGTGATGCGCGACGGCAAGTTCTCGCAGATCGGCACGCCGCGCGAGCTCTATCTCAAGCCGAAGGACAGGATGATCGCCGAATTCCTTGGCGACGCCATCATCCTGCCGGCCAAGATATCGGATGGCTTCGCCAACTCTCCGCTCGGCCGCATCGCGGTCGACACCAATGACAGCCGCGATGTCGCCCGTATCATGCTTCGCCCGGAGCAGATCGCGCTGAAGAGAACGTCGCGCGAGGGCATGTCCGGCACCTCGGACATGCTGTTCGGCGAAGTGACGGAATCCGAATTCGCCGGCTCGATGTGCACGGTCGCGGTGCGGCTCTTGAACAATGCCGATCCGCCCGATGCGGCAGCGATCGGCAACACGCCGCTGGTCCTGCGCAAACCGGGCATGGACGCGCCAGCGGTCGGCGAGATCGTCCGGCTGACCGTATCGGGAAAGGCGCATGTCTTCGCCTGAACACCGTATGCTGGAGCAATTCTAGGAAACTGTGAAGCGGTTTTCCGTCTGGAATTGCGTCAAAACAAAGAGTTAGAGCAGCTCGCCGTTTCCGTGAAACGGTGAAACGCTCTGGGCATCTTTTGGATTAGCCGACGCGCTTTCCTGCCTGATCGAACCAGTGCAGCTTTTCTGCCTTGGCAACCACGCGCAATTGGTTGCCAACCGTGGCGGTGGCGCGACCCGCGACACGCACGACGATACGGTTGCCGCCTGCCGCACAGTGAAGGAAACTTTCGGCGCCTACCGGTTCGACCGCCTCGACCAGCGCCGGCAGGACGAGGGCGCCGGGCGGCGCCTCCGCATTGAAGGTGACGTCGGCATCCTCGGGCCGAAAACCGAGGGTCGCAGCTCTTGCCTCCCGAGGTGCGAAAGCGATCGCCGTGCCGTCTGCGAGCACCGCGCCCGAGGCGCTTTCGGTCAGTGCCAGGAGATTCATCGGCGGCGCGCCAATGAAGGAAGCGACGAAGGTCGAGGCCGGCCTTTCATAGATGTCGAGCGGCGCCCCCATTTGCTCGACCAGTCCGCCGTTCATGACGACGAGGATGTCGGCCAACGTCATCGCCTCGAGCTGGTCATGCGTGACATAGACCGACGTGACGCCAAGCGAGCGTTGCAGGTTCTTTATCTCGACGCGCATCTGGCCGCGCAATTTGGCATCGAGATTGGAGAGCGGCTCGTCGAACAGGAAAACCCTCGGGTTGCGCACAATGGCACGACCCATGGCAACACGCTGGCGCTGGCCGCCGGAAAGCTCCCGCGGACGGCGGTCGAGCAGCGCCGAAAGTTCCAGTATTTTCGCCGTCGCGCGGACCCGGCTGTCGATCTCATCTTTCGGCGTGCCGCGGTTGCGCAGCCCATAGGCCATATTGTCGTAGACTTTCATATGCGGATAGAGCGCATAGTTCTGGAACACCATGGCGATGTCCCGCTCGGTCGGGCCGATTGAGTTTACGATCTTGCCGTCGATCGCAACTGTTCCCGAGGAGATGGTTTCGAGCCCGGCGATCATCCTGAGCAGCGTGGACTTGCCGCAACCCGATGGGCCTACCAGCACGCAAAGCTGCCTGTCGGGAACTGCGATTGAAACGCCCTTCACGGCCTCGAAACCGCTGGGGTAGACCTTCTTCACATCCTTCAGATCGACGGTCGCCATCAGCTTCTCACTTTTCGGAATCGACCAGGCCGCGAACGAACCAGCGCTGCATCAGCACCACGACCAGGATCGGTGGCACGATGGCCAGCATCGCTGTGACCATGACCAGGTGCCATTGCGTATCGGCATCGGCGAAGGAGACCATCTTTCTCAACGCGATGACGATCGTGTTCATGTTGCTGCTGTTGGTGACGAGCAACGGCCACAGATACTGCGTCCAGCCATAAATGAAGAGGATGACGAACAGCGCCGCGATATTCGTCCGCGACAGCGGCAACAGGATATCGAAGAAGAAGCGCCACGGCCCCGCACCGTCAACACGCGCCGCCTCCACCAGCTCACCTGGAATGGTCATGAAAAACTGTCGAAACAGCAATGTGGCGGTGGCGGAGGCGATCAGCGGGATGATCAGGCCGGCATAGGTGTCGATCATGCCGAGATCGACCATCACCTTGTAGGTCGGCAGGATGCGCACCTCGACGGGAAGCATCAAGGTGATGAAGATCAGCCAGAAGAAGGTCATGCGCAGCGGAAAGCGGAAAAATACGATCGCGTAGGCCGACAGGATCGAGATGAAGATCTTTCCCACCGCGATGCCGAGCGCCATGATCGTCGTGTTGAGCAGCAGCCTGCCGACGCTGACGCCGCCGATACGGCCGACACCGCCGAACAGCGCTTCGGTGTAATTGTTCCAGAACTGATCGCCGGGCAGGAGCGGCAATGGCGGCCTGAGGATCGTTTGCAGCGTCTGCGTCGAGGCAACGAACGTGTAGTAGATCGGGAAGGCAACGATCAATATGCCGAGGATCAGCGCGGCGTGGGCGATGACGGTGCGGAGCGGTGACTGGCCGATCATCGCTCGCCCTCAGCCGTAATGGACTTTGCGTTCCACATAGCGGAACTGGATGGCCGTGAGCGAGATAACGATGACCATCAGGATGACCGACTGCGCCGCCGAGTCACCGAGGATCAGATTGACGAAGCCGTCATTGTAGACCTTGTAGACCAGCGTCTCAGTCGTCTTGCCCGGACCGCCCCCGGTGACGGCATGGACGATGCCGAACGTGTCGAACAGGGCATAGACGGTGTTGACGACCAGCAGGAAGAAGGTCGTCGGCGCAAGCAGCGGGAAGACGATGGTCCAGAAGCGCTTGGTCTCGCCGGCGCCGTCCATGGCCGCCGCCTCGATCAAGGCTTTCGGCACCGCCTGCAGGCCGGCGACGAAGAACAGGAAATTGTAGCTGATTTGCTTCCAGGCAGCGGCGGACACCAGCAGGATCATGGCGTGGGTGCCGTTGAGCAGTGGATCCCAGGCGATGCCGAAACTCCTCAGCATGTAGGCCAGCGACCCGATCGACGGGTTGAAGAGGAACAGCCACAACATACCGGCGATCGCCGGCGCCACTGCGTAGGGCCAGATCAAGAGCGTGCGGTAGAGACCTTTGCCGCGCACCACCTTCTCTGCCATGACCGCAAGCAGGAGCGCCACGCACATGGCGACGATAGCGGTCGCAAGGGAAAACATCACCGTGACCTTGATCGAGTTCAGGTAGGCCGGATCGGCAAGCACTTTCCTGAAATTGGCGAACCAGACGAACTTGGTCCTCAGTCCGAACGGATCCTGCCTGAGCATGGATTGGTAGAACGCCTGACCGGCCGGCCAGTAGAAAAACACGAGCGTGATGGCCAGTTGCGGCGCCACCAGCAGGTAGGGAAGGATCTTGTTGGGAAACACGACGCGAGGGGTCATGGAGCCACTCCGAGGTGATGAGGCGGGCGGCACGATGTAGCATCCCTCTTCGCCAAGATGGCTTTGACGAGCGTTTCGGATTGGGCATCATCGACCGTTGGCGAAATCGCAAGGGACGGCAAAACTCCCCTCGCCGAGGGGAGATGCCTGGCAGGACAGGTGGATGCGCCGTAGAGCAAGGACCTGCGCTCGCTCTAATTCCCCAGCGCTTCCTTGATCGCCGCATTGCCACGCGTAACCGCATTGTCGAGCGCCTGCTGCGCGGTTTGCTGGCCGGCGAGCATCTTTTCGAACTCCTCGTTCTGGATATCGCGCACCTGCGGCAGGTTCGGCAGACGTACGCCCTTGGAATTGTCGGTCGGCGCCTTACCCGTCATCTGCAGGATCGGGGTCTCGCGACCGACGTTCTTGTCATAGAAACCGGACTTCTTGGTCGCTTCATAGGCGGCAAGCGTTACCGGCAGATAACCCGACTTCTGGTGCAGGTATTCTTGCACCTCGGTCTTCGACAGGTAGGCGAAGAAGGCCGCGACGCCCTTGTATTCCTCGTCGGATTTATCAGCGAAAACCCACAGGCTGGCGCCACCCGGCGTCGTGTTCTGCGGTGCGCCCTTGGCGTCGCTGTCATAGGGCAATTGGCCGATGCCGTAATTCATGCCGGACTTGACGATATCGCCAAGGCCGCCGGAGGATTCGGTCATGATCCCGCATTCGCCGGCGAGGAAGATCTGCTTGGCTTCGGAGGTGCGGCCGCCATATTTGAAGGTGCCGTCCTTGGCGAGGTCCGCCAGCGCCTGGAAGTGGTTGACGAAAATCGGCGCATTGATCTTGAGCTCGACATCGCCGCCGGCCAGACCGTTCTGCTGGGTGGCCCATGACACGTCATTCCAGGCCGCGAAATTCTCCAGATGGATCCAGGTCAGCCAGGTCGAGGTGTAGCCGCAGGCGGCCGCGCCGCTCGCCTTGATCTTCTTGGCGTCTTCCCACACCTCATTCCAGGTCTTGGGTGGGCTGTCGACGTCGAGACCAGCCTTCTTGAAGATATCCTTGTTGTAATAAAGGATCGGCGAGGAGGAGTTATAGGGGAAAGAGAGCATGGTGCCGTCCGGCTTCGAATAATAGCCGACTATGCCTGGCAGATACTGGCTCTTGTCGAAGGTCATTCCAGCGCTGGTCAACACATCGGCTGCCGGCTTGATTGCGCCTTCGGCTGCCATCATCACGCCGGTGCCGACGTCGAACACCTGCATGATGTCGGGCGCCTGGCCGGCGCGGTAGGCGGCGATGCCGGCATTCAGCGTCTCGGGATACGTGCCTTTGAACACCGGAACGAGTTCATAGTCGCTCTGGCTGGCGTTGAAATCTTTGGAGATCTTATCGACAACTTCGGCATTGGCGCCAGTCATGGCGTGCCACCAACTGATCTGCGTGACAGCAAAAGCGGAGGTTGAGGAAAGCAGCATAAAGGTGGCGGCAACACCGGCCGCGAAGCCGAAGGACTTCATGTTTCATCTCCCGTTTGTCATTGGCGAAAGGGGCACTCCCGCAGAGGCAATATGTGTCGCTCATGACAATCAGACAACGGTTTTGTTGCAGATCGACGAACTTCACCCCTTTACCTCACGCCACCTCGCCTCCGCTTGGACGCATGGAAAGCCACACGGTTAGCCGGCTTAGCGCGACGACAAGCGCCAGGAACGACCGTCGGAACTGTCAAGCCGGCTTTCGGCGTGTCAGCCCTGATTACAGCCGCTGCAACCCGAAGAGACACGCCAAGGTTGCAGGCGACTTTATCGATCCCTCAACGGCAACGCGCTACTCAATCCTGCTGCCCTGTTTATTTCCAAAGATCAGGTGAAATAAAATGCTGACGGTCTACAATTGTATCGTCAACGAACACGATCTGAGACTGGTCGCACTCGCCGCGCTGATCTGCGGAATTTCCTGTTTCTCTGCCGTCAACCTGCTTCATCACATAAGCCGCTCCACCGATCGGAACCGGCTTGCCTGGCTGATGATCGCGGCCACTTCGACCGGCTTCGGCATCTGGGCAACGCACTTCATCGCCATGCTCGCATTCACACCGGGCATACCCAGTGCTTACGATCCCGCACTTTCCGTGCTTTCGCTCGCTGCTTCGGTCACTCTGACGGCAGCCGGCATGTGGATCGCCACCTTGCGGAATGAGTTCGACTATCATCTCGTCGGCGGCGCCGTGCTGGGCGGCGGTATCGCGGCCATGCACTACATCGGTATGGCGGCGTTCGAGGTTCAGGGCCGCATCGAGTGGAACCTGTTGCTTGTCGCCGTTTCCCTTCTGGCCGGCGTGACGCTCGCGGCGCTGGCGCTGCGTGTCGTGCAGCGCCGTCCCTCCTTGAAGGCGACATCCGGCGGCGCGGTGCTGCTGACGCTGGCAATCTGCACCCTGCATTTCATCGGCATGGGTGCTGTCTCGATCTTCCCCGATCCCTCGATCGTCATATCCGAATACACGATCGAGCCGACCTCGCAGGCTTTTGCGGCCGCCGCCGCCACACTGGTGATCCTGGTTCTGTCGGCATCGGCGCTGTGGATCGATTTGCGCTTCCGTCGCCAGAAGCTCGAGGTAGACCGCATGCACGGCCTGGCCAATGCCGCTGTGGAGGGGCTGATCGTCTGCGACGGCCACCGCATCATCAGTGCCAATGACAGCATGGCGACATTGACGGGCATCGCAACAGCGACGCTGAACGGAATGCAGCTTGGCGATCTCTTCGGATCCGACATGTCGGGCTTCGGCGAACAGCCGCAGGAGGCCGAATTGAGCGGCCGCGATGGCACGAGCATTCCTGTCGAGCTGATCGCCAGGAGCATCGACTATTGTGGCAAGCCTCACAACGTGGTCGCGGTCCGCGACATTCGCGAGCGCAAGAAGGCGGAACAGGAGATCCTGCGGCTTGCCCATTTCGATCCATTGACCGGACTGGCCAATCGCCGCAGCTTTTCCGGCCGGCTGGAGACGGAAATCGCTGCGATGGGCCGGACCAGGAAAGGCGGCCAGCTTGCGCTTCTGCTGCTCGATCTCGACCGGTTCAAGGAGGTCAACGACCTGTATGGGCACGGCGCGGGCGACGCCATGCTGCAGAAGGTTGCGCACTGCGTTACCGGCATTCTTCGCCAAGGACAGATGGTGGCGCGGCTGGGCGGCGATGAGTTCGCCATCATCGCGCCGAACCTGACCGACCCGTTGGAGGCGGGCCGTATCGCCAACGCCGTGCTGACCGCCATGCGCGAGGAAAACCGGCTCTCGGTCGGCGGCGGCCTGGTGTCGGCCAGCATCGGCATTGCGCTTTATCCATCGGATGCCGAAAACCAGGCCAGCCTGATAAGCCACGCCGATACCGCGCTCTACCGGGCCAAGACCGAAGGCAAGGACACCTACCGCTATTTCGAAGCTTCGATGGGGGCCGAGGCCCGCGACAAGCGCGTGATGGAGCACGAACTGCGCCAGGCGGTCGCACGCCAGGAGTTCTACCTCGTCTATCAGCCGCAGAAGGAGATCAGCAGCGGGAAGATGGTCGGTTTCGAAGCGCTGGTCCGGTGGCGGCATCCGACGCGCGGCGACGTCTCGCCGAGCATATTCATCCCGGTCGCCGAAGACAGCGGCGCCATTGGCCAGATTGGCGAATGGGTGCTGACGGCCGCCTGCGAGGAAGCCGCCCGCTGGGAAAATCCGCTGACGGTGGCCGTCAACGTTTCGGCGGTGCAGCTCCACAACACGAATTTCAGCCGCAAGGTCCACGAAACCTTGCTGAATTCCGGCCTGGCGCCCGGCAGGCTCGAGCTTGAGATCACCGAGACGGCGCTTGTCAAGGACATGCCGCGGGCATTGGCCACCTTGCGGCAGGTCAAGGCGCTGGGCGTGCGCGTCGCCATGGACGATTTTGGAACCGGCTATTCCTCGCTCTCCAACCTTCGCGCCTTTCCCTTCGACAAGATCAAGATCGATGGCTCATTCATCAAGTCCGTCGACAAGAACGGCCAGGTCGCGGCGATCGTGCGCGCCGTCCTGGGACTTGGACGCGGGCTCGGCCTGCCGGTTCTGGCGGAGGGTGTCGAGACGCTCGGCGAACTGAAGTTCCTGGACGCCGAAGCCTGCGAGATCGGCCAGGGCTACTATATCGGCAAGCCGGCTCTCATCGAGGAATTCGGCGATCTGACCGGCGTCGTCGCACCCGCTGTCGGCAGCAAACCCGCCAGCCTGCGCGACAGAAGCGTTCTGGCCTTCGCGCCCGCACCCGCGCTAGCCACACGCTAGACTACAGGCTCTCGGGCTTGAGTGCCGTCTCGACCAGCCGCCTGGCGTCCGGCCCCGACCATTCGGCCGGGCCGTTCATGTGGGCGATCAGGCAGCCCTCGCCGTCGATCAGCGTGGTGACGGGAAGGCCTAGCGCCAAGCCGCGCTTCTTGAGGTCGTTGAACAGCGTCATCGTCGAATCCCGGTAATAGCCGAGCGTCGCGACGCCGGTATCGCTGAGGAACTTCTTCGGCTTCATATCGTCGCCGGCATCGACGTTGACGGCGACCACTTCAAAGGAGTCGCTGCCCTTTTCCTTCTGCAGCGCATCGAGCGCCGGCATTTCGGCACGGCACGGCGCGCACCATGTCGCCCACAGATTGAGCAGCACCGTCTTGCCGGCATGATCGGCAAGCGTCATCGGCTTGCCGTCCGGACCATTGAAGGCAAGGCTCTTCAGGGATTGAGGCGGATCGGCCGGCAAAAGTGCCGCAACCTCACCGGTGGCCGACGCCGCGACTTTCTTGGCGCGGTCGCTCTTGGCCGCGCAGGTCACGTCGTCCCTGCTGTCACCCACGGCAGCTTGTGCCGGTGCATTGTTGCCAGACCGGCTCTCGCTGACATATACCGCGACCGCGCCCGCCAGCGCGCCCGCCACCAAGGCGGCGAGGATCAGGCGCGGGGCCGGGAAGAATCTACTACCGTCTGCCATTTTCTCAAAACTGCTCCGAAGCACGGGTTATAGCCATGAGCGACAAGAAAACCAGCAACCAGATGTGGGGCGGACGTTTTGCCTCGGGTCCGGCCGCGATCATGGAAGCGATCAACGCGTCTATCTCCTTCGACCGCAAACTCTATGCGCAGGACATCAAAGGCTCGATCGCCCATAGCGAGATGCTGGCGCAAACGGGCATTATTTCGGCGGCCGACCAAGAAAAAATCGCTGACGGGCTGAACACGATCCTGAAAGAGATCGAGGCCGGCAGCTTCGAGTTTTCGACACGGCTCGAAGACATCCACATGAACATCGAGGCGCGCCTCGCCGATCTGATCGGCCCGGCGGCCGGCCGGCTGCACACCGCCCGCTCGCGCAATGATCAAGTCGCGGTCGATTTGCGGCTGTGGGTCAAGGATGAATGCTTTCGCGTCGCCGAGGCGTTGAAAGGGCTGATCGAGGCGCTGCTGGAGCGGGCCGAGGAGCATGCCGCGACCGTGATGCCGGGCTTTACCCATATGCAGGCGGCCCAGCCGGTGACCTTCGGCCATCACTGCATGGCCTATGTCGAGATGTTTTCGCGCGACCTGTCGCGCGTGCGCGATGCGATCGAGCGGATGGATGAAAGCCCGCTCGGTGCCGCGGCCCTCGCCGGCACCAGCTTCCCGATCGACCGTCACCGGACCGCCAAGGCGCTCGGCTTCCGCGAGCCGATGCGCAATTCGCTGGACAGCGTCTCGGATCGCGATTTCGCGCTCGAGTTCCTCGCTCTTGCCGCGATCTGCGCCACGCATCTGTCACGGCTGGCCGAAGAGATCATCATCTGGTCGACGCCGCAGTTCGGCTTCGTCAGGCTGTCGGACTCGTTTTCCACCGGCTCCTCCATCATGCCGCAGAAGAAGAACCCCGATGCCGCCGAACTGGTGCGCGGCAAGACCGGCCGCGTCACCGGTCATCTGGTCGGCCTGCTGACGGTGATGAAGGGCATGCCTTTGACCTATGGCAAGGATATGCAGGAAGACAAGGAATCGGTGTTCGACGCCGCCGAGACGCTCGACCTGATGCTGGCGGCGATGACCGGCATGGTCTCGGACATGACGGTCAACGCTGCCGCGATGAAGAAGGCCGCCGGCTCCGGCCACGCGACAGCAACCGACCTTGCCGACTGGCTGGTGCGCACGCTCGGCCTGCCGTTCCGCGAGGCGCATCATGTCACCGGCCGGGCGGTGGCGCTGGCCGAAGACAGGAAGGTGGGGCTGGAGAAGCTTTCACTGGAGGATTTGCAGTCGATCAACTCCGGCATCACGGCCGACATATTTTCGGTGCTGGCGGTGCAGAACTCGGTCAAGAGCCGCACCAGTTTCGGCGGCACGGCGCCGTCGGAAGTGAGGAAGCAGATCCGTGCCTGGAAAAAGCGACTGGCGAAAGCGTAATGCCGGATATTGCGAGCAGTAATATCCCGGATATTGCGACGGGCAATATCTCGGGGTGCAATGCGCCGAGAACTCGGCTAAAAGCGGCGGCTGACAAACGTTTCGGACGGGTGGATCGATGACCGGAAGCAGGATTTTGGTGATGCTGACGCTGCTGGTTGCGATCGCGGCCGTTTCGGCCTGCGGCAGGAGGGGCGCTCTCGACACGCCCTATGAGGCGGCCGTGCAGGCGCGCAAGGATGCCTCGAAGGCCCACCAGCCCGTGCCGCCGGAGCCGGAAAAACCGGTCAAGGACAAGAAATTCATCCTCGACCCGCTGATCTAGAGCCGACGAGAGCCGGGCCTTTCAACCCGATCTCATCGCGCCCCAACTTCCGGAACCACTCTCGTGAACCATTTCGACTACCGCGACGGCGTGCTCCATGCCGAGGACGTGGCGATACCCGACATCGCCGCACAGATCGGCACGCCATTCTACTGCTATTCGACGGCGACCCTGACCAGGCACTACCGGGTGTTTGCCCAGTCCTTTGCCGGGCTCGACGCGCTGGTCTGCTACGCCATGAAGGCCAATTCCAACCAGGCCGTGCTGCGGACGCTGGCCAAGCTCGGCGCCGGCGCCGATGTGGTTTCGGAAGGTGAATTGCGCCGGGCGCTGGCCGCCGGCATTCCGGCCGGCAAAATCCTGTTTTCGGGCGTCGGCAAGACCGCGCGCGAAATGGACTTTGCCCTTGCTGCCGGCATCCTTTGCTTCAACGTCGAATCCGAGCCTGAACTCGAGCTGTTGTCGGCGCGAGCCACCGCCCTTGGCAAGGTGGCGTCGATCTCGCTGCGCATCAATCCCGACGTCGACGCCAAGACCCACAAGAAGATCTCCACCGGCAAGGCCGAGAACAAGTTCGGCATCCCGTGGCAGCGGGCGCGGCAGGTTTATGCCCGCGCGGCAAAGCTTCCCGGCATCAGGATCACCGGCATTGATACCCATATCGGCAGCCAGATCACCGAGCTGCAGCCCTTCGACGATGCCTTCGCCCTGCTTGTCGATCTGGTCGGCGCGCTGCGGGCGGACGGCCATGCCATCGAGCATATCGATGTCGGCGGCGGGCTCGGCATTCCCTACCGCATCGACAACAACCCGCCGCCGCTGCCCGACGCCTATGCCCAGATCGTAAGGAAGCATGTCACCAAGCTCGGGCTGAAGGTGATGTTCGAGCCTGGCCGGCTGATATCGGGCAATGCCGGCATCCTCGTCTCGGAAGTGATCTTCGTGAAGGAAGGCGACGCCAAGAACTTCCTCGTCGTCGACGCCGCAATGAACGATCTCATCCGGCCGACGCTCTACGACGCCTTCCACGACATCCGTCCGGTCGTGCAGCCGCCGGCCGACACGCCGCGCATGATGGTCGACGTGGTCGGCCCGGTCTGCGAGACCGGCGACTATATCGGCCTGGACCGCGATCTGCCCAGGCTGAAGGCCGGCGACCTGATTGCCGTCTCCACCGCCGGCGCCTATGGCGCGGTGCAGGCCGGCACCTACAACACCCGCCTGCTGGTGCCGGAGGTGCTGGTCGACGGCGACCGGTTCCACATCGTGCGCCCACGCCCGACCTATGACGACCTGATTGGGCTGGATTCGATGCCCGACTGGCTTGCATAGGAGCGCCGGAAACACACCTACCCGTCCCAGGGAGCAATCATGACGAACGGCATCACCGTCACACGCGAGCGCATTGCCGCGATGGAACCGCGCATCCGCCCCTATATCAGGCACACGCCGGTGCTGCGCGTCGACATGGCCGACTTCGATCGGCCGCCGCTGGCCGTCGACCTGAAGCTCGAATGCCTGCAGCATTCCGGCTCGTTCAAGGCGCGCGGCGCCTTCACCAATCTCCTGGAGCGGCCGGTTCCCGACGCCGGTGTCGTAGCGGCATCGGGCGGCAACCATGGCGCGGCCGTCGCCTATGCCGCCATGCGGCTCGGCCACAAGGCGACCATCTTCGTTCCCGAAGTGAGCCCGCCAGCCAAACTGGAGCGAATCCGCTCCTACGGCGCCGAACTGATCGTCGGCGGCGCCCGCTACGCCGAGGCGCTGGCGGCCAGCGAACGGTTCGCCGAGGAGACCGGCGCCTTGCAGATCCATGCCTTCAACCAGGAGGAAACGCTCGTCGGCCAGGGCACGCTCGGGCTCGAAATCGAGAGCGATTTGCCTAAGATCGACACGCTGCTGGTCGCTGTCGGCGGCGGCGGCCTGATCGGCGGCATCGCTGCCTGGTTTACCGGCCGCATCCGTATCATCGCCGTCGAGCCGGAAGGAGCGCCGACGCTTCATCGCGCCTTCGAGGCCGGACACCCCGTCGACGCGCCGGCCGAGGGTATCGCCGCCGATTCGCTGGCGCCAAAGCGCGTCGGCGAAATGATGTTCCCGATTGCCGAAGCCTTTGTCGAACGCTCGATCCTGGTCAGTGACGACGACATCATCGCCGCGCAGAAGGCGCTGTGGAACCGGGCCCGCATCATCTCCGAGCCGGGTGGCGCCGCCGCCTTTGCCGCGGTCCTGTCGGGCCGCTATGCGCCGGCGGCGGGCGAACGGGTCGCCGTGCTGGTCTGCGGAGCGAATGCGGACCCCGCTACCTTCTAAAGGGCCTGCTGCCTTCTAAAGGGTATGCAGGATGGAACTATAACGGTCCACTTCACGTTTTTCCGAACTGCCTCGCCTTTGCCGTGTTTGCTGGTATTCTTTGAGTCGTGAGGCGTCGGGCTATCCTGCCCGCTCCACAGCATGATCCCGAAAAGTGAAATCCCTTTCGGAACAGATCATGCTCAAAGGGATAAGGCCGCATCCCGGTTTTCGGGATAGGCTCAAGGAAGGGCCGATGACGCAACGACCCACCTTCAGCAGTGATCGCGGCCTGGCCGGACGCCTGGCCTTGAGCCGGTTGGCGACGCGGGTCTCGATGATGGTCGAGCGCGGCTGGCCGTTGCTGCTCCCGCTCGTCATCGTCGCCAGCCTGTTCCTCAGCATCTCCTGGCTGGGGCTGTTCTCCCGGCTGCCGGATATGGCGCGCATCGGCCTGGTCGCTGCTTTTGCCATAGCGGCACTGGCCGCGCTCTATCCGCTGCGCTTCTTCCGCCTGCCGGGCGCCGGCGAAATCGACCGCCGCATAGAGGCCGCCAATCAACTGTTGCACAGCCCGGTCCTGGTGCAGACCGACCGGCCCAGCGGCAGGGAAAGCAGCTTCTCGCAGGCGCTGTGGCGCGAACACCAGAAGCGTATGGCTGGAAAGCTCGACAACCTTGGCGCCGACCTGCCGCGCACGCGCGTGCCGGAGCGCGACCCCTGGGGGCTCCGCGCGGTGGCGGCCCTTTTGCTCGTTACCGCCTTCGCCTTCTCCTTCGGACCGACGGGCGGCAGGATCAGCGACGGCTTCAATGCCCATGGTGCGCGCGATATCGTGCCGCCGCGCATCGATGCATGGGTGACGCCACCGGCCTATACCGGCAAGCCGCCGATCTTCCTGACCGCCGACGCCAACCAGGCGATCCCGACCTTTACCGTTCCCGAAGGCAGTGACGTTTCGCTGCGCGTGACGGGCGGCTCAGGCGAGGAAACGCTCGGCTATGCCGACAAGAATGGCAACGCCCGCGTCATCGACCCCGCTGCGCCGCAGGCCGCCGCCAAGCCGGCTGCAAGCCCGGCGCCGCCGTCCAAGGTGCGCCAGTTCACCAGCAAGCTGACCGGCGACGGCACGCTGACGCTGACGTCGGGCGAGGACCAACTCGGCCGCTGGGCCTTCGCGGTCATATCGGACAAGCCGCCGCAGATCCGCTTCGTCGGCGAGCCCAAGCGCGCCGCAAACGGCGCCTTCGAGCTAAACTACCAGATCGACGACGACTATGGCGCCGCCACCGCCAAGGCAGTGTTCGCGCTCGCCGATCCGCAGGCGCCGAATGCGCGTCCGCTGTACGGTGCACCTGAAATGCCGCTGACGCTGCCGCGCCGCGGCGGCAAGTCGAACGCCGCCAAGACCTCCAAGGACCTGACCGAGCATGTCTGGGCCGGCAGCAGCATCAAGCTGACGCTGGTCGCCACCGACGATGCCGGGCACACCGCATCGAGCGAAACCAAGACGCTGCTGATGCCGGAGCGGCCTTTCGCCAATCCGCTGGCACGCGCCGTGATCGAACAGCGCCGCCTGCTGGCGCTCGACGCCAACGCCAAGCCGCGCGTGCTCGACCTGATGGACGCCATCACGCTGCGGCCGGAAGACACGTTCGACAACATGTCTCACTATCTCGCCATCATGAGCGCCCGCACCCGGCTGAAGATGGCCGAGAGCGACGATCAATTGCGCAGCGAGGTCTCCTATCTCTGGGAAATCGCGCTCGGAATCGAGGAAGGCAATCTTTCGGCCGCCGAAAAGCGGCTGCGCCAGGCGCAACAGGCGCTGCAGGACGCCATCAAGAATGGCGCCAGCGACGCTGAAATCGAAAAGGCGATGAAGGAACTGCGCGAGGCGATGAACCAGTTCCTGCAGGAATTCGCGGAGCGCGCTAAGCAGAATCCCAACGCCCCGCAGATGCAGCAGAACGGCCAGGAACTGCGCCAGAGCGACATCGATCGCATGATGGACCAGATCGAAAACCTGGCGAAGTCCGGAGATCGCGACAAGGCCCAGCAACTGCTGTCGCAACTGCAGGACATGATGAACAATCTGCAAGCCGGCCGTCAGCAGCAAGGCGGCCAGCAGGACAGCGAGATGCGCCAGCAGATGGACAAACTGGGTGAGATCCTGCGGCGTCAGCAGGAGATGATGAACGACACTTTCCGCATGGATCAGATGCAGCGCGGCGAGCGCCAGCGCGGGCAGAACCGTGACGAGCAGCTCGGCGAAGGCGGTCAGGATGAGGACAGACCCGGCGTCGGCGAAGACCGCGATCCGCTCGCCCGGCAAAAGCCGATGACACCCCAGGAATTCGCCGATGCGCTGAAACAGCTGCAGCAGGGCCAGGGCCAGCTGCAAAGCGACCTCGATCAGCTGAAGAAGGGCCTCGAAGGCATGGGTATGGAGCCCAATGAAGGATTTGGCGAGGCCGGCAAGTCCATGGGCAATGCCGAACAGGCACTCGGCGAGGGCGAAGGCGATGCGGCCGTCGGTCATCAGGGCCGGGCGCTGGAAGCGCTGCGCAAGGGCGCCAAGGACATGATGAAGAAGATGCAGGCCATGCAGGGCGACCAGGGCGGCGGCGAGGAAGGCGGCCGGCAGCAGAACGCCGATCGTGATCCCCTCGGCCGGCCACGCGCCAGCCAAGGTCCCGACTTCGGCGATTCGGTGAAGGTGCCCGACGAGATCGACGTGCAGCGTGCCCGCCAGATACTGGAAGCGATCCGCAAGCGGCTCGGCAATGCGCTCAGCCCTGACATCGAACGCAGCTATCTGGAACGGCTGCTCGAGCTGAAATAGAGCAATTCCAGGAAAAGTGTGAAGCGGTTTTCCGTCCGGAATCGCGAAAAAACAAAGGGATTGCCGCCCGCGTCCATCCCACCTAAAGACCCTCTCGCACGGTTGCACCACCATGCCCAGACTTGGCGCCGTCACACCCATCCTGCGCATCTTCGACATTGCCAAGGCGCGTGAATTCTATGTCGGCTTCCTCGGCTTCGAGGTGCAGTGGGAACATCGCTTCGCCGACGACGTGCCGCTTTACATGGCGGTCGGCCGCGACGGCTGCGTTCTGCATCTCAGCGAACATCATGGCGACGGTGCACCCGGCATCGCCCTGCGCATCGAGGTCGAGGACATCACCGCTCTTCATGGCGAACTGATCGGCAAAAACTACCGCTTCGCCAGGCCGGGCGTGGAAGATACGCCTTGGAAGACCCGCGAGGTGTCGGTCGCCGATCCGTTCGGCAACAGGCTGCATTTCTACGAGGATGCCGCCGGCTGACTGAGCCTGTTGACGAAGGCTTCGCGGATCGCATCCTGCATGCCGTCGATCGCCTCACCTGACGCATTGGGGTTGCGGTGCATCACCACGTTGGAGGAATCGATGGCGCCGAATCCGTCCGCGGTGGTCAGTTCACGACAGCCGTCCGGAATGTTGCTGCGCGAAATCGGCGCGATCGCCAGTCCGGAGGTGACGGCGAGCTTGAGGCCGCCGGTGGTGTCGCTGGTATAGGCGACACGATAGGCAAGATCGCGCTGCTCCAGTGATTTGATGGCGAAGTCCTTGCACCAGCCGGCCCGGTTGTAGAGCGCGATCGGCACCGGCTGTTCCTCATGCATGTGATGCAGGGTCGACGTCACCCACACGGTCGGGTCGTGCATCAGCACTTCGCCGCCGGCGGGATCCTGCCATTCGAACACCACGCACAGATCGAGTTCGCCGGCAGCGAGCGCCGCCATCTGTGCCCCGGAATGGGCATAGCGCACGGTGACCTCGACCTGTGTATGACGCTTCGAGAAGGCGCCGAGCGCGCGCGACAGGATGGCGTGGCCATATTCCTCCGGAATGCCGATGCGCACCGGCCCGCCAAGCGGCGCTGCCGCCATCGATGCCGACGTCTCGTCGAGCAGCGAGACAATGCGGCGGGCGTTGACGATGAGTTCGCCGCCGCGCCGCGTCAACGCGACGCCGCGCGAACCGCGCTCGAACAGGCTAGCGCCGATCAACTCTTCGAGCTTCTTCATCTGCATCGACACCGCGGATTGGGTGCGGCCGGCCTGCTCCGCCGCCTTGGTGAAATTGCCGGTCTCGGCAATCGCCACGAAGGTTCGCAGGAGGTCGCTGTCGAGGGTCGGCCGCATGGAATCCACCATAAGAGAATTTGATTGCTGGCATCATTCCAATTCGTTTGCAACATGTCAAACGGCGGACGATAGTCGCCATACCCATTGGATATGCGGCTGCGAAATCAGCCGCGGACCAATCAAGAGTCCTCACTCGTGCCCGCTGCCCGAAACGGTGGCGGGTTCTTTTTACCCCACAGGCGGCAGCTTCGGGTCGTACGCGCAGGAGCCTGGATGCAGATGCAGAATCGGATGGTGGGCGGCATCCTGAGCCTGTGCCTCGGCGTGCTGGTCTTTTCGCTGCAGGATCCGCTCGTCAAAGCCGTGTCGAGCGGCTATCCGGTGACCGAGGTGATGGCGATCCGCTCGATCGTCGCCCTGCCGATCCTGATCGTTCTGGTCCATGCCGATGTCGGCTTGCGGGCGATCCTGTCGAAGCGATTCGGCATGCTGACGGTGCGCGCCTTCATCCAGTTCACCTCCTATACGATGTACTACCTGGCCATCGCCGCTTTGCCGCTCGCCGATGCGGTGGCGCTTTATTTCATGGCGCCGCTGTTCATCATGGTCCTGGCCGGACCGTACCTTGGCGAGCGCGTCTCCTGGCAGACACTGGCAACCGTGCTGATCGGCTTGTTCGGCGTCCTCGTGATGCTGCGCCCCGGCGCAGGGCTGTTCGACTGGGCAGCGCTGCTGTCGCTGGGCTCGGCGGCGCTCTATGGTTTTTCGCAGCTGATGGCCCGCAAGATCGGCGATACTGAATCGTCCACCGTCATGGCCTTCTATCAGAACGGCGCCTATCTGGTCGGCGCCGCCGTGGTTGCCGGGGCGTTTCACCTGGCCGGCATCACACACGCCGTTCACCCGAGCCTGGAATTCCTGGTGCGGCCATGGATTTGGCCGACGCTGCCGGATTTTCTCAAGATGGCGGCCTGCGGTTTCGTCGCCTCCGCCGGCATGATCCTGCTGTCGCAGGCCTACCGGATGGCGCCGGCCAACCGCGTTGCCACCTTCGAATACACCGGCATCCTGTGGTCGCCGCTGTGGGGTTTCCTGTTCTTCGCCGAGGTGCCGCGGTCGACGACGGTGATCGGCGCTGCGTTGATTATCGGCGCCGGTCTGCTGGCGCTCAACACCGAACGGCGCAAGAATGTTCCACCTGTGCTCGCTGCCGCCGACCCAGCCTGATCAGGCGAAGCAGATCAGCGCCCGCTCGACTCGCGAACGGATTTCGGCCAGCGTGAAGGGCTTCTGCACGACATCGAGGATGATGCCGTTCAATTCCTCGGCGCGCTCGCGCTGGTCGGCATAGCCGGTCATCAGCACGATCCTGATCGACGGAAACAATGCAGCAGCCGCGATCGCCATCTCGATGCCGTCCATCTCCGGCATGCGATATCGGAGACGACGAGATCATAGCCGCCACGCGCCGCCTGGATCAGCGAAAGCCCCTGCGCGCCGTCCGCCGCGATATCGATTGTGTGCCCGGCGCGTTCAAGCGCGCGGGCGGCCAGGGTGCGGACGGACTCATCGTCCTCGACGATTAGAAGCTTTGCCATGGCCGGCATATTTGGCCGCCAAAAGTTGACTTTTCCTGAAAGCCCCCGAGCAATTCAGGAAAAGTGTGAGACGGTTTTCCGGGAAAAGCGCATAGCGCTTTCCCTTGGGAATTGCGTCAAAACAATAAACTCGAGCGGTTCGGCGTTTTCGTGAAGCGGCGAACCGCTCTAAGCATCAGCAAACCTTTTTGATGCCGCTCAGACATCCCCTTTGACGACACCGACAAACGGCAACTCGCGAAAAGCATGGGCTACATCCATGCCGTAGCCGACGACGAAATAGTCGGGGCAGTCGAAGCCGACATAATCGGCATCGAGCTCGGTCTGGCGGCGCATGCGCTTGTCGAGCAGCACGGCGATCGAACAGCTCTTGGCGCCCCGCGACAGCATCAGCTCGCGGGTAAAGCTCAGCGTCTTGCCCGATTCGAGAATGTCGTCGATCAGCAGCACGTCGCGGCCGGCGACCTCATTGTCGATGTCGCGCAGCACCCTCACCTCGCCGCTGCTGGTGCCGGCGCCATAGCTGGAGATGAAGATGAATTCGACCTCCGGCGACAGGCCGACATCGTGCATGGCCCGGATAAGATCGGCGGCGAAGATAAACGAGCCCTTCAGCACCGAGATCACCAGCAGATCGTGATAATCGTGTCCGGCAATCTCCTTGGCGAGTTCGAGATTGCGCCGCGCGATCGCCGATGCCGAAAACAGGACTTCGATGTCCTTGCCGCGTACGATGGGCATTGATGGTCTTCCCCGGTGATCGCCTATTCGGCGAAAGTGACCAACACGGTCTTCACACCGTTTCTAGGCACGTCGAGCCGGCTGGCAAAGCCGAATCTTTCGCCAGACGCCAGCGAGCGGCCGGATGTCCCCAACGTATAGCGGGTTGTGCGCCCATCATTTCCCGTCACTCGGATTTCGAGCGGCGGCAACTGCACCGGTTTCGCACCGTCATTGGCGGCCTCGCCATCGACGAACAGTGCGGCGTTCGGCCCGGTAGCGTCGACGCGTGACGTGACGCCCGAAATGCTGAGCGCCGACGCCTGCGCGCTGGACAGGAACGGCGCCTGGCGCACCAGCGCGTGCCCGCCGGAGACCCAGAACGCGGCCAAGGCAGCGCCGATACCAGCGACCCAGAAGATCGGCCCGCCGCGCGAGGCTGGTAGCCGCTCCGGCGGGGCCTCGGGCTTGCGCAGCATGTCCATGCCCGCGACGGGTGGCATGACG
>NZ_RZTE01000048.1:44197-47621 GCF_003997415.1 Mesorhizobium sp. M7A.F.Ca.MR.245.00.0.0 | reverse complement strand
GCGGCCACCTCTCCCCCAATGAACGATTGGGGAGAGGAACCGCCAATCGCGAAGGCGTATCAGGCCGCCTTGATAAAGCGGATGACGGTCTCGCCATAGTTGCGCTCGTCCAGCACGGAAAAGCCGGGGCCCGGCTCGAAGGGCGCCACTGCCGCCTCCTCGACCACGCACAGCGCGCCAGGGCGAAGCCAGCCGCCGGCTCTCGCCGACTGCAAGGCGCGCTCGCCAAGGCCCTTGCCATAGGGCGGGTCGGCAAAGACGAGGCCGAACCGCGCCAGCGTGCCCGCTTCGCCAAGGCCGGTGGCATCGCGGCGGAAGATCTTGGTGCGGCCGGTCAGGCCGAAGGCTTCGACATTGTCGCGGATCAGGCCACGGCCTTCGGCCGATTCCTCGATGAAGACGCCGTAGGAGGCACCGCGCGACAGGGCTTCCAGCCCGAGCGCACCGGTGCCGGCGAACAGGTCGAGCACACGCGCGCCGTCCAACTGCTCGGCAAACCGATGCGCCAGCACGTTGAAGACCGCCTCGCGGGTGCGATCGGTCGTCGGCCGGATGGCGTCGCTGCGCGGCGTGGCCAGCGGACGCCCGCGAAACTCACCGCCGACGATCCGCATTACTTGCCCTTGGGGCCGCCGCGCGGCCGCTCACCGCGTGTGCTGGTCGGACGGTCGCCGCGCGGCTTGCCGAACGGCTTTGCGCCGGCCGGTTTGCCATAGGTCGGTTTGAACGATGCCTTTCGCGCCTTTGCTTCAGCGGCCTTGGCTGCGTCTGCATCGGCCCTGCCCTTGCCGATCGGCCGCGCGCCCGGTGCCATCCAGACATTGGCCTTGCGCTGGCCGGGCGGCTCGATCGGCCGCTGCTCGCGCTCGGACTTCTTGCCGCCGCCCGGCTTGCCGCCAAAAGCACCACGCGGCTTGTCGCCGAAGCCGCCTCGCGGTTTGTCGCCAAAATTGCCGCGCGGCTTGTCGCCAAAGCTGCGTTCGGGACGCGGGCCGCGTTCGCCAAAACTCTTCTCCGCGCTTCTGTCGGGACTTGTCGACAGTTTGCCCAGAGCCTCGTCGCGGCTGCCTTCGCGGCGCTTGCGGTTCTTGATCAAACCGCCCTCGCCGATCGGGCGGCGCTCACCGTCGCGGGTGAATTTCGGCCGCTCCGGCTCCGGCTCGCGAACTTCCGTGCGCCGCACCGGCTTGTTGGAAAACGGCTTGGTGACATCGGCGTCGAAATTGGCGCCGGATTCCTCGACCAGGCGCTCACCAAGCTGGTCGCGCAACACCCTGCCCTTGATCTCCAGCACATGGCCCTCGGCGAGGTCATCGAGCTGGAACGGCCCGTAGGAGATACGGATCAGCCGCGTCACGTCGAGGCCGAGCGAACCCAGGATGTTCCTGACTTCGCGGTTCTTGCCCTCGCGCAAGCCGATCGTCAGCCAGGCATTGGTGCCTTGCTCACGGTCGAGCGTCGCTTCGATGGCACCGTAGAACACGCCGTCGACGGCAACGCCTTCACGCAGGCCGGCAAGCGCGCTTTCCTCGACCTTGCCGTGGACGCGCACGCGGTAGCGGCGCAGCCAGCCGGTGGCCGGCAGTTCGAGCACGCGCGACAGGCCACCATCATTGGTGAGCAGCAGCAGGCCTTCGGTGTTGATGTCGAGCCGGCCGATGGTCATCAGCCGCGGCAATTCAGCCGGCAGCACGTCGAAGACGGTCTTGCGGCCCTCGGGATCGCGGTTGGTGGTGACGACGCCGGCCGGCTTGTGGAACAGGAACAGCCGGGTGCGCTCGATCGGCGGGATTTCCATGCCGTCGAGATGGATGATGTCATCAGGCATGACGTTGAAGGCCGGCGAAGTCAGGGCGCGGCCATTGACCTTGACGCGGCCGGCGGCGATCAGCTCCTCGGCATCGCGGCGCGAGGCCAGGCCGGCGCGGGCCAACCGCTTGGCGATGCGCTCGCCTGCCTCTTCCGCGCCCTCGGCGGGACGCGGGCGTGGCTTGAAGCTGCCGCCTGCCGCGCCTTGCGGCCGATCGTTGAAATCCCGCTTCGGGCGATCGCCGGCGTCGCGCGGCGCGCGGTCACTGAAATCACGCTTGGGACGGTCGAAACGCTTTTCGCCGCCCGCTGCTGCCGCAGCCGGTCGGTCGCCGCGCGGCGCATAGGGCTTGCGCGGTCCTTCGCGCTTTTCATAGGGCTTGCGCTCGCCTTCGGCGGCCACCGGACGGTCGCCGCGTGGCGCATAGGGCTTGCGTGGTCCTTCGCGCTTCTCATACGGTTTGCGCTCACCCTCGGCGGCCATCGGGCGGTCGCCGCGCGGTGCGTAGGGCTTGCGCGGCCCTTCGCGCTTCTCAAAAGGCTTGCCTTCGGGACGCGGGCCTTTGCTGAAAGGCTTGTCCCCGCCCTTGAAATCGCGCTTCGGCCGCTCGCCATCGGCAGCCATCGGCCGATCGCCACGCGGTGCGTAAGGTTTTTTCTTGGCGCCAAAGGACGGCTTGCCGCCCTTGCCCGCGGCGCCATCACGGCTGCGCGGTCCCGCGGCTTTCGGCCCACTCTTGGCCGGACCCTTCCTGGGCCGGAATTTCTTGTCGTTGTCGTCCATGTGGCCTTTATCCGTTTGCGCTGCTACAGCGTGGCGCATCCTTTCGGGCGCGCAACGAACGCTGTAGCACTTTTGATGTGGCGCATGATCATTTTCGAAAACCGAGTCCCGATTTTCGAGGTCCTGCGCTCAATAACAGGATCACTGGAGTTTGTCAGGGAAAAGTGGAGACCGGTTTTTCCAAAAAGACAAACGAAAATCAAAAGCCTGGAGCAAGTGCGGTTCATTCGAAACGAACTTGCTCCGTCAGGTGGCGAGGAGATAATCGGAGTGGAAATCGCGTGAAGCGGCCCGATTTCATGGCGCTGGCGCTGAAGGAGGCCGAGGCTGCCGCCTTGCGAGGCGAAGTGCCGGTCGGCGCCGTCATCGCCAATGGCGCTGGTGTTGTCGCCAGCGCCGGCAACCGCACACGCGAACTTGCCGACCCGACCGCGCATGCCGAGATGCTGGTCATCCGCGAAGCTTGCCGCAAACTGTCGGCCGAGCGGCTGACCGGCCATGATCTCTATGTGACGCTGGAACCTTGCGCCATGTGCGCCGGCGCCATTTCCTTCGCCCGGCTGCGCCGGCTTTATTTCGGCGCCGCCGACGACAAGGGCGGTGCCGTGGTCAATGGCGTACGTTTTTTCGCCTCGCCGACCTGCCACCACGCGCCCGACATCTATCCGGGCATGGGCGAGACCGAAGCGGGTCTATTGCTCAAGGAATTTTTCCGGGAACGGCGCGGCTGAACCGGGCGCAACGCCCGGCGACACAACGTGGTGTTCTTACAGAGACGGCATCCAGTCGAACCAGCCGCTGCCCTTCTTGCCTGCCGCCTCTTTCTTGAGG
>NZ_RZTE01000048.1:16122-44128 GCF_003997415.1 Mesorhizobium sp. M7A.F.Ca.MR.245.00.0.0 | reverse complement strand
TCTTGCCTTCCGCCTCTTTCTTGAGGCGGCGTTCCTTCTTGTACTCGTCCTCGCCAAGCTGATCTTGCGGCGCCGTGCCGGCCGCGACACGATACTGCACTGGAGGCTCGCTCAGATATTTGCGGGTGTTCGGATCGCCCTGCTTGCTGTCGGCAAGGCGGCGCTGGATCTCGGCGGCACGGCCCTTGTCGGAATCGGCCGGTGTCCATGCCGGCGGGTGGCTCGACCCTGACTCCGCCATCGCCCTCTTCACCGAGGCCGGGTCCGTCTGCACGTCGTCGATGATCTCCGACTGATAGGCCGGGTCGTTCTGATGGGCGGTGGCGTCGGCGCGCAAGCGGGCGCGGCGCTGCTCGGGCGATTCGGGCCATTCGGCGCTCGCCGTCTCGATGCTGTCCTGCGGGGCCGGCAGCGCTTCCTTCTGGCCTGGCGCCGGCTTCACGAGCGTCGGACGCGGCTTGTAGTCGATCTGTTCCTTGCGCTTCGGCGCGAATGAAAAGGCGCCCGAAATATCGCCGGCCAGCTGTTCGCCGGCGGTCTTGTCGGTGCCGTAGGTCGGAGAGCCCATGCAGCCGGACAAAGCGAGGCCCGACGCGACAAGCGGCGCCAGCAGCGCCAAGCGCGCATTATATCTCACGGTCATGCCAAAAAGTCCCACTCTAGACAGCCTCTCGATTGCCACCAGCCTTGTGGCCGGTCCCCATCGTCCAAGCACTTGCGACGGAAATCCGGCGACAATTTGTCTTCCGGAGTTTCGCGTGTTTACCTCAACCACTCGTTAAGGGCAACGCGCGGGCGGTTTTCGCCCGCCGGCGTGGCATTTGTGCACCGATCCAGCCGACTAACCGTTAAAGTCGGCCAAGCGCCTTCAATTCATGCAGCACCGCCGCATCCCTGGCCGAAACATCCGGGAATTCCGGATCCTGGCCGACATCGGCGGTGTAGCGCCAGGAGCGTGCACATTTTAACAGGCCACGATCCTCGGCCTTCTCGACCACCACGGCGACACCCTTGACGTCGTCGATCGCGAAGGCGCCAGCCGGTGCCTCGCCATGAGCGATGACCAGATCGCTGGTGATCGCCATCTCGGCCATGTCGACATCTGAAATCGCCGCTTCGAGCGCTGCGTCGTTGATTGTGACGACCGGCACCGCTTCCAGCGACGATCCGATCACCTTCTGGGCGCGCGCGATCTCCAGCGCACCGGTGACGACGCGCCGCACTTGCCGCACCTGGCGCCACTTTTCCGCCAGCGCCTCGTTCTTCCAGTCCGCCGGGATTTGCGGGAACTGGTCGAGATGCACCGAGACGGCGTCGGGATGACGGTCAAGCCAGGCCTCCTCCATGGTGAAAGGCAGCATCGGCGCCAGCCATTTTACCAGGCAGTCGAAGAGATGGCGCACCACCTGCACCGAAGCCTTGCGCTTCAGGCTCGACGGCGCGTCGCAGTAGAGCGCGTCCTTGCGGATGTCGAAATAGAACGCCGACAGCTCGACCACCATGAAATCGAGCAGCATGCGGGTGATGCGCTTGAATTCGAAGGCGTCGTAGCCCGAGCGCACGACCTCATCGAGCTCGGCCAGCCGGTGCAGCATCAGCCGCTCCAGCTCCGGCATTTTCTCCAGCGGCACCTCTTCGCCATCGTCATGGGCAAGCGTACCCAGCATCCAGCGGATGGTGTTGCGCAGCTTGCGGTAGGCGTCGATGTTGGTCTGCAGCACGTTCTTGCCGAGCCGCTGGTCCTCCCAGTAGTCGGTCGTCACCACCCACAGACGCAGTATATCGGCGCCCGACTGCTTGATGACGTCCTGCGGCACCACGGTGTTGCCCAGCGACTTCGACATCTTGCGGCCATCCTCGTCCATGGTGAAACCATGGGTGACGACGGTGTCGTAAGGCGCCCTGCCCCTGGTGCCGCAACTCTCCAGCAGCGACGAATGGAACCAGCCGCGATGCTGGTCGGAGCCTTCGAGATAGACGTCGGCCGGCCATTTCAGGTCAGGACGATCTTCCAGCGTGAAGGCGTGCGTCGAGCCCGAATCGAACCAGACGTCGAGGATGTCCATCACCTGCTTCCACTTCGAAGCGTCGTGATTGCCAAGGAAACGCTCCTTGGCATCAGCCGCGAACCAGGCGTCGGCGCCCTCCTGCTCGAAGGCGTCCATGATGCGCTGGTTGACCGCTTCGTCCTTCAGCACATTGCCGTCGGCATCGGCGAAGACGGCGATCGGCACGCCCCAGGCGCGCTGGCGCGACAGCACCCAGTCCGGGCGCTCCTCGATCATGGCGCGGATGCGGTTCTGGCCGGCGGCGGGCACGAAGCGGGTGTCGTCGATGGCCTTGAGCGCCCGGCTGCGCAGTGTCGAGCCGTCGCCGAGGTCCTTTTCCATGTAGACGAACCACTGCGGCGTGTTGCGAAAGATGATCGGTTTCTTGGACCGCCAGGAGTGAGGGTAGCTGTGCTTCAGCCGGCCGCGCGCGAACAGCGCGTTGCGCTTGATCAGCTCGTCGATGACGGCCTGGTTGGCGTTGCCCTTCTTGCCGTTGTCGTCGATGACACGCGCCGGTCCACCCTCCCGGTCGGGGCCGAAACCCGGCGCGTCCTTGGTGAAGAAACCGCCGTCGTCGACGGTGAACGGGATGGCGGGATCGATGCCGCGTGCGCGCAGATCCACCGCCGCATCCATCCAGGCGTCAAAGTCCTCGCGGCCGTGGCCGGGCGCGGTGTGGACGAAGCCGGTGCCGGCATCGTCGGTGACGTGGTCGCCGGCGAGCATCGGAACGGCAAAGTCGTAGCCGCCGCAAAAACCCTTGAGCGGATGCGAAAGCGTAAGGCTTCCAAGCTCTTGCGCCGAAACGCTGCGGAGACGATTCAAGGTGACCTTGGCCTTGACCGAGGAGTCTTCGGCCAGCGCGTCGGCAAAAATCAGTTTTTCACCCGGCTGCGGGCCGAATGCGTTCTCGGCTGCCGTGACCTTATAGAGGCCATAGTTGATGCGCGGCGAATAGTTGACGGCACGGTTGCCGGGGATCGTCCATGGCGTCGTCGTCCAGATGACGACATGTGCCTGCAGCAGATCGAGTGCGCCCTCCGTCAGCTTGGTCTCGCCATCGACAGGGCGGGCCAAGCTGGCGACCGGAAACTTCGCCCAGATCGTGTCGCTCTCATAGTCGTGGTACTCGATCTCGGCCTCGGCCAGCGCCGTACGCTCGACCACGCTCCACATTACCGGCTTGGAGCCGCGATAGAGCTGGCCCGACATGGCGAATTTCAAAAGCTCGCCGGCGATGCGCGACTCGGCATGGAAGGCCATCGTCGTATAGGGATTCTCGAAATCGCCGATGACGCCGAGGCGCTGGAACTCGGCCCCCTGCACAGCGATCCAACCCGCGGCGAACTCACGGCATTCCTTGCGGAATTCGTTGACCGGCACCTCGTCCTTGTTCTTGCCCTTGGCGCGGTACTGCTCCTCGATCTTCCACTCGATCGGCAGGCCGTGGCAGTCCCAGCCGGGCACATAGTTCGAGTCGTAGCCGCGCATCTGGAACGAGCGGGTGATGACATCCTTGAGGATCTTGTTCAGCGCGTGGCCGATATGGATGTTGCCGTTGGCGTAGGGTGGCCCGTCATGCAGAACGTATTTCGTGCGGCCGGCAGCGCTCTCGCGCAGCTTGCGGTAGAGATCCATGTCCTGCCAGCGCTTGACCAGCAGCGGCTCCTTCTCCGGCAAGCCGGCACGCATCGGGAAGTCCGTCTGCGGCAGGTAAAGCGTCTTGGAATAGTCGATCGTTTCAGTTGTATCGGTCATTGGTCTGCCATTTGCATTGCCCGGCGGGCGTACAAGCTCGGGCGTGAACATCATGTTATGGAAAAAGCGCGAGGGGGCGCGCAGAAACTCCCGGCGGCTCCGGCGGCGCTCAGGCCACCCGGAACACCGGGCCTGTAATTCGTATCGCGATCGCGAAAAGGCGCGAAAAGCTGGTCATGGCTGGGCTTTTAGCCGAAGCCACGGCAGGAATAAAGCGTCTCGTTCATTTCACTTACATCGTGAAATCGAAGCGGTAGGTGGTCGACACGCCAATCATGAACTGGTTGCGGTCGCCGCGCTCCTTGACCAGGCTGGAATCGGCCGCCGGTCCCATCAGGCGTGAATATTCGCCAAACAGGCTGGCGGTCATCGGCTCGGTCACCTTCCAGGTTATGGCGCCGCCGAGGCCGGTCGATTTCAGCCCGCCACCGGGATGATATTCGCTCAAGCCCGAGGCCACGGCTTCCTGCGCGTTGACGCCGTAATAGGCGTCGAAATAATTGCCTGACGCAAAGGAAACACGCGGGCCGCCCGAAATCCTGACGGTCGGCGTCACATCGTAAAAGGCGTCGGCGGCAATGTCGGCGACAAAGCCGTTGTGAGCGCGAATGCCGTGGCGCAGCTCGGCGCGGGCGCGCAGCCAGTCGGTCGGATAGAATTCGAAGAAGCCGCCGACTTCCCCGCCCCAGCGCACCGGATCGAGGCCCTTCAGCTCATCGGCGTTGTCGTCATCGCGGGAAAACAGGAACTTGCCGGTCAGGCCAGCGCGGAAACCGCCATCATCGACCAGCGCCAGCGAGATGTTGTCGTTGCGCGAGACAAAGCGGGCAGCAGGTCCGGCCTTGCCCAGCGAAATGATCGGCGAGGCGCTGAGCAGGTACTTTTTGCCGCCCTCGAAATTCGGCGCCACCATGCCGGTGGCACCTACGGTCAGATACCAGTCGCCGGACAGCCAGCTGCCCTCGCCCGCATTGGCAGCGCCCGTCCCACCCAGCACTGCGGCGGCCAACACAAGAGAGATTCTTCCGACCGAACTCATGGCCACTCCACTAACACAACGCATATGATTGCCGATGACAGCTTTGACGGCCGTTTGGTAAAATTTGATTTAAACCCGAGACATATGCTCGCGCTTTGCCGCGATCCCGCTGCCGGTCATCGGCTGGACGTTGGCTCGCGCCCGGATTACCTTCCATCCGCAGTATTCCGCAGCCCTCGATGGAGACCGCGACAATGACCCTGCATGGCGACGCCTTGAAAATCGGGATCGAACAGACACGGACAAAATGGGGATGGTTTGTCGCACTCGGTGTGCTGCTGCTCATCTTCGGCGGCATTGCCTTCGCCAATCTGTTCGTCGCCACGGTGGCTTCCGTCTACGTCGTGGGATGGCTGATGCTGATGGCGGGTATCATCGAGATCGTGCACGCGTTCGGCGTCAAGTCCTGGAATCGCTTCTTCTACTGGCTGCTCAGCGGACTGCTGTACGCCGTCGCCGGCTTCTTCGCTTTCGGCAATCCGTTGCTTGCCTCGGCGGTGCTGACGTTCCTGCTGGCGATCGCGCTGGTCGCGTCAGGGGTGCTCAGGGCCTGGGTCGGCTACAGCCACCGGCCGGAACGCGGCTGGGGCTGGCTCGTCGCCGCCGGTGTCATCAGCGCGCTTGCAGGTCTGATCATCGCCATGGGCTGGCCGGTCAACAGCCTGTGGGTGCTCGGTCTGTTCCTTGCGATCGACCTGATCTTCCAGGGCTGGACCTTCATCGCCGTCGGTCTGGCGCTGAAAAAGTAACCGGGATAACGCCTGGACTCAAAAAACCATGGCCGCGTCGAGATCGGAGAGCGGCTTGACGCCGGCAAGCAGCGCGCGTGCCTCGGCTTCATCGCGCTTCATCTGCGCGACCAGCGCGTCGAGCCCATCGAACTTCACCTCCGGGCGCAGGAAACCGAAGAAGGAAACCTGACAGACCTCGCCATAGAGGTCTTCGGAGAAGTCGAAGACGAAGGTTTCCAGCAGCGGCGTGCCATTGTCATTGACGGTCGGGCGACGGCCGAAGCTGGCGACGCCGTCGTGAAGCGTGCCGTCGGCGCGGCGGAAGCGGACGGCATAGATGCCCTCCTTGAGTGCGGCTTCAGCCGACAGCCTCATATTCGCGGTTGGAAAGCCAAGGGTTCGGCCAAGCTGCTGTCCGCCGACCACTTCGCTTTCGACGGTGAAGCGGTAGCCGAGCAGACCGGCGGCTTCGGCCACTTCGCCCTCGCCCAGCAATCCGCGGATGCGGCTGGACGACACCACCTCGGCGCCCTCGTCCCGGAAGGCGTCGACGAGCGTGACGCCGAAGCCGTGACGCTCACCCGCCGCCATCAGGTAGGCCGGGCCGCCTTGACGATCCTTGCCGAAGTGGAAATCGAACCCGGTCACGGCGTGGGTAATGCCAAGGTTCGTTTCAAGCACATCCGTCACGAACGCTTCCGCCGACAGCGAGGCGAAGTCGTGCGTGAACGGCTGCTCGATCAGCGCGGCAAAGCCCAGCAGCGACAGGAGCCGCGCCTTCATCGGCGGCGGCGTCAGCACGAACAACGGGATATCAGGCCTGAATATCTTGCGTGGATGCGGTTCGAACGTCAGCACCAGGGCCGGTACGCCGCGCCGTCCGGCCTCGGCAGAGGCGCGCTCGAGCACCGCCTGATGGCCGCGATGGACGCCATCGAAATTGCCGATCGCCACCACGCCGCCGCGCAGGTCGGCGGGAAGCGGCGCGGTTGCCAGGACGCGTTGGAAGGCTGCCATCGTCACCTACCGAAGTCTGGGAATGACGGCCACCGGACCATAGCCATGCTTTTCCAGGAACGCCGCCAGTCTTGCCGGATCCGGTTGCAGGGCATCGCCATAGTCGCGGGCATGGATGCCGCCGGAGACATAAAGAACATCGAAGCCATTGTCGGCGGCGCCCTTCACATCGGTCATCATGCCGTCGCCGATGGCAAGCACCTGGCCGCGCTCGACCGGCTGGCCAAGAATCTCGGCAACCTCCTTCATCGCGAGATTGTAGATCGGCGCGTAAGGTTTTCCAGCGATCAATGTGCGGCCGCCAAGCTGGGCATAGTCACGCGCCAGCGCGCCGGCACACCAGATGATGCGTTCGCCGCGCTCGACCACGATGTCGGGATTTGCGCAGATGAAAGGCAGGTTCCTGGCGCGCAGCCGCCGCAGGAGCTCCGTGTAATCCTCGGGTTTTTCGACCTCGTCGTCGAACAGGCCGGTGCAGACGACGCCGGACGCCTCGAACTCCTCGACAAGCTCGACGTCGAGACCTTCATAGAGGGTGAAGTCCCGGTCGGCGCCGATATGGAAAATCTTGCGCGGCCCTTCGGCGATCAGATCCCGCGTCACGTCGCCTGAGGTAACCACCCGGTCGTAGGCTGACGGTGGAACACCGATCGCGTTCATCTGCGCCACGACATCGGCACTTCTGCGCGGCGAATTGGTGATCAGGACGACGGGGATTTTCGCCTCTCGAGCCCTTGCCAGTGCGGAAGCCGCCACCGGGAAATGCGTTTCACCATTGTGGACCACACCCCAGACATCGCACAGGATTGCCGAATAGGACTTCGACACGTCTTCGAGCGAGCCGATGATTTCAGGCGAATCCGCCATGCCGTTTCCTTCAGTCATGATCGTTGCGATCGCCGCGACCGACGGTTCGCCGCAGCCGGTTCGGATTAGCCGAACCGCCCCGGCCTGTCACCAGCTTTCGCCAGTCACGCGAGCGGCAGTGGATGTCTCGCGCGAAAGGCTGCGATGGGTAAAGTCCAAGGTTTCCTCGCTTCAGTAGCTGCAATGGCGGCGCACTATCGTGCCGTGGGGCCGGCATGGTTAACTAGCCTCCAAGAAACTGGCCGGTCTTTGACGCATCCAGCAACGTGAAAATTAGCGTTTTATGAGCATCGTCATGCCGACCACTGGTTTCTGGGCTGGGATGCTAAAAGCGATGATCCTCGGATTCGCGCGCGACAGGCGCGGCAACTTTGCCTTGGCAACCGCCATGGCGATGCTGCCGATGATGCTTGGCGTTGCCGGAGTCATGGATCTGGTGGGCACCAGCGAGGATGCCGCGCAATTGCAGAACTCACTGGACGCGGCGGGGCTCGCCGTCGGCACAAAGTATTCGCCCGGCATGACGGCAGGTGATGTCCAGGCGCTCGGGCTGACATTTTTCGCGGCCAATATGAGCATTGCCGACCAGCAAGAATATTCGGGCAGCGTCTCCGCCTTTTCGGCAGCCGCGAGCGGCGACCCGAGCGCCTACTACATCTCGGTTTCGTCCAAAATCAGCCGAGCAAGCTTCATCAGCGGCGCGCCCGCTTGGCAGGCTCACCGCTCGGCCTCGGTCAAACTTGAGCCTGGCGCGCAAGCCTGCGTGCTGGCGCTCGATCCCCAGGCATCCGCCGCCGTGAGCCTGCAGGGCTCGACCAACGTCTCGATGAGCAACTGCGTGATCGCGGCAAACTCGGATGCGCCCGACGCCGTGAACAGGGGCGGTTCCGCACTGGTTTCAGCGGGCTGCGTCTCGACTGTCGGCGGCACTTCCGGGCTTTCGTCACCCAACGCCACACTCACCTGTGGAATGCCGCTCGAACATCAATATGCGTCTTTTGATCCTCTGGCCGACGTCGTCCCTCCCCCCTTCACATTGTGTCTGCCGGTCCCGAACGGCAAAACCTACACGCTGTCGCCCGGCACGTATTGCGACAAGACATTGTCGGGGGACATCACACTTGATCCGGGCGTCTACATCCTGCGCGGCACCACCATCAAGCCCGGCGGCAACGGTAGCCTGACAGGCCACGGCGTGACTATATTCCTCATGGAAGGCGCACAGCTCTACATAAATGCCAATGAGAAGGTGGGCCTTTCCCCGTCCACCAGCGGCCCCTATGCCGGCATCACCATTTTCGAGGATCACGGGAACACGTCCGCCTTGACGCTCAATGGCGGGGCAAATTCCACGATCAGCGGTTTCGTCTATGCGCCTGACGCGCCCATTTCCTACGCTGGCAACTCAGATATGAGCAGTCAGGGCGATTGTCTGAGGCTTGTCGGCAAGACCGTGCTGATGACGGGAAACTCGTCCGTCAGGACGGATTGCACGGCCATGCTTGGAAATCGCGAGATGTATGCCAGTCGCCGCATCACTCTCGCGAAATGAAGAGGCCACGTTTCGTGCGTCAGCGATAGTGAAAGCGCCGGTCGCCCACCGTCTCGATCGGCACATCGGTTGCGAAAATCGGTCATCCGGCGCCGGATGATGGCACGGTGCTGAAGGCACTCGCGCTGAAGATGGCGACAGACGCGCAGCGCTGAGAGTGCAAAACGGCAGTCGCCACTATCAGCCGCCGAAGACGTCTTTCAGGAATGCATGAGAGGCAAGGATGGATTGCTCGGCCGCATTGTACTGCATCCGGTGACCATAGGTCTCGATGCCAGTCTTCAATCCTGCGGAGTCAAATCCGTGACGAGCAACTGGGTAGACGTCAAGCTGTACGGAGCTTCCCTTGCCGCTGCGCTGCGTCATCATCTCCTGGCAAATTTTGGCGGGGGTCCGATCGTCAAGCTCGCCGATCAGTATCAAGGTCGGGGCCGCCATGTCGCCATTCGTTGCCGAACAATCCGGATAGTAGGCGATCGCAGCCTTGAATTTGCGCTCCATAAGCCGCTCGTCTCCACCAGATTGCAAGGCCTCGAGCGTTGCGTTCCCGCCAGCGGAGAACCCCATCAACGCAATGCGCCGCGGGTCGACAAAACTGTATTTCGATAGGAATTCCAGAGCGCCGTAGGCGTCATATACGCGATCAACAGAGTGGAGGCCATCACAGGTCTCCTTTATGCCGCGGGTGCTGAAGCTGTCGACGACGAGGACGACGTAACCCCAGGAGGACAGTCGCTCGGACCAGGTTTTCTTTACACTTCCGGGCAGACCTGAACATCCGTGCAGAACCACGACAGCCGGGAACGGCCCCTCACCCGGCGGCCGCGTTAAATACCCCTGCAGCGGCGTGCCGGGAACGGCCTTCGGGACCTTGCCGCCTGCTTGCGCAATGCGCTTCTGAAATGACGTTGGCTCCGAAGCCGCGCTTTCAAACTGCACCGGCTGGTCAGCGCGCGCTGGCGCGGCATGCAGATAGCTACCGATACAAAGGCAGGTCAGACAGACGATCTTGTTGGGCAGGCTCGGCAGGGTGAAGGCCATGGGTGCCTTCTTCGTTACATCGGCCGCCTTATCTGCTGTACCCGCTCGGGCTCGACCACCTTGCGGTAGAGATGCCAGGTGGCATGGCCGAGCACCGGCATGACGACGGCGAGCCCGGCAAACAGCGGGATCGAACCGATCACCAGAAGCACGGCGACCAGCAAGCCCCACAGCGCCATTTGCAGCGGGTTGGCCATCACCGCCCGGGCCGAGGTCTCGATCGCCGAAACGGCGCCGACGTCACGGTCGAGCAGCAGCGGGAAGGCAACCACGGTGGTGGCCAGCACGACTACGGCGAAGACAAAGCCCGCGGCATTGCCGGCAAGGATCAGCGTCCAGCCCTTGCTGGTGGTCAGCACGTCGCGGATGAAGCCACCAATCGAGGCCGGCGGCTGGTCGCCGAACAGCCCAGTGTAGATCGATTGCGCGGTGTAGAGCCACAGCAGGAACAGCGCCACCAGCATGACGCCGATGACAGCGATCGACGGAACCGCGGACGAGCGCCGCACGTCAAACGCGTGCCGCCAGGAGGTGTTCATGCCGAGCTCGCGCCGGCGGCTGATCTCGTAAAGGCCGAGGGCCGCAAATGGCCCAAGCAGCGCGAAACCCGACATCAGGGGATAGATGAGCTGGATGGCATTGGCGCCGGACGTCCACTGCGTCAGGATCAAGCCGACGATGGGATAGATCAGGCACAGGAACACGTAGTGCGATGGTTTTGCCCAGAAATCCTCGAAGCCGAGACGCAGCGCGTCCCAAAGGTCCGACGTGGTGATGCGGCGCACCGTTGGCTGCACATGCATTCCACGTGCGTCTGCCATGACATGAAAGCCGGCCATAACCTTCCTCCCGTGTGTCGGGGCGGTCACCGCCTGGATGGCCGCCCGGAGCTGCCATTTCTCGTACAGCGTCATCCTAGCCGATTTAGAAGCAGTTGTCGCCAAGTCCACCGGTAACGGCTGGTTGAACCGGGCGGCAGCAGACTTGGCGCCGCGCGCCGCCATGCACTTGGCGCCGCGCGGCTGGCAACTTATGAAGCGAAGCGATCGATCACCTCAGTCAGGGGGACGTGGCCAAGGCAGGCGCCAGAACCGGCGGGCTGTTCGCCGTCCTCGACAGCCAGCGCATAACGCACGGCCGGATCGGATTCGATGCGAAGGCGCAATCCGGCCAGCTTGGGATAGGCAGCGCCGTCGATCGCCTGGTGAAACTCCGCCCAGCGCGCCACGCCGATCAGCGTGGTATCGGCCAGCGTCAGCCGGTCGCCGACCAGGAAATCCGTGTCGGCGATCATCGCCTCGAGCCGATCATGACGTTCCGCAACGGCCTTGCGGCCGAACTCCCGCAAGGTCGCCTTCAGCGCCGGTTCATCCGCCGCCATTTCCAATGCCACCCAGAGCGGGCTGAAGGCGGCGGTGAAACCGGTGTTCACGAAGGCCATCAGCTGGTGCATGCGGTCGGCTTGCGGCGTGCGCGGTTCGAAGCTGATGCGGCGCTGTGTGTCGCGGGCTTCGAGCCACGAGGCGATGGCCATTGTCTCGGTGAGCACCCGGCCTTCGTCGGTGATCAGCACCGGCGTTTCCTGACGATCGTTGATGCTGGCATAGGCATCGTTTTTCATCTCGGTGAGCATGTCGACGCGGCACAGGCGATAGGGTTGCCCGATCCGTTCGAAGGCAGCGACAAGCCCCATCGAGCTTCCCGCCGGGAAGCCGTAAAGGAGGATAGGTTCCATTTGTTTTCTTCCGTGATTGAGAGGATCACGCCGCGCAGCGAAACTTGACCCTAAACGCTTGTCGTCCCATGTAAATTACGCACAATTCTGTAACCAGGATCCGCCCATGAAAGACGTCGTCTCACGCTGCCCGATCGAAGAGACCATGCGCGTGCTCAGCGGCCGCTGGCCCACACTGCTGCTCTATTATCTGAAGGACGGGACCAAGCGGTTCAGTGACCTGAGACGTGACAACCCGACGGTGTCGCATCGCATCCTGACCCTGGAACTGCGCAAGCTGGAAGAGGCCGGCATCGTGCGGCGCACGGTGCGTCCGGGTTATCCGTTGCGGGTCGACTATGACCTCACGGCGCCTGGCCGCCGGCTTGTACCGCTCATCGACGCGCTCGGGTCGTGGTGGGTGCATACGGAAGACGACCGGATGGGCGGTTCCTCGGACGCAGATCTCGATACTGCCGCCTAACATCTTCGATTTTCGCCGCCCTGCCCGGCAAAAGCCATGATCGACGTTATCTCAGGGGCATGACCATAGCGAAAATCGAAACCCACCCGATCCCGAATCTGCACAGGCGCATGGTGCTGACCGGCCTCGCAGCCTTGGCGGGCCTCGCCGCCTGCAGCACCGTTTCACTGCCGTCAGGCGAAGGCGCCGGGGTCTCCTCCTCCGCCACCAGCACGCTGGCCAGCATCCGCGCCTCGGCGGGGCTCGCGCCGCTGGTCGCCGACCGGCAACTCGAACAGGCTGCCCTGCAGCAGGCCGGCTACATGGCGCAGCGCCGCCGCATGAGCCACACCACCGGCTGGGGCAAGGATTTCGCCTCGCGCGTCAAGGACAATCGAATTTCCGGCGCCGCCGCGGAGAACATCGCCGAGGGTCGTTTCGACCTCGAGAAGCTGTTCGACATCTGGGTGCATTCACCTGGCCATCGCCGCAACATGCTCGACCCGCGCTTCACCCGCTTCGGCCTTGCCTATGTGCGCGACGGCGGCGACAGCAAGCTCCGTTACTGGAGCCTCGTGCTCGGAAAATAGAGCTAGTCCATATGCGCTGCCGGCGCGCCGCCGGCAGGCGCCTGCTTGGGCTTGCGCAGCAGGAAAACAAACGGGATGGCAAGCAGCGTCATCACCATGAGTATTTTGAAGTCGTTGACGTAGGAAATCATCATCGCCTGCAGATTGACCATGCGATCGACCTGCGAAAGCGCCGTCGGATCGCCGCTCGCGGCGGCAGGAGAGACCGCCCAAAGATTGGGGTTGAACGGGTTGATGAAGGCCGAAAGCTCGGTGTGATTGATCTGCGTGTTGCGCACCATCAGGACCGTCACGACCGACACGCCTATGGACGAGCCAAGATTGCGCACCAGGCTGAACAGGGCCGTGGCATCGGTGCGGAAGCGAACGTCAAGCGTGGCGAAGGCGACGGTCGACAGCGGCACGAACACCATTCCCATCCCCAGGCCCTGGATGACCCCGGAGCTGATGATCAGCCAATTGTCCATCTGCGGCGTGAAGCTGGACATGGTGTAGAGCGACTGTGCGGTCAGGAGGAAGCCGATGACCACGAGGATCCTGGCGTCGATCTTGCTCATGAGCCGGCCGACGACCAGCATTGAAATCATGGTGCCGACACCGCGTGGCCCTATGACGACGCCGATGGTGACGGTCGGATAGCCGAAGATGGTCGACAGCATCGGCGGCAACAGCGACATGCTCGCCAGGATGAGCACACCCATGATGAAGATGAACGCCAGCCCGGTCACGAAATTGCGGTCGAGGAAGATCTTGGGATCGATGAAGGGGTGTTCGGCGGTCATGGTGTGAATGATGAACACCCAGAAGCCGGTGAGCGAAAGACCAAGTTCGATCCAGATCTCGACCGAGGAAAACCAGTCGACCTCGCCGCCGCGATCGAGCAGCAGCTGAAGCGCGCCGACGCCGAGCGATATCATGGCGAAGCCGAAGAAATCGAAGCCGCGCACCCGCCGGGCAACGGCCGGCAAGTAGGCGGCCATACCGAGAAAGGCGACGATGCCGACCGGCAGGTTGATGAAGAACACCCAGCGCCAGTTGAAATTCTCGGTCAGCCAGCCACCCAGCGTCGGGCCCAGAATCGGCCCCAGCATGATGCCGGCGCCCCAGATGGCCATCGCCTGGCCATGGCGTTCCCTGGGGTTGATGTCGAGCAGGAAGGTTTGCGACAGAGGCACGATCGCCGCGCCGAACACGCCTTGCATCAGCCGGAAGAACACTATGGACTCCAGGCTCCAGGCGATGCCGCACAGCATCGAGAATATGGTGAAGCCGACCACCGCCGTCAGGAACAGTTCCTTACGGCCGAAGCGGTCGGCCAGCCAGCCGGTGACCGGCGTCATGATGGCGGCCGCAACGATGTAGGAGGTCAGCACCCAGTTGATGTTGTCAGGCGAGGCGCCGAGATCGCCCGTCATTGTCGGCAGAGCGACGTTGGCGATCGTCGTGTCGAGCGCCTGCATGACCGTCGCCAGCATGAGCGCGACCGTGATCAGGCCGCGATGCGGCACTTCTTTGAAGGGTTCGGGCGTGCTCATGGCGTGGAACTTCCAGCAGGTAACAAAAACGTGTACAAGGGGTTTCCGGGCGGCAACGCCTTCCGTTGAGAGACCCTCGTCGCGGTGGGACGCGATCGTCGATGTGGGGGTTACATCGACTGAAAGTCTCTGATGAGCGGATGCCTGCCGCCCGGAAACATGAGGACCGACGGGTCCGCGTCGGAGATTTCAGATTTCGGCCAGGCCGCGACGCGGCAGCGCCAAAACGCTGATCCTTCCAGCTCCTCCCATCAGACCAATCCCGCTATTCACCTCCGCCGCTGGTCCTGCGGCAATCTGTTGACGTTACTGCGCGGCCTCGCCAGCCGTGGCGTGACCAAAGATCGAGGGCAGGCCACGCGCCACGCCGGTGTCGACGGTAACGGTGGCGCTCATGCCGGTGCGCAACGCCATCTTGGCGTCCGCATCGATCAGTTCAAGACGAACCGGGATACGCTGTGTGACCTTGACCCAGTTGCCGGTGGCATTTTGGGCCGGCAGCAGCGAGAACTCGGCTCCCGTGCCGGCGCCGATCGCCTTGACCGTCGCCTCGAAGGTGCGCCCTGGATAGGTGTCGACCACGATCTCGGCCTTCTGGCCGGGCTTCATGTGGGTGAGCTGCGTTTCCTTGAAATTGGCATCGATCCAGGTGTCACCGGTCTCGACCAGCGAAAACAGCGGCGTGCCGGAACCGACATACTGACCGACCTTGAACGACGAGGCCTGGCTGACGATGCCGTCCGCCGGCGCCTTGACCGTGGTCTGCGCCAGGTCATAGGCCGCCTTGTCGCGCGCGGCGAGCGCGGCCATCACGGTCGGGTGCTTGTCGGTCTCGATGTCGGGATTGCCGCCAAGGCCTGCCTTGGCGCTGATGATGCCTTGCTCGGCAACCGCCAGCTGCTGCTTGGCCTTGTCGAGATCGTTCTTGGCTTCGTCGAGCGACGATTTGGCGTTGATGCCCTTCTGGGCAAGATCGGCGGCGCGGTCGAACTGAGACTGGGCGAAGGCGACCTGGCTGGCATCGGATTTCTGCTGAGCCATCGACTGGCCATAGGCCGCGCGCAACTGCTCGACATTGAGACGCGCCCCCGCAACCGCGGCGTCGGCCTGCGCCAGCGCGATCCGGTAGGGCTCCGGGTCGATGGCAAACAGCTCGTCACCCTGCTTGACCAGCTGGTTATCGAAGATGTCGACCTTAACGATGCGGCCGGCCGTGTCGGAAGCGATCGACACCTTAGCCTGCTGCAGATTGGCGTTCTCGGTCTCCTGATAGCGGCCGCCGGTGACCCAGACATAGCCGCCGCCGACAGCCAATGCCGCAGGCAGCGCGACCATCAGCAGGAAGCGGCCCAGCCGGCGCTTTTTCTTCACGGGCACTGGGGCCGGCTGCACCGGGGGAGCAACCGCCGGCGGGGCCGCGGCCGGCTGCGCCGGCGCTTCCATGTCCAGTTCGGTCACTTTCTCGTCTATCTTGGCTACCGCGTTCATGCTGCTGCGCCTTCTGTATTCTTCACTTTTTCAATGGACGGCGTCTCGTCGTCGGTCAGGTTGCGAACCATCGCCTCGAGCCCTTCGATGAGGACGCGACGGGCTTCCGGCTTCACGCCGACCAGCGATTCCTCATAGACTTCTCCGGCAATGCTCTTGATTACGGCGTAGGCATCGCTTGCCTTGGGCGTCAGGAAGATCATGCGGACGCGACGATCGGCGGCGTCGGACCGACGCTCGATCCAGCCTCCCTCTTCCATGCGGTCGACCAGGCGCGAAACGCTGATCGGCTCGATTTCGAGAAGTTCGGCCAGCCGCGCCTGCGCGACACCGTCTTCCTTGGCAACGCGGACCAGAAGCCGCCATTGCGCCGAAGAAAGCCCCAAGCCACTGGCCCTCGCCTCGAAGCGCTTGCGCATCAAGCGCTGCACGTCGTGGATCAAGAAGCCCAATCTGTCGATGCCATCGGAAACCATGAGCGGCATATATAATAAGCGTGCTCACTATTCAAGACGCCGCGTTGCACGAGAAGCCGGCAAATGTGCATGACAGCTTTGCCGGACCAATCATGGTTATCGATTTGCAAACGCATGATGGCCGTAGCCCCCGCTACACTGGTCGCGTCTGGCATATTGATGTACAGCCGCTGAACAGGATCGGGGGATCAACGCAATGCCGACGCTTTACGCTCTCAAGCCGGCCTTCCAGGGTCGACTGCGGCCGCTGGTCAATCGGTTGGCGGCAATCGGGGTCACGGCAAACAGCATAACCATCCTGGCGGCCGCGATGTCGATAGCCGCCGGCGCGGCCATTGCGATCTGGCACGAATGGCGCTGGCTGCTGTTGCTTATCCCCGCGGTGATGTTCGTGCGCATGGCGATGAATGCGGTGGATGGCATGCTGGCACGGGAACATGGCCAAGCCTCGACGCTCGGCATGTATCTGAACGAGTTGTGCGACGTCGTTTCGGACCTCGCACTGATCCTCCCTTTTGCCGTCTTTCCGGAATTTGGCGCATGGGGCGTCGTCGCCTTCGCGATATCGGCCGTGCTGACCGAGTTCGCCGGCGTGCTCGGCATCGCTGCCAAGGTCGGGCGTAATTATGCCGGGCCGTTCGGCAAGAGCGACAGGGCGCTGGCGCTCGGCGTCGTCGCCACGCTGTGTGCCGCCGGGCTGTGGCCGGCATCGATAACGCCGTTTGTGTTTCCGGCCATGGCAACGCTTTCGCTGCTGACCGCCATAAACCGGATACGCGCCGGCATTATTGGCAGCGCCAGCTGAGCATCGAGGCTCGCCATGCCGCCAGAGGGGAAGACCATGATGCACGAACCGATCGCCGCCGCGGCCACGGAAAGCCTTGCGCGGCAAGCACAGGAGCGGGTTTTCCGCAGCCATGACGGGACGGAGATCTTCTACCGATTCTGGCCGGCGGCCTCCGCCGATGCCAAGGGCGCGGTGGTGCTCTTCCATCGCGGCCACGAGCATGGCGGCCGCATGGCCCATCTTGTCGATGAATTGCAGATGCCGGACCACGCCTTCTATGCCTGGGATGCCCGCGGCAATGGCCGCTCGTCCGGCGAGCGCGGCTATGCGCCCTCCTTCTCGGCGCTGGTGCGCGACATCGACTGCTTCATGCGCGAGATTGCAGCCAGGGATGGCTTTGCCACTCGGGATATCGCGCTGATCGCACAATCCTTCGGCGCCGTGCTGGCCGCCGCCTGGGTGCATGACTATGCGCCGAAGCTGCGCGCCATGGTGCTGGCCTCACCGGCCTTCTCGGTAAAACTCTACGTGCCCTTCGCCAAGGAGGGCATCGCACTCTGGCAGAAGATCAAGGGCCGCTTCTTCGTCAATTCCTATGTCAAGGCGAAATTCCTGACCCACGATCCCGTGCGCATCGCCTCTTTCGAGAGCGATCCGTTGATCACGCGGCCGATCGCTTCCAACATACTGGTCGAACTCTACCAGCACGCCGCCCGCATCGTCAGTGACGCCCGCGCCATTACCGTGCCGACCCAGCTTCTGCTTTCGGGCAGCGACTGGGTGGTGCGCCACGGCCCGCAGCACGAGTTCTTCGTCAATATCGGCAGCCGCACCAAGGAACGCCATGTGTTGCCTGGTTTCTTCCACGACACGCTGGGCGAGCGCGACCGGGCAAAGGCCCTCGAGTTGATCCGGCCATTCCTGGCCAGGCAGTTCGAGGCACCCGATGCGCCGGTCGACCTTAAGCAGGCGGACATTGCCGGCTACACACGCGACGAGGCCGATAGGCTTGCCTCGCCGCTCGCTCTGATGTCGCCAAAGGGCCTCTATTGGGCATTCAGCCGTGCCTCCATCCGCATGGGCGCCTGGGTCTCGCAAGGAATGAAGGCCGGCGTGACCACCGGCTTCGATTCCGGCTCGACGCTGGACTACGTCTACGAGAACAATGCGCGTGGGCTTACGCCTCTTGGCCGCGTCGTCGACCGCATTTTCCTGGAGGCCATTGGCTGGCGCGGCATCCGCCAGCGCAAGCTGCATCTCGAAGAGCTCATCGGCTCTTGCCTGGCGACGCTCAAGGCCGCTGGCCGGCCAGCGCACATTCTCGACATCGCGGCCGGCCATGGCCGCTATGTTCTCGATGCCATCGTGAAGAGCCCCGATCAGCCGGCGAGCGTTCGCCTGCAGGATTATTCCGACCTCAACGTCCAGCTTGGCCGCAAGCTGATCGCCGAGCGGCAATTGCCGGCTGATGTCTCGTTCCAGCGCGCCGACGCCTTCGATGCCGACATGCTCGCATCGATCGATCCAGCTCCGGATCTTGCCATCGTTTCCGGCCTTTACGAGTTGTTCTCCGACAATGCGATGATAGCCCGCTCGCTCGGTGGATTGGCCAGCGCCATGCAGCCGGGAAGCCTGTTGCTCTACACCAACCAGCCTTGGCATCCGCAGCTCGAGATGATCGCCCGCAGCCTGACTTCGCATCGCGGAGGCGAGGCCTGGGTGATGCGGCGGCGCACGCAGGGTGAGATGGACCAGCTCGTCGAAGCCGCCGGTTTCGAAAAGCTCGACCAGCGCATCGACCAATGGGGCATCTTCACCGTCTCGGTCGCACGGCGCCGCTGAGCAGCATGGCCTCGTCGCTTGCACCCATCGCGCGCACCGAGCCTTATGGACGGGTGGTCGTCAGGGCCGCGCTCTGGCTGGCCTTCCTGGCGCCGTTCTTCTATCTCAGCTACGGCTTCGCCAACTGGCTGGCCTCGCGGCGCGACGAGGTCGGCAGCATCGTGTTCTCGTGGGAGCACGGTATTCCGTTCGTCGCCTGGACCATCGTGCCCTATTGGTCGATCAACCTGTTCTACGGCCTGTCGCTGCTGCTCAACAACGACAGGCAAGGCGTCGACCGCCTGGCCGGGCGCTATCTCACCGCGCAGGTCGTCGCCGTTATCTGCTTCATCCTGTTCCCGCTGACCGCGACATTCGTGCGACCGGCGACGACCGGCCTGCCGGGCTTCCTGTTTGCCGTGCTCGGCGGTTTCGACAAGCCGTTCAACCAGGCACCCTCGCTGCACATCGCCCTTTTGGTGATCATCTGGGATCATTGGCGCCACCGGCTCCGCGGGTTGCTCCTGCCGCTCTGGCATGGCTGGAGCTTCCTGATCGGTGCCTCGGTGCTGACGACCTGGCAGCATCACTTCATCGACATTCCGACCGGCGCGCTGCTCGGGTTCTTTGCGCTGTGGCTGTTTCCGCGCAGCGGCGCGTTGCCGTTTTCAGGCTTCCGGCTGACCAGCGATGTGAAAGCGCGGCGGCTGGCGCGGTTCTACGTGCTGGGCGCGGTCCTCGCGCTGGCCGGTGCAGCGCTCGGCGCCTTGTTCTGCGCCGTTGCGCTCTTCCTGCTTTGGCCGGCGCTGGCGCTGGCCATCGTCGCCTTCGCCTATGCAGGAGCAGGCGAAAAAGTGTTCCAGAAATCCGCCGATGGCAGCATCACGCTCGCAAGCCGTGTCCTGCTCTTGCCTTACCGTCTCGGCGCCAGGGCCAACATATGGGCCTGGACGCGCAAACTTGCTCCCCAGGTGGCGATTGCCGACGGCGTCTTTCTCGGGCGCTTTCCCACGGCACGCGAGGCCAGCAGCTTCGGCACGGTCATCGACCTCGCCGCCGAACTTGAAAGGCCGACGGCAGCCGATTGCCGCTGGATCAGCTTTCCGATGGTCGACCTGTTGCCGCCGCCAGTGGCGATACGGCAACAGGCAGCCGGCGCGCTGGAGAGCGCGCGCCGCGACGGCACCGTGCTGGTGTGCTGCGCGCTCGGCTTCCAGCGCAGCGCCGGCGTCGTCGCCGAATGGCTGGTGGCGACCGGCAGGGCCAAGACGCCGGCGCTTGCCCGCGAAATGCTCGCGGCCCTCGGCCGGCCGGTTCATCTTGCCGAGGCCATAGAGCGCGCGGCGTCATGACCGGCAATGCCTACCAGGACCGCACCGACCGCTTCGCCGGCATGCTGATGCGGCAGGCAGCGTGGCCGGCCGCAATCGTGATGGCGGCAAATATCCTTGCGCCGCTGGCTGCCTCGACGCGCGGCGGCTTCGAGACTTTGCCGGCGGCCGTTGCGCTGTCGATCACAGCCGCGAGCGCTGTCGCCGTTCTGGCGCTGTCGGCATTGCTGGCATTCGACGCCCTGTTGTTCCGGGTCATGGCTGGCCATGATGACGAAGCTTCCGGCGGTGCCGCGGTGGACGACATGCTGGCGCGCATGCGCCTGAAAACGGCCCCGCCCGCGACACGCTCGCTCGATGACCGCATTGCTGGCACGCGTCGCCTACTGTTCAAGCAGCGCGCCGCCCTGGCTCTGTTTGCCGCAGCACTTCTGGCGTCAGGGTTTTGGGCGCCGCGATGAACAGGCTTTCGCTCAAGACCTTCACCTTGCTGCAGACGGTAACCTCCGTCGGCCTCTCGGCGCTGGCCCGGATGGTGACGGGCGTGCGTCCGATCTGGAACGGCAGCCTGCCCTCCGACCGCCAGCGCATCTATTTCGCCAACCACACCAGCCATGGCGACTTTATCCTGCTGTCGGCCTGTCTCAGCGAAAGCGAGCGCGCGATCACCCATGCTGTTGCCGCAGGCGAATATTGGGGGAAGTCGCGGCTGCGCCGCTTCATCGCGCAGGACATGCTGTCGTCGGTGCTCATCAACCGGCAGTGGACGAGACCTGAGGAAAACCCGATCGAGATCATGCTGTCGGTGCTCGACCAGGGCCACTCGCTGATCCTGTTTCCCGAAGGCACACGCAACATGACCGAAGAGCCGCTGCTGGCATTCCGCTCCGGGCTCTACAATCTGTCGACGGCGCGGCCTCAGGTCGAGCTGATCCCGTGCTGGATCGAGAACATGTCGCGCGTGCTGCCCAAGGGCCAGTTCCTGCCGGTGCCGCTGCTGTGCCGCGTCGTCTTCGGCGCACCGGTGGCGATCGGTCCGGGCGAAGAACGCCGCGCCTTCCTCGAACGCGCCCACGCCGCGCTTCTGGCGCTCAACCCGCGTCCCGAGCGAGACGATTGATGCGCCACGAAATCTCCATCCTGATCATCGGCCTGCTGGCGGTTTTGACCACCGCCAGCATCGTCGCCACCATACTTTCGGCGCGAGCGCCGAAGCCGCTCAGTTCGACGCTGGTCAATCTCAGCCAGCGGATCAACGCCTGGTGGGTGATGGTGGCGCTGATGACGGTCGCCTTCTTCTTCGGGCGTTACGGGATGACCATCCTGTTCGCTCTGATCTCCTTCGCCGCGCTGCGCGAATTCGTGACGCTGACGCACACCCGCCGCAGCGACCATTGGGTGCTGCTCGGCATGTTCGGCATCATCATCCCGTTTCAATACTGGCTGGTGTGGACCGCCTGGTACGGGCTCTTCGTCATCTTCATTCCGGTCTATTGCTTCCTGCTGATGCCGGCCATCACGGCGCTGCATGGCGACACTGAACGCTTCCTCGAGCGGATCGCCGCGCAGCAATGGGCGGTGATGATCTCGGTCTATTGCGTCAGCCATGTGCCTGCCCTGCTGACACTCGAGGTGCCGGGCTTCGAAGGCCGCACCCTGCTGCTGATCGCGTTCCTGATCATCGTCGTGCAAGGCAGCGACGTGCTGCAATACATCTTCGGCAAGCTGTTTGGAAAACACCGTTTTTCGCCGAACGTCTCGCCGTCGAAAACCTGGGAAGGGCTGATCGGCGGACTGGTTTCGGCGAGCCTGCTCGGCGCGCTGCTATCGTTCGTGACACCCTTCTCGCCGCTGCAGGCAGCAGCCGTGGCCTTCGTCGCCTGCTCGATGGGATTTCTCGGCGGGCTGGTCGCCTCGGCCATCAAGCGCGATCAGGGCGTCAAGGACTGGGGCCATCTGATCGAAGGCCATGGCGGCATGATGGACCGCACCGACAGCCTGGTCTTCGCCGCCCCGGTGTTCTTCCACATCGTGCGCTATTTCTGGACGGTCTGAGCCGGCGGCCTGTTGCAAGAGCGGTTCATTGGCGCGCTCAGAGCCGGTTGTGGATCAGCATGGTGACGACGAAGAACGCACCGACGGAGCTGGTGATGATGCCGATCGGCAGCTCCTGCGGCAGCAGCAGCGTTCGGGCCAGAAGATCGCTGGCCAGCAACAGCACCGCGCCGGGTCAGTTTGGAAGCCGTTTGACACCCTTTTTTATACGCCGAGATAGCGGTCCTGAATTTCTGGCGTCAGCGCCTCGGGCGTGCCTTCGAAGACGGTCATGCCCTTTTCCAGAACGAAGCAGCGGTCGGCCACAGGTAGAAGCTCGGCAAGCGTCTTGTCGACGATAAGGATCGACTGTCCGCTCGACTTGAGCTTGCGGATTGCTGCCCAGATGTCCTGGCGGATCACAGGTGCCAGACCCTCGGTCGCCTCGTCCAGAATGAGCAGGCTCGGATTGGTCATCAACGCGCGGCCGATGGCTACCATCTGCTGCTCGCCGCCCGACAGTGTACCGGCATATTGGTCGCGGCGTTCGCCGAGACGCGGAAACAGCTCGACAACTTTTTCCAATGTCCACGCGCTGCCGCGTGCTGCGGCCAGCAGGTTCTCCAGTACGGTCAGATTGGGAAAGCAGCGCCTTCCCTCCGGCACCAGACCCAGGCCAAGGCGCGCGATGCGGTGCGGGCGCATGCCGGCGACTTGGCGGCCGCCAAAGCTGATCGAGCCTGAGCGCGGTTTCGCGAGGCCGAGAATGGAATTGATCGTCGTAGTCTTGCCCATGCCGTTGCGGCCCATGAGCGCCACGACCTCACCCGCCCTGACGTCGAGCGAGACGCCGAACAGCGCCTGCGATGCGCCGTAGAAGGTTTCGACGCCGTTGAGTTCCAGCAGGCTCACGCAGCTTCTCCGAGATAGGCCCGGCGCACTTCGGGATCGTTGCGGATCTCGTCCACCGTGCCGGTGGCGATGACGCGGCCATAGACGAGGACCGAGATACGGTCGGCAAGCGCGAAGACGGCATCCATGTCGTGCTCGACGAGCAGGATCGGCGCTTCGTGGCGCAGGCCGTCGAGGAATTTCGTCAACGCTTTCGATCCGTCTGGCCCCATGCCGGCCATCGGCTCGTCGAACAAAAAGGCCTTCGATCCAAGGGCCAACGCAATGGCGATTTCGAGTTGACGGCGTTCGCCATGCGACAGCTCAGCGGCTGGCACGTAGGCGCGCCCGGCAAGGCCGACGCGCTCCAGCATCGCCATCGCCGGTTCTGTCAGGCTCTTGTCGCTCATCACGGGGCGTAAGAAGCGGAAGCTCGTTCCCTGGCGTGCCTGCACCGCCAGCATCACATTGCGCAGCGCGGAAAACTCCTGCGCGAGTGATGAGATCTGGAAGCTGCGGCCGAGCCCAAGCCGCCCGCGGGCCGCCATGTCGAGCCCGGCCATATCCTGGCCGAGAAAGCGGATACTGCCGCTGTCTGGCCGGAGCGAGCCCGAGATCTGGTGGATCAGCGTGCTTTTGCCGGCTCCATTGGGGCCGATCAGCGCGTGGATTTCGCCCGGCTTGAGATCGAGGCTGACGCCGTCGGTGGCCTTCAGCGCGCCGAAAGTCTTTTTGAGATCGCGTATTTCGAGGACCAGCTCAGCCATGACGCGCCTCTCCAGCCAAAAGGCCAAGCAGCCCGCCGCGCGCGAACAAAACGACGCCGAGCAGGATCAGGCCAAGGAAGAACTGCCAGCGTTCGGTGAAGCCGCCAAGCGCGAATTCGAACAGCACGTAAAGCATCGCGCCCGCAACCGGGCCGAACAGCCGACCCTTGCCGCCAAGGATGATGAGCACGATCAGCTCGCCCGACATGTGCCAGGACAGCATCGAGGGGCTGACGAAGCGGTTGAGATCGGCAAACAGCGCGCCGGCGAGGCCTGTGACCATGGCAGAGATGGCGAAGGCAACGAGCCTGATGTTGAAGGGTGCGATGCCGACGGCGGACAGCCTGGTCGCGTTCTGCCGTGCCGCCTGCAATGCGGCACCGAAGCGCGATCCGCGCAGCAGCCAGAACAGGCCAAGTGCTGCCATCAGCACGACATAGCAGATCAGGAAATAGGTCAGGGACTGCGCCGTGTTCATACCGGGAAAGCCATTGCGGACATAGATCGACAGCCCGTCCTCGCCGCCATAGGCCGGCCAGGAGATGGCGAAGTAGTAGATCATCTGCGCGAAAGCGAGCGTGATCATGATGAAATAGACGCCCGTCGTGCGCAGGCTGATCGCGCCGATCGGCAAGGCGACAAGGCCGCAAACCAGGATCGCCACCGACCAGATGACCGGCATCGAAGTCGTGCCTTGCAGGCCAAACAACAGCGGTTCGGCGTTGAAGGCATGGGTCGCCAGGATGCCGGCGGCATAGCCGCCAAGGCCGAAGAAGGCGGCGTGGCCAAAGGATACCAGCCCGCCAAGACCAAGCGCGATGTTGAGCCCGACAGCAGCGAGCGCAAGGATCGTAATGCGCGTGGCAAGCGTGACGTAGAATTGCTCGCCCATGGCAGACGCACTGAACGGGATCGCTAGCAGCAGAAGTGCCAGCAGTATATTGACGATGGTTTCGCGGCTCATGGTGGCCCTTACGACTGCGCCGCAAACAGGCCGCTTGGCCTGAAAGCGAGGATCAGGGCCATGACGATGTAGATCAGCATGGAGGCGAGTGAGGCACCGATCAGCCCGGCCTGTGCCGTCGGCATCATCAACGCCAGCGCCTTGGGCAGGAGGAAGCGGCCCATCGTGTCGACGAGGCCGACGAGGATGGCACCGAACAGCGCACCCTTGATCGAGCCGATGCCGCCGATGACGATGACCACGAAGGCGAGGATGAGTGCTGGCTCGCCCATGCCGACCTGCACCGATTGCAGCGCACCGACCAGCGCGCCGGCAAGGCCGGCAAGGGCAGCACCTAGCGCGAAGACAACAGTGTAGAGCGCGCGGATGTCGACGCCGAGGGCTGCGATCATCTCGCGGTCGGATTCGCCGGCGCGGATGCGCATGCCGAGACGGGTGCGCGAGATCAGCAGATAGAGCCCCACAGCAACGGCGATGCCGACGCCGATAATGGCGAGGCGGTAGAGCTGGTACTGGCCACCGCCGGGCAGGGGCACCGCGCCTTGTAGCAGCGGTGGGATGTCGAGATAAAGCGGAAACGAGCCAGACAGCCAGCGCGTGCCTTCCGAAAAGATCAGGATCAGCGCAAACGTCGCCAGCACCTGGTCAAGATGGTCGCGCTCATAAAGCCTGCGGATGACAACGATCTCCATGACCGCACCGGCGGCTGCCGCAGCGATCAGGCTCGCCACCAGACCGATCCAGAACGAACCAGTGGCGGCGGCGACCGTGGCACAGGCAAAGGCGCCGACCATGTAGAGCGAGCCATGGGCGAGGTTGATCAGGCCCATGACTCCGAAGATCAGCGTCAGGCCGGCGGCCATGAGGAACAGCATCACTCCGAGCTGCAGCCCGTTGAGAAGTTGTTCGATCAGAAGGGCGATGGACAAATGAACGATCCGGACTGTGGTTCAAGGCGGGGAATGCCGAAGCAAGCCGCTGCAAGATACGGCGATGCGGCCTCGCCGCGGCCCCGGCCCCGTCGATGACGAGGCCGGCACTTTAGCAAAGCGGATGCAGCCTTGGGCTACATCTTGCACTGGTCGGCATAGGCGTCCTTGTGGTGTTCGAAGGCGGTGGCGATGATCTTGTTGGTCAAGACATCGCCTTCCTTTACCACCTCACGGACGTAGATGTTCTGGACCGGATGATTGTTGGTGTTGAAGGTGAACTCGCCGCGCACCGACTTGAAATCGGCTGCCTTGAGGGCCGCGCGGAACGCGTCCTTGTCCTTAACACTGGCCTTGGACAGCGCAGACAGGATCAGGTTCGCCGTATCCCAGCTCTGGGCGGCGTAGATTGAGGGCAGGCGATTGTATTCGGCCTTGAAGGCCTCGACGAACTGCTTGTTGGCTTCGTTGTCGAGGTCCCTGGACCAGCTCGCCGAGTTCTTGACGCCAAGGGCTGCGTCGCCAACCGCGGGCAAAATGTCCTGGTCGAAGGAGAAGCCAGGACCCATGACCGGGATGTTCACGCCCGACTGGGCGTACTGCTTCATGAAGGAAATGCCCATGCCGCCAGGCAGGAAGAAGAACACCGAGTCGGCACCGGAATCGCGGATCTGGGCGATCTCGGCGGCGTAGTCGGCCTGGCCGATCTGGGTGTAGGCCTCGCCTGCCAGCTCGCCCTTGTAGTAGCGCTTGAAGCCGGTCAGCGAATCCTTGCCAGCCGGGTAGTTGGGCGCGAGGATGAAGGTCTTCTTGTAGTCCTTGTTGGCGTACTGACCCATCGCCTCATGGAAATTGTCGTTCTGGTAGGCGACGTTGAAATAGTTCTTGTTGCACTTGGCGCCGGCAAGCGCCGACGGGCCGGCATTGGGCGACAGATAGATGACGTCCTGCGCCACCGCGTTGGGCACCACCGCCATCGCCAGGTTCGACCAGATGATGCCGGTGAGCAGGTCGACCTTGTCGCTCTGGATCATCTTTTCGGCGAGCTGCACCGCGATCTCGGGCTTCTGGGCATCGTCTTCGATGACCAGCTCGACATCCTTGTTGCCGGACTGTTTCATCGCCAGCGTAAAGGCATCGCGCATGTCGACGCCGAGACCCGCACCGCCGCCCGAAAGCGTGGTGATGACGCCGATCTTGACGGGTTCGGCATAGGCAAGGCCAGATGTGGCCAGCGACAAAGCGAACATGCTGGATGCCAGGATATTCTTCATTTTTCTCTCCTTCCCAGTGTTTTCAATATAGATAAAATAGCTTTAGAGCCGGGTGCGAACTTTCCAGAGTTCAGTGAACAGTTCAACCTCCAGCATCTCTTCAGATACGAAGCGCCCGACGTGCCGCCGGTGCTGCGTTTCATGCCGATGATGCGTTCGACTGTGGTGACATGATTGAAGCGCCAGCGCCCGGCCATTGCCGATCGGCGCGGTGTGGTCACCCAGACCCTTTTCGACCAGACGTCGGTCAGTTCGACACCGGCATTAAGGTATTCGGGGTAGTCGAAGCCATCGAGCAGGAAGTTCGGCCACTGTTCCTCGGGCGGAAGGTTGTCGCGCGTGAAAGTGTCGATATGCGCTGACGGTCCAAGCATTCTGCGGCTGTCCCCTAGATGCTCGTTGCCACGGTCTTGTCGCCGTGCGTGTGTTTGAATACGCAACTTGCGGGGAGGCTTTGTGCCGACGCCGGGCTGGTCATCCGGCATATGCGGCAGCACCCGGCGCGATCGATATGCGACCGGCATTTGGCACAGCGAGACCTCCCACGCTCTCGACTGACGATTGAGAATTGCACCAGACCAAATTTATTTCAAGCCTAAAGTTTTTAGCCCTGCCCGAGCGTTGGTGCACAAATGCGGCATGTTCGGCATCTTCGGCAAGCTCTTTGGAAAACATCGTTTTTCGCCGAACGTCTCGCCGTCGAAAACCTGGGAAGGCCTGATCGGCACGCCCTTCTCGCCGCTGCAGGCGGCGGACGTGGCCTTCGTCGCCTGCTCGATGGGATTTCTTGGCGGGTTGGTCGCCTCGGCCATCAAGCGCGACCAGGGCGTCAAGGACTGGGGCCATCTGATCGAAGGCCATGGCGGCATGATGGACCGCACCGACA
>NZ_RZTE01000048.1:0-16023 GCF_003997415.1 Mesorhizobium sp. M7A.F.Ca.MR.245.00.0.0 | reverse complement strand
CAAGGACTGGGGCCATCTGATCGAAGGCCATGGCGGCATGATGGACCGCACCGACAAGCCTGGTCTTCGCCGCGCCTGTCTTCTTTCACATTGTGCGCTATTTCTGGACGGTCTGAGCCGGCGGCCTCTTGCCCGCCGCGATCAGACCCGGATCAGCATAGTGACGACCAGAACCACGCTATTTGGCGCGTTTCCTGACATACAGTTCCAGCTTATGGCGGACGATTTCGAAGCCAAGCTCCGACGCTATCTCGGCCTGCAGTTTCTCGATTTTGTCGGAACGGAACTCGATCACCTGACCGGTGTCGAGGTCGATGAGATGGTCGTGATGTTCACGGTCCGCGTTTTCGAACCGGGCGCGGCCCTCGTCGAAGGCATGACGCTGGATGGCGCCTTTCTCCTCCAGGAGCCGCAACGTCCGGTAGACGGTCGACAAGGAAATGCTGCCGTCGATCTGGTGGGCACGAGAATACAATTCGTTCGCGTCCGGATGGTCGTGCGCATCCGCCAGCAGCCGCAAGATCACCTTGCGTTGTTCGGTCATCCGGACACCGGCGGCTTTCAAATTGCTCCGGAATCGCTCGAAAAGGTCGTTATCCGCTTTCATCCGCCATACTTAGCCGCGTTGCCACGCGACTGCAATTAGCTACTTGCAAATCAGTTGCAACTGCAATATTAGATGCAAATCAAACGCATTAGCATGACGTGAGCGGCGCATGGGCGACGATCAACTCCAGTCGAAAGGCATCCGATGACTGTTTCTGCTTCCCCAACCCGCAGGACGATGCTGCGGGCGCTTGGCGGCCTTGTGGCCATCGGTTTTGCGACGATGGCGAGCCTCGTTCCGGTCATGGCACAGGAGACCCAGCCTGCGGCAGGGAAGGTTCTGCGCGTCGTGACGACGTTCACGATCATCCAGGATATCGCGCAAAACGTAGCCGGGACCGCGGCAATCGTAGAGTCGGTGACCAAGCCCGGCGCCGAAATCCACGACTATCAGCCGACGCCGCTCGACGTGGTGAAGGCGCAATCGGCCGACCTCGTGCTCTGGAACGGCATGAACCTCGAACGCTGGTTCGAGAAATTCTTCGACAACGTGAAGAACGTGCCGAGCGCCGTCGTCACGGACGGTGTCGAGCCGATGGGGATCAAGGAGGGGCCCTACGAAGGCAAGCCCAATCCGCATGCGTGGATGTCGCCGAAGAACGCCCTCATCTATGTCGAGAATATCCGCAAGGCGCTGTCCAAGGCGGATCCGGCAAACGCCCAGGTCTATGCCGCCAATGCCGCCGCCTATTCGGAAAAGATCAAGGCAATCGACGAGCCCATGCGCAAGCGCCTGTCGGCGATCCCCACGGACCAACGCTGGCTGGTTACAAGCGAAGGCGCTTTCAGCTACCTGGCACGCGACTTCGATCTGCGCGAAGCCTATCTGTGGCCGATCAACGCCGACCAGCAAGGCACTCCGCAACAGGCGCGCAAGCTCATCGACCTGGTGCGCGAGAACAAGATTCCGGTGGTGTTCAGCGAAAGCACCATTTCGGACAAGGCGGCCAAGCAAGTCGCGCGAGAAACCGGAGCCACCTATGGAGGCGTTCTCTACGTCGATTCGCTGAGCGAGGAAGACGGCCCGGTTCCGACCTATCTGAAGCTTCTCGAAACCACCGTCGAGACTATCGTCCAGGGGTTCGGCGGGTGACCGGGGTTCGCACCGCGCTCGCTCCGGACAGCGTCCAGGGCAGCCCTGATCGAACATCGACCGGTAGCGGCCGGGTCGTTGCCTCCATCGACGTGGACGACGTCACCGTCAGCTATTCAAGCGGGGTCACGGCCGTACACTCCGCCTCTTTCAGACTCGGCGCCTCCACCATATGCGCGCTGGTCGGCGTCAACGGCTCCGGCAAATCGACGCTGTTCAAGGCGCTGATGGGCTTCCTGACGCCGTCGACCGGAACAGTGCTTATCGCCGGATTGCCGGTCCACGCAGCGCTGAAGCGCGGCCTGGTAGCGTATGTGCCGCAGAGCGAGGATGTCGACTGGAACTTTCCGGTGCTGGTGGAAGATGTCGTCATGATGGGCCGCTATGGCCACATGAATTTTCTGCGTATCCCAGGCAGAGCCGATCGCATGGCGGTCGACGCGGCGCTGGAACGGGTCGGCATGACCGATTTTCGCAAGCGCCAGATCGGCGAACTGAGCGGCGGCCAGAAGAAGCGTGTGTTCCTGGCGCGCGCTCTGGCGCAGGGCGGCGAAATCATCCTGCTCGACGAGCCGTTCACCGGCGTCGACGTGCAGACCGAAGCAGCGATCATCGATCTCCTTCGGTCGATGCGCGACGACGGCAAGCTGATGTTGGTGTCGACGCACAATCTCGGCAGCATCGTCAATTTCTGCGACCATGTCGTCATCTTCAACAAGACGGTGCTGGCCTTCGGACCGACAGAGACAACGTTTACGCAAGCCAATCTTGCGAAAGCTTTTGGCGGCGTGCTGAGGCATCTACGCCTCGGCGGCGCCGATCTTCACGACGACCCCGACGCTCGCCACCTGACCGTGCTGACCGATGACGAGCGCCCTCTGGTGCTTTACGGCGAGCGCGATCAAGAGAAGATGATGAAGCCCGACAGCGGATCGCCAGCCCCGTGATCGACATCCTGCTGGAACCCTTCACCTACAACTACATGGCCAAGGCCATCTGGGTCAGCGCCCTGGTCGGCATGGTCTGCGCGTTCCTGTCCTGCTATCTCATACTCAAGGGCTGGGCCCTGATGGGCGACGCGCTTGCCCACTCGGTGGTGCCGGGCGTTGCGGCCGCCTACATGCTGGCCCTTCCCTATGCCGCCGGCGCATTCGCCTCCGGCCTCATCGCTGCACTCGGCATCACCTTGGTGCGGCGCGTGACGCAACTTCGCGAGGACGCCGTGATCGGCCTTGTCTTTACAACGCTGTTCGCTGGCGGGCTGCTGATTGCGTCGATCAGTCCGACCTCCGTAAACATCCAGTCCATCGTACTCGGCAACATCCTCGCAATCTCCGACGAGGATGTAACCCAGGTCATCCTCATCGCAGCGGTTTCGCTGGCTGTATTGGGGCTTCGATGGAAGGATATGATGCTGGTGTTCTTCGATGAGAACCATGCGCGCGGCGTCGGCCTGAATCCGTGGCGGTTGCGGGTCCTGTTCTTCGTGCTGCTCAGCGCCTGCATCGTCGCCGCGCTCCAGACCGTCGGCGCGATCCTCGTGATCGCGATGGTGGTAACGCCTGGCGCCACCGCCTACCTGCTTACCGATCGGTTCGGCGTCATGATCCTGCTCGCGATGGCGATCGGCGCGGCGACGAGCGCGGTCGGCGCCTATCTCAGCTTCTTTCTCGATGGCGCGACTGGCGGACTGATCGTGGTGCTGCAGACCGTGGTCTTTCTGACTGCCTTCGTCTTCGCACCCAAACATGGCCGTCTCGCCGCGCGCCGGGCGGCACGTGCCGCATCCCAGGTCGCGTCATGATGACAATCTGGTCCTGGATCGCCGAACCGCTCAGCCATGAGTTCATGCGTCGCGGTCTCACCGTCGCCATTCTGGTCGGCGCCATCTGCGCGGTGTTGTCCTGCTATCTCGTCCTGAAGGGCTGGTCGCTGATGGGCGACGCCGTTTCGCATGCCGTGCTTCCGGGTATTGTGCTCGCCTATATCGCCGGGATCCCGCTTGCCTTCGGCGCATTCGTGGCAGGGCTTGGCTGCGCTTTGGCGACGGGCTACCTCAAGCAGCACAGCCGGATCAAGGAGGACGCAGTCATGGGCATCGTCTTCTCAGGCATGTTCGCGTTTGGCCTGGTTCTGTTCGTCAAGGTCGAGACCGACCAGCATCTCAATCGTATCCTGTTCGGCAACATGCTCGGCGTCCAGTGGCGCGACGTGATCGAGGCGGCGATCATCGTCGTGCCGGCGATCCTCATCGTTCTGGCAAAACGCAAGGATCTGCTGCTCTATTGTTTCGATCCGGCCCATGCGCGCGCGATCGGCCTGCCCGTCAATCTGCTGCATTTCGGGCTGTTGACGCTGCTCGCGTTGACCATCGTGGCCTCGCTGAAGGCTGTCGGGATCATCCTTGTCATCGCCATGCTGATCGCGCCGGGAGCGATCGGTTTTCTTTTGACGAAGAGCTTTGAGCGTATGCTCGCCATTGCTGCCGCGGCCGCCATCGGGTCGAGCGTCGTGGGAACGATCCTCAGCTATCACATCGACGCAGCCACGGGCCCGACGATCGTCGTGGTTCAGGCCGGCGTTTTTTTGCTTGCCCTGTTCCAGTCGAAGCGCCCAAAGCAACAGGTGCAACTGGGCATTTCGGGAGAGTAATCGCGGCGCTGGCCCCGGCCGAGGCCGCACTCAAAGCCTGTTGCGGATGAGCATGGTGACGACGAAGAACGCGCCGACCGAGCTGGTGATGATGCCGATCGGCAGTTCCTGCGGCGGCAGCAGCGTTCGAGCCAGAAGGTCGCTGGCCAGCAACAGCACCGCGCCGAACACGGCGCAGCTGGCAACCAGGCGCAGGTGCAAGGGGCCCGCCAGCGGCCGCGACAGATGCGGGATCATCAGCCCGACGAAGCCGATGACGCCGGCGACCGAGACCAGGATCGCCGTCGAGAAGGCGGCGACGAGAAAGGTCATCCTTCGCATCCGCGCCACCGGCACGCCCAGGCTTTCGGCGGCGTTTTCGCCGGCCAGGAAAGCATCGAGCCGGCGGTGGTTCCACAGCGCGTAAGCCAGGATAGTGCCCGCACCCAAGGCGCCGAGCCAGATATTGTCCCAGCGCGCCAGGCCGAGCCCACCCATGGTCCAGAACAGCACGGAGTGCGCGGCGCGCTGGTCGCCGGCAAAGACAAGATAATTGGTCAAGGCGGTGAACATGAAGGACACGGCAAGGCCGGCAAGGATCAGCCGCTCCGGGCCTTGCCCCCTCACCCGCGCAACCAGCAGCAGGACGACACCGGCAGCCAATATGCCGCCGGTGAAGGCCGCGACCGGCAATGTCCAGATGCCGAAACTGTCTCCGAAGACGGTGATGACGGAAACCGCACCCGCGGCGGCGCCCGACGACAGGCCGAACAGGAACGGGTCGGCAAGGTCGTTGCGGGTCACCGTCTGCAGCAGCGCACCGACGACGCCGAGACCGGCCCCGACGCAGATGGCCAGGACCGTGCGCGGCAGCCGCAGATCGACGACGATCTTGCCGACCGGCCCGGACACGTCGTGCCCACTGAAGCCGATTGCGCGGCCAAGTGCTGCAACAACGTCGGTCAGCGGGATCAGCGTCGAGCCATAGGCGATCGACAGCAATGCGAGAGCAGCGATCGCCGCCGCTCCCACCAGCATGGCCAGTGCGAATGCCGGATGGCGCAAACCTGGAAATGCGTCGTGTCTGTCAGGACGCGTGCGACGCACTTCCAGGATCTTTTGCTCATGCATGTCGTTGCCCCAAAACCGCTGCGCACTTTTGGGCGACAGGCATCAAAACGCTTCCGGATGCATGGCCTTGGCGATTTTGTCGATCGCTTCGATATTGGCGGGTCCGGGTGTCAGTTCGGCATAGCGCAGGGCGACGAAGCGCTCGTTCTTGACCGCGTCCGTCTCTTTCATGGCCGGATGGACCTTCAGGAAATCGAGCAGCTTCTTGTAGCCGCCGCCATCCTGGTAATCGAGCAGGATGAGGAATTGCGGATTGCGCGACGCCACCGTTTCCCAGTCCGTGTTGCCCCAGCTGGTGTCCATGTCGGCCATGATGTTGTCGCCGCCGGCGGCTGATATCATGGCGCTGGGGATGGCGAACTTGCCTGCGGTGAAGGGCTTGTCCTCGCCGGAATCATAGAGAAACACTCGCGTTGCCTTGCCGTTGCCGACCTTGGCGGTGATGTCGGCGAGCCGCGTCTTCCAGCCGGCAACAAGCTTCTCCGCCTCGGCCTCCTTGCCGAAGATCTTGCCCAGCTTTTCGACGTCGCCATAGAGCAGGTCCATCGAGGCGGCTGGGCGGCTCTTGTCGAGATGCACGCAGCTTTCCGTCAGCACCAGCGTCTTGATGCCGTGCGGAGCAAGCGTATCGGGTGTCACCTCGCCGCCCGGCTTCATGCCGTAATACCAGCCGGCGAAGAAGAAATCCGGCTCGACCGCGACGAGGTTTTCGAGCGTCGGATATTTCGGCGCCAGTTCCGGGATCGAACCCTGCTCGGCCTTGAATTCGGGACCCACCTTGTACCATCCGGTGATGCCGGTCAGGCCGACGATCGACGGCTGCAGTTTCAGCGCGAAAGCCATCTCGGCCATGTTGAGATCCTGGATGACGGCGCGCTTCGGCGGCGCATCGAAGGTCAGCGGCTTGCCGCAGCTGTCGACCGTGACCGGGAAGGCCAGGGCTGTCGAGGCCAGCAGCGAGAAGACAAGCGAAAAGGCCAGGCGTTTCACGGGTTTGCTCCTTGTGGATGGGATTGGGTCGAATTCGGAAAGGCTCCATCAGGATGGCGGAGCGGAACGGTTCGGCACATCGAACACCGTCAGTTCGCGGTCTTCGGTCGGATGGCGCAGACGCAGCACATCGATGCCGAAAATCTCGCGGATCAGCTTTTGGGTCAGCGCTTCGCGCGGTGCGGCGAGCGCTTGCAGACGGGCATGGTTCATCACCGCCACCCTGGTGGCGAACGGTGCCACCAGCGCCAGATCGTGCAGCACCGCGATCACCGTCATCTCGAAGCCTGCCACGAGGTCGAGCAGTTCGCCGCGGGCGCGCGGGTCGAGATGGTTGGTCGGCTCGTCGAGGAACAGGATCTTTGGCTGCTGGGCGATGGCGCGTGCCAGTTGGGCGCGCTGGCGCTCGCCGCCCGACAGCGAGCCGATGGTGCGGCCAAATAGCGGCAGCAGGCCGCTCCGGCGCAGCGCCTCGGCGACAATGTCGCGTTCCTCGCTCTTGCGCCGCAGCCCGGCATGCGGGACGCGGCCAAGCTCGACATAGTCGATCAGCGCCAGCCGCGGATCGGGCTGGTCGGTCTGGCCGACCACGGCAATGTGCAGCGCCCGTTCGGCGGCTGAAATCCTGTCCAGGCGGCGCCCGCCGAGCTTCACCTCGCCGGAGCTCGGCCGCAGCATGCCCGACAGCATGCGCAGCAGCGTCGTCTTGCCGGCGCCGTTGGGACCGATGATGGCAAGGCGATCGCCGGCGGCCACCGAGAAGCTGACCGCCTGAACCAGATCCCGCCCATTCGCCGTGACGCAGAGGTCACGGGCTTCGAGAAGCGCTACGGTCATCGGCTGCTGCCCGCCGGCTTGCCGGGACGGCAAAGCGTATATACGACGATGCGATGGATGGAGCCGTCCAACTTTCCGTCACTTTCCAAAACTGGCGACGGAAGGAAGCTGGCGAACCGACCGACAAGACCGGGCCTCGCGTTTCCTCCCGGCACACCCCGTCCGGTCAACTCAGTGATGGCAGGTCTCCTGGCTCACGGGTCGTTGCGCCATCCAGCCTTCCCAGCCTTGCCGGCCAGTGGCATTCACGGATTTTGCTCGCCGCTTACAGTTGCGGGGGCAGCCACGGTCTCGACCTGAGCAGGCCTCACCGCGTTCCCTTTTCACCCCTCGCCTTTCGACTCGGGGACCATCACCGCTTCAGCGTAGATTTGCGCCGATCGCTTCGCAATGGATTTCTCGGACGGAGTGGTGGGCCAGCTAAGCGAAACAGGCATCGCATGCTCTCTTTATGTAATAATATAACATACCTAAGAGATGACGCCGGTCGCTGTCAAGCGAAAGCTCATGGGGCGGTTGGCCGGATGGCGACCGGCATCGGCGCAGATTGCACGGGATGCGCAATTTCGATCAAACTGGCTGCGCCAGGAAGCGGCAGGATGATGTGGCCAATGCGAGGAGAAAATGGACCCGACCGAGAAAGCGCTGTGGTTCGTCGAAAGCCATCTGCCGGAGGCGATCTCGCTTGATGATGTCGCGCAAAGCAGCGGCGTGTCGCGTTTTCATGTGACGCGCGCCTTCGGCGCCGCCACCGGCCGGTCGGTGATGGGCTACATGCGCTCACGCCGGCTGACCGAGGCGGCGCGCAAGCTGGCGGGCGGGGCGCCCGACATCCTCGCCGTCGCGCTCGACGCCGGCTACAACTCGCATGAGGCGTTCACCCGTGCCTTCCGCGATCAGTTCGGCACCACGCCGGAACTGGTGCGCGCGCAGGGCACACTCGACAAGCTCGACCTCGTGGAGCCGATCCTGATGGACCAGTCCCTCCTCACCAATCTCGAACCGCCGCGTTTCGAGACCAGCCGGCCGTTCCTGATCGCCGGCCTCGGCGAACGCTACAGCTGCGAAACCAGCGCCGCCATCCCGATGCAGTGGCAGCGCTTCGGCCCCTATATCGGCAACATTCCGGGCGAGACCGGCGACGTCGCCTATGGCGTCTGCGTCAACGGCGACGATGCCGGCAATTTCGACTACATCGCCGGCGTCGAAGTGTCTGACTTCTCCGACCTGCCCAGGGACTTCTACCGGGTGCGGGTGCCGGCGCAGAAATATGCGGTCTTTGCCCACCGCGAACACATCTCGACCATCCGCCGGACGGTCAACACGATCTGGAACAAATGGCTGCCGGCCTCCGGGCATGAGATCGCGGACGCGCCGGAATTCGAACGCTACGGCCCCGAATTCGACCCGCGCAGCGGCAAGGGCGGGCTGGAGATCTGGATACCGGTGAAGGCGTAGTCGGTCAGGCCATCGGCAACGCCGGCCAGCGATCGGCGATCCGGCCGCCGGAAAACACCGCGATCGACCCGAACTGCTGCAGCACGGCTTCGCTCTGCGTCGGCCTTAGAAACGCGTAGTCGCCGGGCTTTGCGGTCGCGTCGGCGGGCAACCCCATGAATTGCTGGTTGGAGGACAGGCCGAGCAGCCCGTTCGCCTTCATGCCTTCTGGGAAGACCGGCTCGGCCATCCACTTGCCGCCATAGAGGTAGCAACCCTTGCGCGGGAAGCGGCCGAGCGCCTGCAGCAGGCGGGTGACGGCCGGCGGGCCGGGCAGCATCGGCTCGACCATTTTCAGGATCGGCGTGGCGATGAAGGCCGCCGGCTGGAAGTCGTCGAGGCCTGGCGTATCGAAGTCGCTGGGCAGCACAAAGGCCGAGCCCATCGAGACCTCATTGGCCGCGCCGCCATGATGAAGCAGCGCGGTCTTGCTGCCGCCGATGTTCAGGATGCGGCGCTGGTCGGCGCCGAGACAGGCGACGAACGCCGAGGCCTGCGCCGACGCCTTGGCCAATGCCTTTGCCGGTCCGCCGAAAAGACCGGGAATGAGCGGCGCATGCGCCTCGTAGGCCATGACGCCTTCGCAATGCAGCCGGGCCGGCAACGCGCTCAACGCCTTCGACAAGGCGTCAGGATTGGCGAACCCGCCGCGATGCAGCCCGACATCGATCTCGAAAACGATGCGCAGGCCGATGCCGAGTTCGCCAGCGAGGGCGCCATATTCCGCCAGTCTCTCCTCGCTGTCGATCAGCCAGCAGACGCGCGACCAGTCGGTATCGGTTTTCACCAGCGCCGCCCTTGCCGCGCCGATCGGCATCGGCTTGCCGTAGAGCAGATCGGCATCCGGGAACGCCTTCAGCACCGCCTCGCTGATCGGCGGGTGGAAGGTCATGAAGCGCTCACTGCCAAGCGCCTTGGCGATATACGCAAGCAGCGGCATGCAGGCGAGCGATTTGTCGACCAGCCGCACGGCCAGGCCGGGATCCAGTCTCTCCTTGACCAGGGCAATGTTGCCGTCCAGCCGGTCGCGATCGAGCAGCAGGCAGGGCTGGAAGATGCCGGCGGTCTTCAGCGCATCCGAGAGGGTGGAAAAATAGGTGCTCATCATTCGATGCCGAACAAGCCGGCCATATAGGGCGAGACGAAGCGGTTTTGCGGATCGACGTCGCGGCGCACCGCCATGGCGTCGTCCCAGCGCGGATAGAGCTTTTTCAGATCCGCCGCTTTCAGGCTGTGCATCTTGCCCCAATGCGGCCTGCCGCCATATCTGCGGAAGATCGGCTCCGCCGCCCGCATGAACGGCAACGGATCGTTCGCTGCATCATGGTGGATGGCGATGGAGCAGGTCAGCCTGTTGTAGAATGGCGAAAGCCAGAACTGGTCCGGCGCGACCGAGCGCACCTCCATCGGGAAATAGACCTCGGGAAAACGCTTCTCGGTCAGCTCGATGATCTCGGCCAGCGCCTTCGGCCCTTCCTCGAACGGCAAATGATATTCCATCTCGTTGAACTTGGTCTGCCGGTCGCTGGCATAGACGTTGAGCCAGTCCTGCACGTAGTCCTCGGCGGGAAATCTGGCGGCCGCCGAACGGATCAGGCGGCCACGCAGCGATGGCAGCCAGGCAAGTGAAGTGCGCAGCCGACGCAGCGTCCTCAAACCCGCCTCGTCCTCTTCCGGCGGCCGTGCGGTGGGTGCGGCGTCGCTGAAATCGCTGGCGATGAACTGCGCATAGCCGGAGAACGGAATGTAGTAGAATTCGGCCGAGCGATGCGCGGCCATCATCGCCTCGAAGTCGCGCAGCATCTCAGTGATCGGCAGCACATATTTGCGGCGGCGCAACCGGTAGGTCGCGATGTTGTTCAGCGTCACTTCGGTGAGCACGCCGAAAGCGCCGAGCGCGACACCGATGGCATGGATCATGTCCTGATCCCCTGCCCGCTTGAAGTCGCGGACCTTGCCAAGCCCGTCGACGATCTGCACCGTCTCCAGCTGCGTGTGATAGGCGCCGAGCGTCGGTCCCGAGCCATGCGTGGCGGTACCCAGCGCGCCGCCGATCGCCTGGCGGTCGATGTCGCCCATATTGGGCAGGCCCTGGCCAATGCCTTGCAGGATGCGCATCAGCGGGCCGAGCCGGGTCCCTGCCCGCACCCGCGCCCGATGTGTTTCGGCGTCGTGCGAGACCAGCCCTTCCAGCCTCTCCAGGGACAGGATCGTGCCCTGCGATTTCACCAGCGGCGTGAAGGAATGACCGGCACCGGCGACGCGCACCGGGCCAGGCGCGGTCCGGACGAGATCACCGAGTTCACCGGCGTCGCCGGGGCTGGCGATCAGCTTGGGCTCGGCGCTTACAAAGCCCGACCAGTTGCTCCACACGTTTGACATGCCACCCCCCGCTCAGGCAACGGCGCGGCGACGCCGCGACACAAGGACGAAGAGACCGAGCAGCACCACGCTGGCCACCGCGCTGGCGGCGGCGAATTCCGGAACTGGCCGGAAATCCTTGCCATCGATGAGCAGCGACGCCGCGATCGGCCCGATCGCCAGGCCGAACAGCTGGGCTGCCGGCACCAGCAGCACGGCGGTGCGCGTCTCGTCGGCGGTGATCGCCAGACGGATCTGGTAGGGCACGATGAACAGCAGGATAAAGCCCATGGCCAAGGCAGCGACCCAGAACGTTGTCAGGCCAGGGTTACTGGCAAAAACCAGGGAGCTGACAAGCGCGACGACGCCGATCGCCGCGATGGCAAGGCGATAATCGATGCGCGCCTCGAACACGGTGGCCATCATAGCACCCAGGACCTGCACGGCGAGGCTGGCCGAGACGATCAGGCCGACGGTGCGGCCATCGATGCCATACTGTGCGCCAAGCGGTTCCAGAAAGGCCCAGACCGCGCCGAAGAACATGAAATAGCAGAAGACGGACAGCAGCGCGGTCGTTGAGGGAAGCGTCAGCACATTGACCAGGTTCTCCTCCTTGGGCAGGTCGGCATAGTCACCGGGAACAGTGAAGGCGACCACCAGCGACACGACGCAGACGACGGCAAGAACGATGAAGCCGCCCGCCGACCCTGCGGCCGGGATGACATAGAGCGCCAGCAACAGGGCGAGCGCGCATTGCGCCAGCGTCTGCATGGTGACGAAATAGCCGCCGATGCGCTCGGCGCGCCGCGAGCGGGCGATCAGTTCGGTGGCGATGGCGACCAGACCGCCCTCGGCGAGCCCGGCCAGGGCGCGGGCCACAATCAGCGTGCTGGCGCTCGCGGCATAAGCCGTCCACACATTGGCCAGCGCCAGCAGCAGCAGAAGGACGGCACTTTTCCAGCGCATGTGGTGCGCCGAAAGCAGCATCGCCACGACAGCCGAACCGATGGCAATAGCGATCATCTCGGCTGTGGCGACCAGCGCCAGTTCGTCGCCGCTGACATGGCCCTCAGTGTAAAGGGCGCCGAGCAGCACAGGTTGCAGGCCGAGAATGAGCAGGCCGACCGAACCGATCCACAGGGCCGAGGCGAGCTGCCAGCCGGTCGGATTGCCGACCAGCCAGTCGCCACTGCCTGCGTGGCCGGTATCTGTCGAAGCCAAAGGCGCCTCCCAACGTCCTTGCCGCGCGGCAAAAAAGCTGACAACCTGTCAGTATTTCAGAAACTGATACTTGATCATATTTCTTGTCAACCGGAATTTGGGAAGCCGTGCGAAAGATCGGTGCATGACGGAATTGAAGAGAATGGCGACCGAGCCGAGGCGCAGGCCCAAGCAGGAACGCAGCCGAGAGCGCATCGACGCGATCCTGTCGACGACCATGCGGCTGATCGGAGAAAAGGGTATCGACGCCGTCACCATGAAGGAAGTCGGCATGCTGGCGGGCGGGCCGATCGCCACCGTCTACCACTATTTTCCCAACAAATCGGCGATCCTGGCGATGCTCTATGAGCGGTTTTCAGAGGTCAGCCGGGCACGGCTGACGACGATCATCGCCGAAATCCGCGAGGCGAACGACGTGATCGTGGCCGCTGACCGGCTGCTCGATGATTATCTCAGCCGTGTCGCCGGCGATCCGGCCATCCAGGATCTGCAGAACGCCATCCAGGCCGACAAGGCGCTCAAAAACCTCGACATCGCCGAAACCCGACACCAAGCCAAAATGTTCTGCGACCACGTCATCGCCTTGCTCGAGCCCGAGAGGCGCGAGCAGTTCGAACGCATGGTCCTGCTGATCTTCCAGCTCGCCGGCGGCGTGGTGCGCCTGGCGCTCGCCGAGGGCGAAGCGGAAAGCCGCCAGACCATCGAGGATTACCGGTCTATCATTCACACGCAGCTGCGGCTGTTTCTATAGGGCGTCCGCGGCGATCTCAGCCGCGGCCTATTTCGCTCGAGGGATGAGGCCTTCGAAGCCGTGTGTCAGATCGAAAGCGCCGGCCGCGAACATCTTGACGAGATTTTGCGGACGGCCGGGAGTCTTGTTTGCGTCGAGGAGGACGGCCCTGCCCTCATGCATGACGAAATCGAATTTTCCATAGTCAAAGCCGAGTTCACGCCGACGCTCACGCAATTCGTCGGGCACCGGGACGGACTCGCGCCGGATCGTCTCCGCTGCCTTGACCAGGCCGTTCGGGGAGACGTAGCGGGTGCAGCGCTCGCGCTCTCCGCAAAACACCCAGAAACGAACAGCAAAACCGTCGGGTTCTCTCTCCGGAATGAACTTTTCCACGACGAGATCGTCGCAATCAAAGACGCCATCTGGAACGTCGCCGAGAGATCCATGGACCTCATAAGGATGCAAGGCTGGCAAGCGCGGAAACGGCTGCTGTTTCCCGGCACGCTCGGATCGCCGGTTGAGGAGCGTCTCCGGAATACCCCGATTGTTGAGATTGCTTTTGACGATCACCTGACCTTGCCAGCTGTCGGTTCTGTCGACCAATGCGCCGCTGATCCGCCGCTTGGAGATGTCGGCGGCGCCGATGTTGAGGCAGAAGGCAAAACTCCGGGCGTAGTCGACATAGTCCGTGGGCGTCACCGTGGCATCGACATGCAATACCGCCATATCGGCGCTGACCGGCTTCGACAGGCCTTGCTGAACCTGAACCGAGTGGCCGCGCCTTTTCAATTCCGCAAGAATGTCGAACAGCATGTATGGGCTGCTCCTGCGCAGCAGGATGTCGCGCCTGCCCAGGAACCTGTCATGCTCGTGCGTTATCACAACGATGCGCGCCACTATCTACCTCTTGGACTGTCTGTAAATTCTTGAAATGTCTTGGCTTGTCCGACGACCTCTATTAAGCCCCGGCGGGTATCCAAATCCAGGCGTCCAGGAGCCAATAAATTGCATGACAAATCATTGGGACGATTATCACCGCCATTGGAAACTTCTGGAAGCGCCGCTCCGGCCAACAGCGGAAACCGTCGCTATATTCGATCGCGAACTTGATCTCGGAAATGCCGATGTCCTCCTCTTGGGGGTGACCCCGGAATTGGCAATTCTGGGCAAGTCGATGTTGGCGGTCGACCAGTCGGCGGCCATGATTTCCGGCGTATGGGCCGGCGACGACGGCTCGCGAAGGGCAATCGCCGGCAACTGGCTTAACCTGCCCGTGGATCACGCAAGCATCGACGCCGTCATCGGCGACGGATGCCTGTCGGCGGTCGATTCCCAGGCGGCGCGCAGTTCGTTGTTTGGCGAGGTCGCCAGGGTGCTGAAGCCTGGCAGGCGCGCAGCGATCCGCGTCTTCGCACGACCGGAAACGGCAGATGATCTGCGCGGCGTCGAAGCTCTGGTTCTGGCCGGCGGGGTCGAGAATTTCCACGCGCTCAAATGGCGGATCGCGATGGCGTCCACGACGAACGACCCCGATTTCGCCATCAAGGTGGCAACGATCCGCGATACGTTCGGCAGACTGTTCCCAGACCGCGAAGCTCTTGCCGCAAGGACGGGGTGGAGCATGAGCTCGATCAACACGATCGACGTCTATGCCGGCTCGGACATAGGCTACAGTTTCGCGACGCTGGCCACGCTGATCGAAGAGGCCGCCGACTGGTTCGGCGAGGTGCGCGTCGTGCCGAGCGGCAGCTATCCGCTGGCCGAACGGTGCCCGCTTCTGGTACTCGGTTCGGCCAGGCACCGGTAAGTTCATCATCATGCCGCCAAGAGGCGCTCCGAGCGCCTTGACTCCGGCGCGCCGCCAGCCTATTTCAGCGCCACGTTAGCACTCGCCTTTGGTGAGTGCTAACCACATGTCCGGCGCCGCCGGATGGAGGAACTGTTTCTCACCGTTCTCATCGAGGAAGAAAAAATGGCAAAGTCGAAGTTCCGCCCGCTTCATGACCGCGTGGTCGTTCGCCGGGTCGAATCCGAATCCAAGACCGCCGGCGGGATCATCATCCCCGACACGGCAAAGGAAAAGCCGCAGGAAGGCGAGATCATCGCCGTCGGCTCCGGCGCCCGCGACGAAGCTGGCAAGCTCGTCCCGCTGGACGTCAAGGCCGGCGACCGCATCCTGTTCGGCAAGTGGTCGGGCACCGAAGTCAAGCTCAATGGCGAAGACCTTCTGATCATGAAGGAATCCGACATCATGGGCATCATCGGCTCATATCAGGCCCTTTCGTCAACTGAATTCCCGGGCTCGATCAAAGCCCCTGCCAGGAGCTAAAAATGGCTGCCAAAGACGTAAAATTCTCCCGTGATGCCCGCGAGCGCATGCTGCGCGGCGTCAACATCCTCGCCGACGCGGTGAAAGTCACGCTCGGCCCCAAGGGCCGCAACGTCGTCATCGACAAGTCGTTCGGCGCCCCGCGCATCACCAAGGACGGCGTTACCGTCGCCAAGGAAATCGAGCTTGAAGACAAGTTCGAGAACATGGGCGCGCAGATGGTCCGCGAAGTTGCTTCGAAGACCAACGACATCGCCGGCGACGGCACCACGACCGCAACCGTTCTGGCACAGTCGATCGTCCAGGAAGGCCACAAGGCCGTTGCCGCCGGCATGAACCCGATGGACCTGAAGCGCGGCATCGACCTCGCGGTAACCGACGTCGTTGCGACCCTGATCAAGAACGCCAAGAAGATCAAGACCTCCGAAGAGGTTGCCCAGGTCGGCACGATCTCGGCCAATGGCGACGAGTCGGTCGGCAAGATGATCGCCGAAGCGATGCAGAAGGTCGGCAACGAAGGCGTCATCACGGTTGAGGAAGCCAAGACCGCCGAGACCGAACTCGAAGTCGTCGAAGGCATGCAGTTCGACCGCG
>NZ_RZTE01000047.1:0-48217 GCF_003997415.1 Mesorhizobium sp. M7A.F.Ca.MR.245.00.0.0 | reverse complement strand
CCTCGAGGGGGAGGGGGACGACGCCGCGGCCGGGTTCGTAGTAGCCAGCTTTGGGCACGGCGACCGGTTCGATGAAAGGCGCATCCTGTCCCGCCAGCCGTGCCAGCCTCCGCACCAGCGCGCTCATATTCGCCGGGCCGCCCTCGCGGAAATAGTCGAGCAGGCCGTCCAACTCCTCGCGCGGCAGCGTCGAGGCTTCGATCAGGCGCAGGTCCTCGTCGCGGCATTCGCCGGGCAGCAGCGCCAGTTTTATGCCGCGTTCGCGGGCGGTCGAGGCGAGCTGGTCGCAGCCGTAGCGCCACCAGTCGTAGCCGCCGAGGATGCGCACGAGGATGATCTTGGCGTGGCGGGCGACGCTGTCGATCCAGAGGTCGACGGACATGGGATGGCGCAGGTCACGAAGTGCGGCCAGCCGCATCGAGGGCAGGCGGCCGGCATCGGCCTTCCAGGCTGCCGCCAGTCCGGCGAGGTCGCTGTCGGTGAAGGACAGCGCCACGATATCCGCCGGCGTCTGCCGCAGATCGACCGGCTCGGCGAGGTCGTCGAGCGAGGTGGATGTCGTGGTGAGGATGTGCATCGCGACCCGTGTCCGAAATCAGCCGGCGAGTATACGCTCGATCGCCGGGCGGTTCAGCCCTTTCAGGCCGATGACGACGAGACGCGAGCGGCGGTCGTCCTGCGCGGTCCAGGCGCGGTCATAGTAATGATTGACGCGCGGCCCGACGGCCTGCAGCAAGAGCCGCATCGGCTTGCCGCCGACTTCGACGAAGCCTTTTACGCGCAGCACGTTCTCTTCTTCTGCGACGATGGCGACGCGCTTTGCCAGCTCGTCCGGATTGGCGATCGAGGCAATGTCGACGATGAAGGTGTCGAAGTCGTCATGCTCGTGGTCGAACGCGCCGTCATGATGGGATTTGCGGTTTTCGATGTCGTCCTCGACGGCGAGACCGAGCCCGAGCAGCACCGAGGGATCGACCTTGCCATGCGACGCCGGCACGATCTTCACGGCGCGGGCGGAGTGTTCGTTGATGATGGCGTTGGCGCGGGCGGTGCCGGCGGCGTCCATCAGGTCGCTTTTCGACAGGATGATCAGGTCGGCGCAGGCGATCTGATCCTCGAACAGTTCTTCCACCGGGTCGTCGTGGTCGAGCGTCTCGTCCCCGGCGCGCTGCGCCTGAAGTGCGTCCATGTCGTTGGCGACGCGGCCTTCGGCCAATGCCGGCCCGTCGACCACGGCGATGACGCCGTCGACTGTGACGCGGCTCTTCACGCTCGGCCATTGAAAGGCCTGGACCAGCGGCTTGGGCAGCGCCAGGCCCGAAGTCTCGATCAGGATATGGTCGACCCTCGGCGTCAGCGACAGGATCTTGTCAAGCGCCGGGACGAAGTCGTCGGCAACGGTGCAGCAGATGCAGCCATTGGCCAGTTCGACGATGTTTTCCTCCGGACAGGTGTCGATGCCGCAGCCCTTCAAAATCTCGCCGTCGATGCCGATGTCGCCGAATTCGTTGACGATGATGGCAATGCGCTTGCCGCCGGCGTTTTCCAGGAGATGGCGGACCAGCGTCGTCTTGCCGGCGCCGAGGAAGCCGGTGACGACGGTGCAGGGAACGCGGGAGAGGTTCGCAGGCGAATCTGGGGCAGTCATGGTCAGTCCTTCAGCAGGTCGAGGGGAGGGATGCGGGCAACGAGGCCGCGCTTCAGGCTATCGGGGCGGCCACGCCAGGGAATGAGACCGTCGGTCGAGGTGGCGAAAAGCTTGGCGCCCGTGACGAGGTCGGCGCCGCTGGTCTCGGTCAGGTCGCCAAAGACATAGCTCCAGCAGCCGTCGCGCAGGATGGCGGCGCTGAGGCGCCGCTTGCAATTGCCAAGGCATTCGACGCTGCGGATGCGGATGTCGTCGCCGGATGCGGCGCGGCGCGTATCCTCCGCCAGCAATTCGCCGGCGCGGGGATGAGCGTCGGAGCCGGTCTCATCGCGACAGGAGGCGCAGACGATGATGGTGACGCCGGCCAAGGCATCATCATGGCCGGACGAAATATCCGCTGTGCCAGCCGAAAAACTGCTGTCGTGGTCCAAAGATCGGGCTCCTTGCCCGGAAACCCGCCGGGCGATCGGATTCTAAAGTCGCAGACGGCAGGTCTCCTGGCTCGCGGGTCATCGCCTTGGGTAGCCGCCTTCCCGGGAACTCCCAGTGGCTTTCGGCCTTGGCTCTTCGCTTACAGTTGCGGGGACAGCCGCGGATTTGGGATTTTGCCCCGCACCGCATTCCCTCTTAGCTCTTGCCGTTGCGGGCAAGAGACCATCTGAACCGGATTTAGGCTTTTGCGGGCGGCGGTGTCAACGCGAGCTTACGACATGGCGATGTCGGCCAGCGCCGGACCCAAATCCCCGGCCGGGGTCACTTCCATGCGCTCAAGACCAAGCCAGCCCTGCATCTGCTTCAATTCCTCGAACAGTTCTGCAGCGGTTTCAGGCGGCGCACCCGGCTCGGCATAGGCCGCATGGACCCGCAGTATGCTGGCCGGACGGTCGGCCTTGAGGTCGACGCGTGCCACGATCCTGTCGCCGAGCAGGAACGGCAGGACATAGTAGCCGTATTGCCGCTTGTCGGCCGGCGTGTAGATCTCGATGCGGTAGTGGAAGTCGAACAGCCGCTCTGTGCGCGAGCGTTCGAAGACGACAGGATCGAACGGCGCCAGCAGGGCGCGGGCGTCGATCTTGCGCGGCAGACGCGCGTCTTTATGAAGATAGGCCAGCTTGTCCCAGCCTTCGACGCGCATCGGCAGCAACTCGCCCGTTTCAACCAGTTCCTCCAATCGGCCTTTCATATCGGCCGGCGACAGGCGGAAATAATCGCGCAAATCGCCTGAAGTCGCCACGCCGTGGGCGCGGGCGGAAATGCGCAGCAATTCGCGGTGCGCGTCCTCAGGCGTGGGCACTGGGAGGTCGAGGACCGCCTGCGGCAGCACGCGCTCGGGCAGATCATAGAAGCGCTCGAACCCGCGACGGTGCGCCGTGGTGATGCGTCCGGCCCAGAACAGCCATTCGAAGGCATGCTTGGCGTGGCTCCAGCCCCACCAGCCGCCCGAGCCTTTCTGGCCTTCGAGCGCGGAAGCGGCGATCGGGCCGCGCTCGGCGACCTGGCGGTGGATCTCCTCGATATAGGCGGCATGTTCGCGGCCCCATTTGGCGAGCCCCAGATACATTTCCTCGCCGCGCTCGGCGCGCTGCATGCGCCAGCGCATCAGCGGGTACGTCTCCACCGGCAGGAAGGAAGCCTCATGCGCCCAGTATTCGAAAACCGTGCGCTTGCGTGTCACCGCGGCATTGTCGAGCAGCGAGAACGGGTAGGGGCCAAGGCGCGAATAGAGTGGCATATAATGAGCGCGCACCACCGCGCTGACGGAATCGATCTGCAGCAGGCCGGTGCGGGAGAGGGTGCGGGCAAAATGCCGGCGGTCGGGCGTGCCGGTCGGGCGGGGATCGAGAAACCCCTGGGCGGCAAGCGCGATGCGACGGGCCGTGGGGAGCGAGATCTTTTCCTTCATGCAGGCATCACTTTGAAGTGTTTTGACCGAGGGTCGAATGGCTGATTCCAACCCATGCTAGCAGGGTTTTGGCGGCATCCATGTCAGGAGAGAAAAGTGGAGTAAAAAGCGAAGGAAATCAAACAGGAGCGGATCGGACCAGTTTGCCGCGATATGCCGTCCAGGTCGGTGTTTTGAACAAGGTTTGACTTGCTTCGCTGGAAGTGCTGCGCTAACCCTCGCCGCGTTGCAGCATAGGCCCTTAAAACGGTTCAGCGGTTAAACTGTCACGCTTCCGCATTAGGGTCCGGTGCTGTAATCAAACTGGATTGGCGCCAACGGAAAGCCGAGCATGAACGCACTCTTGAGCTCATACCTGCCCATCGTCCTGTTCATAGGCGTGGCGCTGGTTGTCGGCCTGGCGCTGCTGGCCGCGCCCTTCCTGGTGGCCTACCGCAATCCCGATCCCGAAAAGCTTTCCGCCTATGAGTGCGGTTTCAACTCGTTCGACGACGCCCGCATGAAGTTCGACATCCGTTTCTACCTGGTGTCGATCCTGTTCATCATCTTCGACCTGGAAGTGGCCTTCCTGTTTCCTTGGGCGGTGTCGTTTTCGAAGATCGGCATGCTCGGTTTCTGGTCGATGATGGTGTTTTTGGCGGTGCTGACCATCGGCTTTGCCTATGAATGGAAAAAAGGAGCGCTGGAATGGGATTGAACGACAGTTCAGGCACCCTCGTCGCGCCGAAGCCCAAGGGTATTATCGATCCCAACACCGGCAGGCCGGTGGGGGAGGACGATCCCTTCTTCCTCGAGATCAACAACGAGTTGGCCGACAAGGGCTTTTTGGTCACTTCGACCGAGGCGCTCATCACCTGGGCGCGCAGCGGGTCGCTGATGTTCATGACGTTCGGCCTCGCTTGCTGCGCGGTCGAGATGATCCACACCTCGATGCCGCGCTATGATTCGGAGCGGTTCGGCGTCGCGCCGCGCGCGTCCCCGCGCCAGTCCGACATCATGATCGTCGCCGGCACGCTGACCAACAAGATGGCGCCGGCGCTGCGCAAGGTCTACGACCAGATGCCGGAACCGCGCTACGTCATCTCGATGGGCTCCTGCGCCAATGGCGGCGGCTACTACCACTACTCCTATTCGGTGGTGCGCGGCTGCGACCGCATCGTGCCCGTCGATATCTATGTGCCCGGCTGCCCGCCGAGCGCCGAAGCGCTGCTCTACGGCATTCTTCTCTTGCAGAAGAAGATCCGCCGCACCGGCACGATCGAACGGTAAATCCATGACCGCATCCCTGAGCGAACTGTCGAACTATCTCGGCGAGAAGCTGATCGGCCGCGTGAACGAGGCTGATATCGCCTATGGCGAACTCACCATCCGCGTCGAGCCGCGCGATCTGGTCGAGGTCATGACCTTCCTGCGCGACGATGCGCGCTGCCAGTTCATCTCGATCATCGACGTCTGCGGCGCCGACTATCCGTCGCGGCCCAAGCGTTTCGACGTCGTCTATCATCTGTTGTCGCCGAAGCAGAATGTGCGCATCCGCGTCAAGGTGCAGGCCGACGAGGAAACCATGGTGCCGTCGATCACCGGCGTCTTTCCCGGTGCCGACTGGTTCGAGCGCGAGACCTACGATCTCTATGGCGTGCTGTTCTCGGGCCATCCCGATCTGCGCCGCCTGTTGACCGACTATGGTTTCGAAGGCCACCCGCTGCGCAAGGATTTCCCGCTGACCGGCTTCGTCGAGGTGCGTTACGACGACGAAGCCAAGCGCGTTATCTACGAGCCGGTCGAACTCAAGCAGGAATTTCGCAATTTCGATTTTTTGTCCCCGTGGGAAGGTACGGATTACGTGCTGCCGGGTGACGAGAAGGCAAAGCAGTAAATGGCTGAAACCTCGGTCCGCAACTTCAACATCAATTTCGGCCCGCAACACCCTGCGGCGCACGGCGTTTTGCGCCTTGTACTGGAGCTGGACGGCGAAGTCGTCGATCGCGTCGATCCGCATATCGGGCTCTTGCATCGCGGCACCGAAAAGCTGATCGAGGCCAAAACCTACCTGCAGGCGATTCCCTATCTCGACCGGCTCGACTATTGCGCGCCGATGAACCAGGAGCACGCCTTCGCGCTTGCCGCCGAGCGCCTGCTCGGCATCGAAGTGCCGAAGCGCGGCCAGCTGATCCGCGTTCTCTACTGCGAAATCGGCCGCATCATGTCGCACATCCTCAATGTGACGACGCAGGCGATGGACGTCGGCGCGCTGACGCCGCCGCTGTGGGGCTTCGTCGAGCGCGAAAAGCTGATGGTGTTCTATGAGCGCGCCTCGGGTTCGCGCATGCATGCCGCTTACTTTCGCCCCGGTGGCGTCCACCAGGATCTGCCGCAGAAATTGGTCGAGGACATCGGCAAGTGGATCGACCCGTTCCTGAAGTCGATCGACGACCTCGATCAGCTGCTGACCGGCAACCGCATCTTCAAGCAGCGCAATGTCGACATCGGCATCGTCTCGCTGGAGGATGCCTGGGCCTGGGGTTTTTCGGGCGTGATGGTGCGCGGTTCGGGCGCTGCCTGGGACCTGCGCAAGTCGCAGCCCTATGAATGCTATTCGGAAATGGATTTCGATATTCCGATCGGCAAGAACGGCGATTGCTTCGACCGCTACCTCGTACGCATGGAAGAAATGCGCCAGTCTGCGAAGATCATGCGCCAGTGCGTCGATCTCCTGCTCGGCAAGGAAAGCACCGGGCCGGTGTCGAACCTCGACGGCAAGGTGGTGCCGCCCAAGCGCCAGGCGATGAAGCGCTCGATGGAAGCGCTGATCCATCACTTCAAGCTCTACACCGAGGGTTATCGCGTGCCGGCCGGCGAGGTTTACGCCGCGGTCGAGGCGCCGAAGGGCGAATTCGGCGTCTATCTGGTTTCCGACGGCTCCAACAAGCCCTACCGCTGCAAGCTGCGCGCGCCGGGTTTCGCGCATCTGCAGGCGATGGATTTCCTCTGCCGCGGCCACATGCTGGCCGACGTCACCGCCGTTCTCGGCTCCCTCGACATCGTGTTTGGTGAGGTCGATCGCTAAATGTCAGTCCGCCGTCTCGCAGAAGCCAGCGTCCAGCCAGCATCCTTCGCCTTCAACCGGGCGAACGCGGCTGCGGCGAAGCAATGGATCAAGAAGTACCCGAAGGGCCGTGAGCAGTCGGCCATCATTCCCTTGCTGATGATAGCGCAGGAGCAGGAAGGCTGGGTGACGAAGGCGGCCATCGAGACGATTTCCGACATGCTCGGCATGCCGCGTATCCGCGGGCTCGAAGTCGCGACCTTCTACACGCAGTACCAGTTGAATCCGGTCGGCACGCGTGCGCATATCCAGGTCTGCGGCACCACGCCCTGCATGCTGCGCGGTTCGGAAGCGCTGATGGATGTCTGCCGCTCCAAAATCCATCACGACCAGTTCCACGCCAACGACAAGGGCACCTTGTCCTGGGAAGAGGTCGAATGCCTTGGCGCCTGCGTCAACGCGCCGATGGTCATGATCTTCAAGGACACGTTCGAGGATCTGACGCCGGAACGCCTGGCTGAAATCATCGATCTCTATGACGCCGGCAAGGGTGCTTCGGTGGAACCGGGGCCGCAGAACGGCCGCACCGGCTCCGAGCCGGCCTCCGGCCTCACCACGCTGAAGAGCGAAAAGGCGATCCTCAAGTCGACCCGCGAAAGGGAGGCCAGGGAGGCCGCCAAGGCCGCCAGGGCGGCGCCCGACGCGATCATCGCGGCGCCTGTGCCGGGGCCGGCCGCGGCCCCTGTCGCACCGTCCAACACCAGCAAGCCGAAGACCGACGCCCCTGAAACCAGCCCGGTATTGAAGACGCCTTCAAAAACCAAGGTCGCGCCGGCGGTTGAAAAGGCGGCGAGCGTTGCCGCGCCGCTGCATTCGGCCGCCAACGCCAACAAGGCGGACTCCAAGGTCGAGCAGGTTTCCAAGCAGCGCAGCGGTCCGATAACCAAGGCCGAGCCGGCATCCGCCTTCAAGGCGCCTGAGGTCAAGGTGCCGGCGGCCAAGCCGGCCAAACCGTCGCTCGGGGACAAAAACCGTCCGGCCGGAATCGATAAACCGGCACAGGTCGACGACCTCAAGCTGATCTCCGGCGTCGGCCCCAAGATCGAGGGCATCCTGCATACGCTGGGCATTTTCACCTTCGCGCAGGTCGCGTCGTGGAAGAAGGCCGAACGCGAGTGGGTGGATGGCTATCTCTCTTTCCAGGGCCGCATCGATCGCGACGACTGGGTCAAGCAGGCCAAGGCGCTCGCCAAGGGTGGCGTCGCCGAATACATCCGCGTCTTCGGCAAGAAGCCGGTCTGAGGGACGAAAAATGCTTCAGGACAAAGACCGCATCTTCACCAATATCTACGGCCTGTTTGACAAGTCGTTGGCCGGCGCGATGGCGCGCGGCGCTTGGGACAACACGCCCGGCATCGTTGCCAAGGGGCGCGAGTGGATCGTCAACGAGATGAAGGCGTCGGGCCTGCGCGGCCGCGGCGGCGCCGGCTTCCCGACGGGCCTCAAATGGTCATTCATGCCCAAGCAGAGCGATGGCCGGCCGAGCTATCTCGTCATCAACGCCGACGAATCCGAGCCCGGCACCTGCAAGGACCGCGACATCCTGCGCAACGACCCGCACACGCTGGTCGAGGGCGCGCTGCTTGCCGGCTTCGCCATGGGCGCGATTGCCGCCTACATATATGTGCGCGGCGAGTTCATCCGCGAGCGCGAGGCGCTGCAGCGCGCGATCGAGGAAGCCTATGAGGCCAAGCTGATCGGCAAGAACAACACGTCCGGCTACGATTTCGACATCTACATGCACCACGGCGCCGGAGCCTATATCTGCGGCGAGGAGACAGCACTCCTCGAAAGCCTCGAAGGCAAGAAGGGCCAGCCCCGGCTGAAGCCGCCATTCCCGGCCAATGTCGGCCTCTATGGCTGCCCGACCACGGTCAACAATGTCGAATCGATCGCGGTCGCGCCGACCATCCTGCGCCGCGGTGCGGCCTGGTTCTCGTCCTTCGGCCGGCCCAACAATGTCGGCACCAAGCTGTTTTGCATCTCCGGCCACGTCAACAATCCGTGCACGGTCGAAGAGGCGATGTCGATTCCGTTCCGCGAACTCATCGAGACGCATTGCGGCGGCATTCGCGGTGGCTGGGACAATCTCTTGGCGGTCATACCGGGCGGCGCCTCTGTGCCGCTGGTGCCGGCGGAGCAGATCATCGACACGCCGATGGATTTCGACGCGCTGCGCGACCTCAAATCCGGCCTTGGAACCGCGGCTGTCATCGTCATGGACAAGTCGACCGATGTCGTGAAGGCGATCGCGCGGCTTTCCTACTTCTACAAGCACGAGAGCTGCGGCCAGTGCACGCCATGCCGCGAAGGCACCGGCTGGATGTGGCGGGTGATGGAACGGCTGGTGCGCGGCGAGGCGCAGAAGCGCGAGATCGATATGCTGCTCGACGTCACCAAGCAGATCGAGGGCCATACGATCTGCGCGCTTGGCGACGCGGCGGCATGGCCGATCCAGGGACTGATGCGGCATTTCCGCGGCGAAGTGGAGCGGCGCATCGACGAGTTTTCGCGCAATGCGCACCGGGCCGAGCCTGTGATGGTGGCGGCGGAATAGAAGAATGTTTACGCGGGCGGAAGTCCGCAGCGAAGGGCGGGGCGAACGAAGAAACGACCAGGAGAACTCTATGGCGCCGTATTCGAACCCGCTGATGCCCAATTTGGACCAGATCGAGAAGATGAACCAGGACTTGACCAGGATGATGCCGAAGGAGATGGCTAGCGCCGTCAACCTTTTCGTGCATCCTGTGGCGGGTGCAGCGGCGATGTCGGCGCTTGGCGTCGGGCTCGCCAACCATGCTTTCGGCGTCTGGCTGGGCGCGCTTTCAGGTGCGGCAGAAGCCTCGCAGCGGCTGCTGCAGCCGATCGTCGATGATTTCGAGGCGCGCGTCGCGCAGTTCGAAGATCCAAGTCCTTCCTCCACCAAGGCACGGGCGACGGCGAAAACCATGATCGCCGAGGCGCAGTCCTTCGCCCGGGAGGTCACCGATATTGCCGCCAAGGAAGCCGCCACTGCCGTGCCGGCCGCAAACGCCGCTCCGGCGACAAGCGGCGCCGGCGATGCGCTGATGCCCGATGATTTCAGGCAGCCCAACGCCATGGAGAAGCCGGCCATTCCGGCAGATCTCAAGGCCATCTCGGGCATCGGGCCGAAGCTGGAAAAGGTTCTCAACGGCCTCGGTATCTGGACGTATGCCCAGATCGCGGCATGGACGCCGCAAGAGGTTGCCTGGGTCGAGGACTATCTGTCGCTCGGCGGCCGCATCGGCCGCGACGATTGGAAAACCCAAGCGGCGGCGCTCGCCGTCAAGAAGTGAATGAAGTGCCCGACGTGGTCTCGACCGCGTCCGGAAAAAGAGATTGCGGGAACTCCGCAGGGGTTTGAGGCGAATGGCAAAGCTCAAGGTCGACGGGAAAGAGATCACTGTACCCGACCACTACACGCTGCTGCAGGCGGCGGAAGACGCTGGCGCGGAAGTGCCGCGCTTCTGCTTCCATGAGCGGCTGTCGATCGCCGGCAATTGCCGCATGTGCCTGATCGAGGTGAAGGGCGGGCCGCCCAAGCCGCAGGCGTCCTGCGCCATGAACGTGCGCGACCTGCGTCCCGGCCCGAATGGCGAGGCGCCGGAAATCTTCACCAACACGCCGATGGTCAAGAAGGCCAGGGAAGGCGTGATGGAGTTCCTGCTGATCAACCATCCGCTGGATTGCCCGATCTGCGACCAGGGCGGCGAATGCGACCTGCAGGACCAGGCGATGGCGTTCGGCGTCGATTCCTCGCGCTATCACGAGAACAAGCGCGCGGTCGAAGACAAATACATCGGACCGCTGGTGAAGACGGTGATGAACCGCTGCATCCACTGCACGCGCTGCGTCCGCTTCACCACCGAAGTCGCCGGCATTTCCGAACTGGGCCTGATCGGCCGCGGCGAGGATGCCGAGATCACCACCTATCTCGAACAGGCGATGACGTCGGAGCTGCAGGGCAATGTCATCGACCTTTGCCCGGTCGGCGCGCTGACCTCGAAACCGTTCGCCTTCCAGGCGCGGCCGTGGGAGCTGACCAAGACCGAATCCATCGATGTGATGGATGCGGTCGGCTCGGCGATCCGTGTCGATAGCCGGGGCCGCGAAGTGATGCGCATCCTGCCGCGCGTCAACGAGGCGGTGAACGAGGAGTGGATCTCCGACAAGACCCGATTTATCTGGGACGGCCTGCGCACGCAGCGTCTCGACCGCCCCTATGTGCGCAAGGACGGCAGGCTGGTTGCCGCCAGCTGGGCCGAGGCCTTCGCCGCGATCAAGGACGCGGTATCGAAGACGGCGCCCGAAAAGATCGGCGCTATCGCGGGCGATCTTGCCGCCGTCGAGGAAACCTATGCGCTCAAGCTGCTGATGGCTTCGCTCGGCTCGAAGAATACCGATTGCCGCCAGGACGGCGCCGCACTCGACCCGGCGCTCGGCCGGGCGAGCTATATCTTCAACCCGACCATCGAAGGCATCGAACAGGCCGACGCGGTGCTGATCATCGGCGCCAACCCGCGCTATGAAGCTTCGGTGCTCAACGCCCGGATCCGCAAGCGCTGGCGGATCGGCAACCTGCCGGTCGCCGTCATCGGCGATGTCGGCGATACCCGCTACGACTACGAACAGCTGGGCGCCGGACCGGATTCGCTGAAGGATTTGGCCGACGGCAACGGCAAGTTCTTCCAAGTGCTGAAGAAGGCGACACGCCCTCTGATCATCGTTGGCCAGGGCGCGCTGGCGCGTGCCGATGGCGCGGCCGTGCTCGGACAGGCGGCCAAGCTCGCCGCCGCCGTAAACGCTGCCCGCGCCGACTGGAACGGCTTTGCCGTGCTGCACAACGCGGCCGGACGTGTCGGCGGCCTCGACCTCGGCTTCGTGCCGGGCGAGGGCGGCAGAAACGTTGCCGGCATGCTGGGCGAAATGGAGCTCTTGTTCCTGCTCGGCGCCGACGAGATCGACATGGCCAAGACCGGCGGCGCCTTCGTCGTCTATATCGGCACGCATGGCGACCAAGGCGCGCACCGCGCCAATGTCATCCTGCCGGCGGCCGCCTACACGGAAAAGTCGGCCACCTATGTCAACACCGAAGGGCGTGTGCAGCAGACCAACCGCGCCGGCTTCGCGCCGGGCGAAGCGCGCGAGGACTGGGCGATCCTGCGGGCGCTGTCGGATGTGCTGGGCAAGAAACTGCCGTTCGATTCGCTGCCGCAGCTGCGCGCCAAGCTCTATGGCGAATACCCGCATCTGGCCCGTATCGACCAGGTCGCGGCGGGCAATGCCGAGGACATCGCCGGGGTGGCGAAGCTCGGCGGGCGGCTGAACAAGGGTACCTTCACCTCGCCGGTGACGGATTTCTACCTGACCAACCCGATCGCGCGGGCATCGGCCGTGATGGCGGAATGCTCGGCACTGGCCAAGAGCGGCTTCAAGCAGGCGGCGGAATAAGCATGGACACTTTCTTCTCCTTCTACGTGCTGCCGGCGCTGATCATTCTGCTGAAATCGGTCGTGCTGATCGTTATCCTGCTGATTTTCGTTGCCTACATCCTCTACGCCGACCGCAAGATCTGGGCGGCGGTGCAACTGCGCCGTGGCCCGAACGTCGTCGGCCCCTGGGGCACGCTGCAAGCTTTCGCCGATCTGCTGAAATTCGTCTTCAAGGAGCCGGTCATCCCGTCCGGCGCCAACAAGGGCGTGTTCCTGCTGGCGCCGCTGGTCTCGGCCGTGCTGGCGATCTCGGCCTGGGCGGTCATTCCGGTCAATCAGGGCTGGGCGATCGCCAACGTCAATGTCGGCATCCTCTATGTCTTCGCCATCTCCTCGCTTGAGGTCTATGGCGTGATCATGGGCGGCTGGGCCTCCAACTCGAAATATCCGTTCCTCGGCGCGCTGCGTTCGGCCGCTCAGATGGTGTCCTACGAGGTCTCGATCGGCTTCGTCATCGTCACCGTTCTGCTCACCGCCGGCTCGCTCAACCTCACCGATATCGTGCTGTCGCAGCATGATGGAATTGGTACGCGGCTTGGCCTGCCCAACACCTTCCTCGACTGGAACTGGCTGGCGCTGTTCCCGATGTTCATCATCTTCTTCATCTCGGCGCTGGCCGAGACGAACCGGCCGCCCTTCGATCTGGTGGAAGCCGAATCGGAACTGGTCGCCGGCCACATGGTCGAATATTCGTCGACGCCGTTCCTTTTGTTCTTCCTCGGCGAGTATGTCGCCATCGTGCTGATGTGCGCGCTGGCCACCATCCTGTTCCTCGGCGGCTGGCTGCCTCCGTTCGACTTCGCGCCGTTCACCTGGGTGCCGGGTGTCATCTGGTTCGTGCTGAAAGTCTGTTTCGTGTTCTTCGGCATCTCCATGGTGAAGGCCTTCGTGCCGCGCTACCGCTACGACCAATTGATGCGGCTTGGCTGGAAAGTGTTCCTGCCGATCTCGCTGTTCATGGTGGTCGCCACAGCGGCCTTCCTCAAGATCACGGGGTTTGCGTGATGTCCGCTCTTTCCCAAGCCGCCAAATCGCTGCTGCTGCAGGATTTCGTCAGCGCCTTCTTCCTGTCGATGCGCCAGTTCTTCGCGCCGAAGGAGACGATCAACTATCCGCACGAGAAGGGGCCGACCAGCCCGCGCTTCCGGGGCGAGCATGCGCTGCGCCGCTATCCCAATGGCGAGGAACGCTGCATCGCCTGCAAATTGTGTGAGGCGATCTGCCCGGCGCAAGCCATCACCATCGAGGCCGGCCCCCGCCGCAACGACGGCACGCGCCGTACGGTTCGCTACGACATCGACATGGTGAAGTGCATCTATTGCGGCTTCTGCCAGGAAGCCTGCCCGGTCGACGCCATCGTCGAGGGGCCGAATTTCGAATTCGCGACGGAGACGCGCGAGGAACTCTACTATGACAAGGACAAGCTGTTGGCGAATGGCGACCGGTGGGAGCGCGAACTGGCGCGCAACATCTCGCTGGACTCGCCCTACCGCTGATATTTGACGCATGGGCGGGGCAGGGGCCTCGTCCAGAGGATGATCCCGAAAAGTTGCGGACTTTTCGGACCAGATCATGCTCCGGAATACAGAGTGGGCCCATGTTTCTTTCGATCGGGCCTTTCAACCCGATCGGAACATGGGCTAGGACAACGCGGCTTTGGAACCGGAGGCGGAACCAGGCCAGAGACAACAAACAGGACGAGCGTCCTGTTCGTACAGGAACCCGGGGGATCCCCAATGTTGAGTGGACTAGAGGCGGCCTTTTTCTACCTCTTCGCCTTTGTCGCGGTGGCGTCGGCGTTCATGGTCATTTCGTCGCGCAACCCCGTGCATTCGGTGCTGTTCCTGATCCTGACCTTTTTCAACGCCGCCGGCCTGTTCATGCTGACCGGGGCCGAGTTCCTGGCGATGATCCTGCTCGTCGTCTATGTCGGCGCGGTGATGGTGCTGTTCCTGTTCGTCGTCATGATGCTCGACGTCGATTTCGCCGAGATGAAGGAAGGCGCTCTGCAATATGCGCCGATCGGCGCGCTGGTCGGGCTGATCCTGGCGGCGGAGCTGATCGTCGTGCTCGGCGGCTACACTTTCGCGCCGCAGCTCGCCTCGACGGTCTCCAAGCCCATTCCGGATCTCGCCACGCGAACAAACACGGCCGCACTCGGCGACATCCTCTATACGGACTACCTCTACTATTTCCAGATTTCGGGCCTCGTGCTGCTGGTCGCCATGATCGGCGCCATTGTGCTGACGCTGCGCCATAAACCAGGCGTCAAGCGGCAGTCGATCGCAGCCCAGGTCGGCCGCACGCCGGCGACCGGTATGGAAATCCGCAAGGTCAAGACAGGCGAGGGACTCTGAGATGGTTGTCGGCATCGCGCATTATCTGACCGTATCGGCTGTTCTGTTCACGCTCGGCGTGTTCGGCATCTTCCTGAACCGCAAGAACGTCATCGTCATCCTGATGTCGGTCGAACTGATCCTGCTGGCGGTCAACATCAATTTCGTCGCCTTTTCGGCGGCACTGGGCGATCTGGTCGGCCAGGTGTTCGCGCTGTTCGTGCTGACGGTCGCGGCGGCCGAAGCCGCCATCGGACTTGCCATTCTCGTCGTCTTCTTCCGCAACCGCGGCTCGATCGCGGTCGAAGACGTGAACATGATGAAGGGTTGACGGAACCACCATGTATCAGGCCATCGTCTTCCTTCCCCTGCTCGGCTTCCTGATCGTCGGCCTGTTCGGCACGTCGCTCGGCGCCAAGGCGTCCGAATACATCACCTCCGGTTTCCTGGTGATCGCGGCGGTGCTGTCGTGGGTCGCTTTCTTCACCGTCGGTTTCGGCCATGGCGAGGTGTTCACCGTGCCGGTGCTGCGCTGGATACAGTCGGGTGGGCTGGAAGCGTCCTGGGCGCTCCGGATCGACACGCTGACGGTGGTCATGCTGGTGGTGGTCAACACCGTCTCGGCGCTGGTTCACATCTATTCGATCGGCTACATGCACCACGATCCGAACCGGCCGCGCTTCTTCGCCTATCTGTCGCTGTTCACCTTCGCCATGCTGATGCTGGTGACATCAGACAATCTGGTGCAGATGTTCTTCGGCTGGGAAGGGGTGGGCCTCGCCTCCTATCTGCTGATCGGCTTCTGGTACAAGAAGCCGTCGGCCAATGCCGCGGCAATCAAGGCCTTCGTCGTCAACCGCGTCGGCGATTTCGGCTTCGCGCTCGGCATTTTCGGCCTGTTCGTGCTGTTCGGCTCGGTCAATCTCGGCACCATCTTCGCCAATGCGGCAACGTTCATTCCGGCCGAAGGCGCCCCGCACGGCGCCGCGGTGCTGACCTTCCTCGGCTATGCGCTGGACAAGCAGGCGGCCATGACGATCGTCTGCCTGCTCCTGTTCATGGGCGCCATGGGCAAGTCGGCGCAAGTGCCGCTGCACACCTGGCTGCCGGATGCCATGGAAGGCCCGACACCGGTTTCCGCGCTGATCCATGCCGCCACCATGGTGACGGCCGGCGTGTTCATGCTGGCACGGCTGTCTCCGCTGTTCGAACTGTCGCATTCGGCGCTGACTGTGGTGACCTTCATCGGTGCCTTCACGGCCTTTTTCGCGGCCACCGTTGGTCTCGTCCAGAACGACATCAAGCGCGTCATCGCCTACTCGACCTGCTCGCAGCTCGGCTACATGTTCGTGGCACTCGGCGTCGGCGCCTATGGCGCGGCGATCTTCCACCTGTTCACGCATGCCTTCTTCAAGGCGCTGCTGTTCCTCGGCTCGGGCTCGGTCATCCATGCCGTGTCCGACGAGCAGGATATGCGCAAGATGGGCGGCCTCAGGAAGCTGATCCCGACCACCTACTGGATGATGGTGATCGGCACGCTGGCGCTGACCGGCGTCGGCATCCCGGTGACGGTCATCGGTACCGCCGGCTTCTTCTCCAAGGACGCCATCATCGAAAGCGCCTTTGCCGGCCACAATGCGGTTGCCGGCATGGCCTTCGTGGCTCTGGTCGTCGCCGCCTGCTTCACCTCCTTCTACTCCTGGCGGCTGATCTTCATGACCTTCCACGGCAAGCCGCGGGCGAGCCATGAGGTGATGCACCATGTCCATGAATCGCCGCCGGTGATGCTGGTGCCGCTGTTCATCCTGGCCGCGGGCGCGCTGTTTGCCGGCGTCATCTTCCACGGTGCCTTCATCGGCGAGGGCTATGCCGAGTTCTGGAAGGCATCGCTGTTCACATTGCCTGACAATCACATCCTGCACGACATCCACGAATTGCCGCTGTGGGTCGAACTGTCGCCCTTCATCGCCATGCTGATCGGCTTCGCGCTGGCCTGGAAATTCTACATCCGCTCGCCGGAAATGCCGGTCAACCTCGCCGCGCAGCATCGCGGGCTCTACGCCTTCCTGCTCAACAAGTGGTATTTCGACGAGCTCTACGACTTCCTGTTCGTGCGGCCCGCCAAGCGCCTCGGCCATTTCCTGTGGAAGACCGGCGACGGCACCATCATCGACGGCCTTGGCCCGGATGGCATTGCGGCGCGCGTCGTCGATGTCACCGACCGCGTCGTCAAGCTGCAGACCGGCTATCTCTACCACTACGCCTTCGCCATGCTGATCGGCGTTGCCGCACTCGTCACCTGGATGATGCTCTGATGACCGCCTGGCCAATCCTCTCGCTGGTCACCTTCCTGCCGCTGGTTGGTGTGCTGCTTATCCTGTTCATCAATGACGACAGCGAAAATGCACGCCGCAACATCCGCGCCATCGCGCTGTTGACGACGACTTTCACGTTCATCATCTCGCTGTTCATCTGGACCGGATTCGACAATTCGCAGTCCGGCTTCCAGTTCGTCGAGAAGGTCGCCTGGCTCGACTCCGGCATTTCCTACCATATGGGCGTCGACGGCATCTCGATGCTGTTCGTCATCTTGACGACGTTCCTGATGCCGCTCTGCATCCTGGCGTCGTGGGAATCGATCGAGAAGCGCGTGAAGGCCTACATGATCGCCTTCCTGCTGCTCGAAACGCTGATGATCGGCGTGTTCTGCGCGCTGGACATCGTGCTGTTCTACGTCTTCTTCGAAGCCGGCCTGATCCCGATGTTCATCATCATCGGCGTCTGGGGCGGCAAGCGGCGCGTCTACGCCTCGTTCAAGTTCTTCCTCTACACGCTCGCCGGCTCGGTGCTGATGCTGCTCGCCATCATGGCGATGTTCTTCCAGTCCGGCACAACCGACATCCCGACGCTGCTGACCCACAACTTCCCGGCCAACATGCAGACATGGCTATGGCTTGCCTTCTTCGCCTCCTTCGCGGTGAAGATGCCGATGTGGCCGGTGCACACCTGGCTGCCCGACGCGCACGTCGAGGCGCCGACGGCGGGCTCCGTCATCCTGGCCGGCATCCTGTTGAAGATGGGCGGGTACGGTTTCCTGCGGTTCTCCTTGCCGATGTTCCCGCTGGCGTCGGAAATGTTCGCGCCGCTGGTGTTCGCGCTGTCCGTCGTCGCCATCATCTACACCTCGCTGGTGGCGCTGATGCAGGAAGACATGAAGAAGCTGATCGCCTATTCGTCGGTTGCTCATATGGGCTTCGTCACCATGGGCATCTTCGCCATGAACCAGGAAGGCGTGCAGGGCGCGATCTTCCAGATGCTCAGCCACGGCCTCGTCTCCGGCGCGCTGTTCCTGTGCGTCGGCGTCATCTACGACCGCATGCACACACGTGAGATCGCGGCCTATGGCGGCCTGGTCAACAACATGCCGAAATACGCCACGGTGTTCCTGATCTTCACCATGGCCAATGTCGGCCTGCCCGGTACCAGCGGCTTCGTCGGCGAGTTCCTGACCATGCTCGGCGTGTTCCGGGTCAACACCTGGGTGGCGTTCTTCGCCGCCACCGGCGTCATCCTGTCGGCCGCCTACGCGCTCTGGCTCTACCGCCGGGTGATCTTCGGTGCGCTGACCAAGGACAGCCTGAAGGGCCTGCTCGACCTGTCGCTGCGCGAGAAGGTGATCATCTACCCGCTGGTCGTTCTGGTCATCTTCTTCGGCGTCTATCCCGCCCCGGTCTTCGACGCGACGGCCGAATCGGTCAAGTCGCTCGTCACCAATGTCACTGCATCCATCGGCGCCGCGCAGACCGCGGCGGCGAACTGACCAGAGGTTTTGCGAACCATGACGCCGGACCTTCTCTCCAGCCTGTCGCTCTCGACGCCAGAGCTGATCCTTGCCGTCGGCGCGCTGGCGCTGCTGATGGTCGGAGCCTATTCGCGCGCCAACACGGCCAACACGGTAACCGGCCTTGCGGTGGCCGTGCTGGCGATCGCAGGCGCCTGGCTGATCTTCCGGACCGGGCAGGGCAGCGCTTACGGCAATGCCTTCATCCAGGATTCCTTCGCCCGCTTCATGAAGGTGCTGGCGCTGGTCGGCTCGGCGGTGACGCTGGTGATGTCGATGCGCTTTGCCAAGGCTGAACGCTTCGACAAGTTCGAATATCCGGTGCTGATCCTGCTGTGCACGCTCGGCATGATGCTGATGATCTCCGCCAATGGCATGATCGGGCTCTATCTCGGCCTCGAACTGCAATCGCTGGCGATCTACGTGCTGTGCGCGATCAACCGCGACAATCTGCGTTCGACTGAGGCTGGCCTCAAATATTTCGTCCTCGGCGCGCTGTCCTCGGGCATGCTGCTCTATGGCATCAGCCTGGTCTATGGCTACACCGGCAACACCGGCTTCCAGGAGATCGCTTCTGCGCTCGGCAGCGGCGAGCGCCAGCTTGGCCTCGTTTTCGGCCTCGTCTTCGTGCTGGCCGGCCTGGCCTTCAAGATCTCGGCGGTGCCGTTCCACATGTGGACGCCAGATGTCTATGAGGGCGCGCCGACACCGGTGACGGCCTTTTTGGCGGCAGCACCCAAGATGGCGGCGATGGCGCTTATGGTGCGCGTCACCATGGGTGCGTTCAAGCCGATCGCCGCAGACTGGCAGCAGATCATCGTCTTCATCTCGATCGCCTCGATGGCGCTTGGTGCTTTCGCCGCCATCGGCCAGACCAACATCAAGCGGCTGATGGCCTATTCCTCGATCGGCCATATGGGCTACGCGCTGGTCGGCCTTGCCGCCAACAGCCAGGCCGGCGTGCGCGGCGTTGCCATCTACATGTTGATCTATCTGGTGATGACGCTCGGCACCTTCGCCTTCATCCTCGCCATGCGGCGCAAGGAAGGCAATGTCGAGCAGATCAGCGACCTGGCCGGCCTGTCGTCGACCAATCCTATCATGGCGACGATCCTGACCATCCTGATGTTCTCGCTGGCCGGCATTCCGCCGCTCGCCGGGTTCTGGGGGAAATGGTACGTCTTCCTCGCCGCCATCAACGCCAATCTCTATGCGCTGGCGATCATCGGCGTGCTGGCCTCGGTGGTGGGCGCCTATTACTACCTGCGCATCATCAAGATCATGTGGTTTGACGAACCGGTCGGCGGCTTCGTGCCGATGGCGACGGAATTGCGTGTCGTGCTCGGCGTCTCCGGCGCCTTCGTGCTGTTCTACGTGCTGATCGGCGGGCCGATCGGCACCTATGCCGAAGCCGCCGCCAAGACGTTTTTCTAGTCGGCATGGCATTTCGGCTGGCTCCAACCTCGGCGTCGGAAGGGTTCCGGCTCGAGGCGCATGAGAGCGTCGGCTCCACCAATGGGCTGGCACTGGACCACGCAAGGGCAGGCGACCCCGGCAGATTGTGGGTCGTTTCCAAGAAGCAGGAAAGCGGGCGTGGCCGGCGCGGCCGCGTCTGGGCGACCCCCGAAGGCAACCTCGCGGCGACGCTGCTCGTCATCACCAAGGCGGAGCTTCGCCTTGCCGCGACGCTGGGCTTCGTCGCCGGACTGGCGCTGGCCGATGCGCTCGACGCCGTGGTGCCGAAGGGCCGGATCGCCATCGGCCTCGACGGCGGCAGCGAAGGAAAGAACCGTTTCGAACTGAAATGGCCGAACGACGTGCTCGCCTCCGGCGCCAAGCTGGCCGGCATCCTGCTGGAATCGGCAATCCTGGAAGGCGGCCGTTTCGCGGTGGCGGTCGGCATCGGCGTCAATGTGGTGGCATACCCCGAGGATTTGCCCTATCCCGCAACATCACTCAGCGCGCTGGGCGCGGCATGCGATGCGGAAACGCTGTTCCTGGCGCTGTCGGATGCATGGAGCGAGAATGCCCGATTGTGGGACGAGGGGCGCGGACTTGCCGCCGTCAGGCGACGCTGGCTTGATCGTGCTGCGGGGCTCGGCGGCGAAGTTGCTGTCAGAATTGACGGTAATGTGGTGCGTGGGGTGTTTGAGACCATTGACGAGGACTGCCGTTTCGTGATCCGCGACGATGAAGGTTCGGTTCGGACGATCGCCGCCGGCGATGTGCATTTCGGCGCGGTCGCTTCGGCCAGGGCATAGGGCCGTTCATGAACGGTTCTAACTGTTTGTTTTTGCGCAACTCCGGTGGGAAAACCGTTACACACTTTTCCCGGAATTGCTTTTTAGGCTTGGCCTGAGGGCCAGGAAGGGAAAAATCATGGCGAAAGCGGAAAACGCCGAACTCGTCTTCGTGCCGCTCGGCGGCGTCGGCGAGATCGGCATGAACTTCGCTCTTTACGGCTACGGGCCGCCCAATGCGCGCGAATGGATCGTCATCGATGTCGGGGTGACCTTCCCCGATGCCAGCCTGCCGGGCGTCGACCTTGTGCTGCCCGACACGCGCTTCATCGAGGAGAACCTCGCCAATCTGCGCGGCATCATCATCACGCATGCGCATGAAGACCATTATGGCGCGCTGCTCGACACATGGCCGAAGCTGAAGGCGCCGGTCTGGATGACGCCGTTCAGCGCCGGCCTGCTGGAGGCCAAGCGGCAAGGCGAGCAGGGCGCGCCGAAAATACCGGTGACGATCTACCGGGCGGGCGAGAAATTCACCGTCGGCCCGTTCGAGATCGAAGCCATTCCGGTCGCGCACTCGATTCCCGAGCCGATGTCGCTGGCCATTACCTCGCCGGCCGGCACCGTCATCCATACAGGTGACTGGAAGATCGATCCGGAGCCGACGATCGGGCCGAAGACCGACGAGGCGCGTTTCCGCGCCTATGGCGACAAGGGCGTTCTGGCGCTGATCTGCGATTCGACCAATGCGCTGCGCGAAGGTGAGTCGCCTTCCGAAGTGGCTGTGGGCGAGGGCCTCAAGGGCGTCATCCAGGCTGCCAAGGGCCGTGTCGCCGTCACCACATTCTCCTCCAATGTCGGACGCATCGTCTCGATCGCCAAAGCGGCGCGCGATGCCGGACGCCAGTGCCTGGTGCTTGGCCGTTCGCTGAAGCGGGTCATCGATGTGGCCGGCGAACTCGGCTACATGGAAGGTCTGCCGGAGTTCATCGCCGAGGAGGATTTTGGTTTCATCCCGCGCGAGAACCTGGTCATCATCTGCACCGGCAGCCAGGGCGAGCCGCTGGCCGCACTGGCCAAGCTGTCGCGCGAAGAGATGAAGTCGGTGTCGCTGACGGCAGGCGACACGGTGGTGTTTTCCTCGCGTACCATTCCCGGAAACGAGAAGGCGATCCTCGAGATCAAGAACCGCCTCATCGACCTCGGCGTCAAGATCATCGAGGACGGCGATGCACTGGTGCATGTCTCCGGCCATCCGCGGCGCAGCGAATTGCGCAAGATGTATGAATGGGTGCGCCCGCAGATCGGCGTTCCCGTGCATGGCGAGGCGGCGCATCTGGTGGCGCAGGGCTCGCTGATGTCGACATCGGGCATCGGCCAGGTGGCGCAGGTGCGCGACGGCGACATGCTCAGGCTTGCTCCCGGCCCAGCCACCATCATGGATCAGGTGCCGTTCGGCCGTATCTACAAGGATGGCAGACTGATCGGCACCGATCAGGCGATGGGCATTCGCGACCGGCGCAAACTGTCCTTTGCCGGCCATGTGGCGGTCAATGTCGTCCTGGACGACAAATATGAGCTTGCCGGCGACCCCGACCTGGTCGCCATCGGCGTCGCCGAGGCCGATGGCCGTGGCGAGTCGCTGGAAGATCTGATGATCGATGCGGCAATCGGCGCGGTGGACTCCATCCCCCGTCAGCGCCGAAAAGACCTCGACCTGGTGCAGGAAGCAGTGCGGCGCGCCGTGCGCGGCGCCGCCAACGAAGCCTGGGGTAAGAAGCCGCTGGTGACTGTATTCGTCACAAGATGACGAGAGGGAGTACGGGAGTAGGGGAGTAGGAAGAGCAAACAGCTGACATATCTGTCTTTTCCCCTACTCCCCTACTTGGGAGTGCCAATGCTCGGACGTCTCAACCATGTCGCGCTTGCCGTGCCGGATCTGGCGGCCGCCGTCGCCGCCTATCGCAACACGCTGGGTGCCGAAGTGACGGCGCCGCAGGCGCTGCCGGAGCATGGCGTCACGGTGGTGTTCGTCAATGTCGGCAACACCAAGGTGGAACTTCTGGAGCCTTTGGGCGAGGGGTCGCCGATCGCCGCCTTCCTGGAGAAGAACCCCTCCGGCGGCATGCATCACCTTTGCTATGAGGTCGACGACATCCTGGCCGCGCGCGATCAGCTCAAGGCCGCCGGTGCCCGCGTGCTGGGCGACGGCAATCCGAAGATCGGCGCGCACGGCAAGCCGGTGCTGTTCCTGCATCCGAAGGATTTTTTCGGAACGCTGATCGAACTGGAGCAATCATGAGCTGGGTTTCGTTCACCGCCCTGTTTTTCGCGACCTGGTGGGTGGTGCTGTTCGCCGTGCTGCCGTTCAGCGTGAGGACGCAGGACGACGATCGTGACGTGACGCTGGGCACGGTTCCGAGCGCGCCGCGCGGTCCCCACATGCTGCGCGCCGTGATCCGCACCACCATCGCCACCGCGATCCTGATGGGCATTTTCTATGGCCTGACGCACGGGCTTGGATACAGCCTCAACGACATCCCGCACATCGTGCCGGAATTCAGCCAAACCTTAGCCAAATAGCCGGCCCCGGCCCAAGAAGATTTGTCTGGCAAAGGCGTTTTCATCCTTCGGAACAGCTTGGTTCCAGACAGGAATGCCGTGCCGTTTTGCGGCCGGACGAGCGCTGACGCTGGGTAAGGTGGTTTGGCAACGCGTTGCGCTAAGCAGATGATTGCACAAAAAAAATGCAAGGCACGAGGCCTTGCAATTTAAACGCGTCCGATCTGTTTCCGGTTTCCGGCGGCAGCGAGTAACCGCGCCTAGATCGCATCCTCCCAAGACTTTGACCGCGTAGGAGAGCAGATTTTTTTCTACCCTCTCGGTTATCGAGGTACATTAGCCTAAGGCGAATGAAAATGTCACGAAGAATTTTGCCTTGAAACGGGCATTCTCGTGCTGCACTGCACAATAGTGTGGCAGGCGTTGCTTGGCGAACGATCATCAAGACGCGCGCGATGACCGGGAGGCCTTGCAGCGCCGTGGGTCTTCTGGGCGGGCGAAGGACGGTGCGACGCTTCTGATCCCGGCTATCCCATGCTTTCTGAAATCGATTGCCGCTTTTCGGGCCGAAGCGTCCGGGTTCCCATTCCGCCTTGAAATGGCTATGAAGCCGGGTCAAGCAAGCCAAAGTCGCGCCGATTCTGGCGCGGCCCTCCTCACTCACGGACCTGTCCATGCGTTTGTCGCGCTATTTCCTGCCGATCCTCAAAGAAAACCCGCGCGAGGCCGAGATCGTCTCGCACCGGCTGATGCTGCGCGCCGGCATGATCCGCCAGCAGGGGCAGGGCAGTTTCTCGTGGCTGCCGCTCGGCAAGCGGGTGCTGGACAAGGTCTGCCGCATCATTCGCGAGGAGCAGAACCGCGCCGGTGCGCTGGAAATCCTGATGCCGACCATCCAGTCGGCCGATCTGTGGCGCGAAAGCGGCCGCTATGACGACTATGGCAAGGAGATGCTGCGCATCAAGGACCGGCAGGACCGCGACATGCTCTACGGCCCGACCAATGAGGAAGTGGTCACCGAGATCGTCCGCGCCTATGTGAAGTCCTACAAGGACCTGCCGCTCAATCTCTACCACATCCAGTGGAAGTTCCGCGACGAAGTGCGGCCGCGTTTCGGCGTCATGCGTTCGCGCGAGTTCCTGATGAAGGACGCCTATTCCTTCGACCTCGACTTCGAGGGCGCCAGGGCGGCCTACAACAGGATGTTCGTGTCCTATCTCCGGACTTTTACGCGCATGGGGCTGCAGGCGATACCGATGCGGGCCGACACCGGGCCGATCGGCGGCGATCTCAGCCATGAATTCATCATCCTGGCCGACACCGGCGAGAGCCAGGTCTATTGCCACCGCGACTATCTTTCGCTCGATGTGCCCGGAGAGAAGACCGACTTCGCCAATGCCGCCGAGATCGGCGATATCGTCGAGACTTGGACGACACCCTACGCAGCCACCGACGAGATGCACGACGAGGCGGCGTGGGAGAAGATCGGCGAGAGCGACAAGGTTTCGGCGCGCGGCATCGAGGTCGGCCACATCTTCCATTTCGGCGACAAATATTCGAAGCCGATGGGCGCCAAGGTGACCGGGCCCGACGGCAAGGATCATTTCGTATCCGGCGGCTCCTACGGCATCGGTCCGTCGCGCCTGGTCGCGGCGATCATCGAAGCCAGCCATGACGACAACGGCATCATCTGGCCGGAGGCGGTGGCTCCGTTCGACATCGGGCTGATCAACATGAAAGCGGGCGACGCCGAGTGCGACCGCGTCTGCGACGAGCTGCATGCCGCTTTCGTCGCCGCCGGCAAGGACGTGCTCTACGACGACACCGACCAGAGGCCCGGCGGCAAGTTCGCCACCGCCGACCTGATCGGCCTGCCCTGGCAAGTGATCGTCGGGCCGCGTGGTGTCGCAGCCGGCGAGATCGAGATCAAGAATCGCAAGACCGGCGAGCGCGAGACGCTGCCGATCGCAGACGTGAAGAAGCGCTTCGGTGTCGCCGCATGAACGAGGCGGTGGCGGCAAGACCGGTCGGCGCCGGACCCTTTTCCATCTTCGAGCGCATGGTCGCCTGGCGCTATCTGCGTTCGCGGCGCAAGGAGACGGTGATCTCGGTGATCGCCTCGATCTCGTTCCTCGGCATCATGCTGGGCGTCGCCACGCTGATCGTGGTCATGGCGGTGATGAACGGTTTCAGGGCGGAGCTATTGACGCGCATCCTCGGCGTCAACGGCCACCTGATCGTGCAGCCGCTCGATTCGCCACTGGAGGACTATGCGCAGGTCGCCAGCCGCATCAACGGTGTGTCAGGCGTCAAATACGCCATCCCGCTGATCGACGGCCAGGTGCTCGCGCAAGGCAATGTCGGCGGTGGAACCGGAGCGCTGGTGCGCGGCATCCGCGGCGAGGATCTGAGCAAGATCGCCATCGTTGCCAACAACATCAAGCAGGGCTCGATCGCCGATTTCGACTCTGGCGACGGCGTTGCCATCGGCAAGCGCATGGCGGAGAATCTCGGCCTGACGCTTGGCGATACCATCACCTTGATTTCGCCCGACGGCGACGTGACGCCGATCGGCACCACGCCGCGCATGAAGGGTTACAAGATCGCGGCGATCTTCGAAGTCGGCATGTCCGAATATGACACCTCCATCGTCTACATGCCGTTTTCCGAAGCGCAGCTCTATTTCAACATGGACGGGCGGGCGCAGACGATCGAGATCTATGTCGACAATCCAGACGATGTCGATGCGCTGAAACCGAAGGTGGAGGCGGCGGCGCAGCGGCCGATCGACATGGTCGACTGGCGCCAGCGCAACGAGACCTTCTTCTCCGCGCTGCAGGTCGAGCGCAACGTCATGTTCATGATCCTGACGCTGATCGTGCTGGTGGCGGCGCTGAACATCATCTCCGGCCTGATCATGCTGGTGAAGGACAAGGGGCACGACATCGCCATCCTGCGCACCATGGGGGCGTCGAGGGGCGCCATCCTGCGCATCTTCCTGATGACGGGGGCGGCGATCGGCGTGACCGGCACGCTTGCTGGTGTGCTGCTCGGCGTGCTGATCTGCACCAACATCGAATCCATCCGCCAGTTCTTCTCATGGATGACCGGCAAGGTGCTGTTCAATCCGGAGCTTTATTTCCTCAGCCAGTTGCCGGCGAAGATGGATCCGCGCGAGACGACCTATGTCGTCCTGATGGCGCTCGGACTGTCCTTCCTGGCAACGGTGTTTCCGGCATGGCGCGCCGCGCGCCTCGATCCGGTCGAAGCCTTGAGGTACGAGTAGTGGCCGAGGTCATTATCGAGCTGAAGAGCGTCGAGCGGCACTATGTCCAGGGGCCGCGCAAGCTCACCATCCTGAACGGCGCCGATTTCTCGCTGAAGCGCGGCGAGATGGTGGCGCTGGTAGCGCCGTCGGGCACCGGTAAGTCGACCCTGCTGCACACTGCCGGCTTGCTGGAGCGTCCCGACGCCGGCGACGTCATCCTGGCCGGCCGTGCCTGCGGGCGGCTCTCCGATGACGAGCGCACGGCGATCCGCCGCAACGATGTCGGCTTCGTCTACCAGTTCCATCACCTGCTGCCGGAATTCTCGGCGCTGGAAAACATCATGATGCCGCAGCTCATCAAGGGGCTCAGCCGCAAGGACGCGGCCGAGCGCGCGGCGCAGCTGCTCGATTACATGCAGATCGGCAAGCGCGCGTCGCACCGGCCGTCCGAACTCTCCGGCGGCGAACAGCAGCGCGTCGCCATCGCGCGTGCGGTCGCCAATGCGCCGCTGGTGCTGCTGGCCGACGAGCCGACCGGCAATCTCGATCCGGTCACCGCGTCTTATGTGTTCGAGGCGCTGGCGGCGCTGGTCAAGCAATCGGGCCTCGCGGCGCTGATCGCCACACACAATCACGAGCTAGCATCGCGCATGGACCGGCGCGTCACGCTGGCCGACGGCAAAGTGGTGCCGCTTTAGTCTCTGATGTCGTCATCCTAGGGCGAAGCTCCGCGGAGCGGAGCGTAGACCCTAGGATCCATGCCGTTACTTTCGAGACAAATGCAGGGGTCGAGGATATGCGACCTCTATCAGAGCGATAATTCTGCACCGTAGCATCGCCCCTGGGTCACGGCATGGATCCTAGGGTCTGCGCGCGTCGCTCCGCTCCTTGCTCCGCCCTAGGATGACGATGCGATGGCTAATCGCAAAGGCTTCGGTCAGCCCACGTAGCACCGTCGCTCGCCCCTCAACCCTTTCTTAACCCTGCCGATTTGATCGCCCGGAAATTCCGGGCGCGGGCGGATCGTGCCCGTTGACTTTGAAACAAAATTAGAACAAAATGCGAACATATCAACAACAGGAGAGAGTTATGACCGATCTGGTTCAGGATGTCATCTCACTGGTTTGCATGAGCACCTTCCTTGTTTCCATGGCGATCTGGATCGGAGCCATGTGATTTGGCGGCGTTCGCCGCCGCTGTTCCTATGCGGTGGAAGGCCGTTCCGCCGTTAAGCTTTTCTTGCCGCCGTAACGTTAGGGTACCTCGGCAAGACAGGGAGCAACGTCCAAGTGTCGCCCATAGTCACGGCCATTCTGGTGGCTAGCAATCTCGGGCTGATCTTTCTGTTGATGACCGTGCCGCTTGGTTTGCGCACGGTCCGTCTGACCCGTCTGGTGGCGATGGACCGTCAGCGCCTCTGGCAGGCGCTGTGGCCGCTCGGCAGCGATGCCGGCTGGTCCGGTGAGATTCTTTCCGCCGAGGCGCCGGACGGCGAGGGCGTGGCCCGCAGGACGCTGTCGTGGGAAGGTCGCGACGGCAAGCCGATCGAACGCAAGTCGCGGTTTGATGACGTCGTCGAAGGTATCAGCTTCTCGATGCGTGTCATCGAGGACACGGCGCTCGACGCTTCGTTCTGGAAGGACTTTTCCGAAACCGTTGAACTCGTTTCCGAAGGCACCAGCACGCGGGTGACGCTCAGCCAGACGGATCGCTATCGCGGCGTCGCCTTCCTTGTGTTCCGCTATTTCGCCCTGCGCCGCGAACTCTCCAAGCTGCAGCGCTGGGCGCTGACCGGGGAGTATCGCAAGGGCGGCTGGTTCGAGCATCCGTTGAGCCAGGTCGGTTTCGCCGGGCTTTCGGCGCTGATCCTGTGGCCATTCTTCGGCCTTCACTTCGGCGGCCTGGCACTGGCCGCGATCCTCACATCGGTGGTCGCCCTGCATGAGCTTGGCCATATGGCGGCGTTCCGGCTTATGGGCCACAACCGGGCACGGATGATCTTCATTCCGCTGCTCGGCGGCATCGCCATTGGCGGGCGGCCCTATGACAGCCGTTTCGAAGTCGCCTTCGTGGCGCTGATGGGCGCCGGCTTCTCCGCATTCCTGGTGCCGGTTGTGATCGCTGCCAGCACCTTTGCCGGCGCGGAAGGCCACCGGCTGGCGGCGGCCCTGCTGGCGACCCTGGCGGGCTTCGCCGCACTGTTCAACATCGCCAATCTGGTGCCGGTGTGGAAATTCGACGGCGGTCAGGTGCTGCGCCAGATCTGTCCGGGACCGGTCGCACTGGCGCTGGCTTCCTTCTTCCTGCTCTCGGCTTTCCTGGCTGTCGGTTGGCAGGCCGGCTTTTCCTCCAATTTCCTGCTCGCGACGGGAGCGGTGTTTTCGATCCTCAGCCTGCTGACGATGAGCAGCGGGGTCAAGCCGCGTTACGAGCTGAAGCCGATCCGCACCATCGACCGGCTCGCCATGGCGGCGGCGTTGCTGGCAGTGTTCGCCATCCATGGCTATGGCGTATTGTGGGCCTCCGCCCAACTGATTTGAGCCGTACCGGGTCCGGAAGAATCAGCCGGCCTTGCGCTCGGCTTCGACAGGCAAGACCGTGGCGGGACCGAACACATCCTCGAAGGCGGATTTCAGCGCCAGGTCAAGATCGGCCATGGTCAGGGGAAGGCCGAGATCGACGAGGCTGGTGACGCCGTGGTCCTGCACGCCGCAAGGCACGATGCCGCTGAAATGGTCGAGATCTGGTTCGACATTGATGGCGATGCCGTGAAAGCTCACCCAACGCCGCAGCCGGATGCCTATGGCCGCGATCTTGTCCTCCGCCGGCGCGCCGTCCGGCAGGGCAGGGCGATCCGGCCGCACCACCCAGACGCCGACCCGGTCCTCGCGGCGCTCGCCATGCACGTTGAAGGCAGCGAGCGTGCCGATGATCCACTGTTCGAGCGCCGCGACGAAGGCGCGGACGTCCTCACGCCGCCGCTTCAGATCAAGCATGACATAGGCGACCCGCTGGCCCGGCCCATGATAGGTGTATTCGCCGCCGCGGCCGGCCGCAAATACCGGGAAGCGGCTGGCGTCGATCAGATCCTCGCCGCGAGCGCTGGTGCCGGCCGTGTAGAGCGGCGGGTGTTCGACCAGCCAGACCATTTCGCCGGCAGCGCCGCTGCGGATCGCCTCGGCGCGCGCCTCCATGAAGGCAAGTGCTTCGGGATAGGCGGTAAGGCCGGGCTCGATCAGCCATTCGACCGGTGCTGAACCGGGGAGCGGCAGGAACGACGTGGCGATCTGGCTGCGTTCGGGCATGGCGTATCGTCTTTTCGCTTATGCATGTCGCGTCCCAAAACCGCCTCGCACCTTTGGGTGACATCAACTTGCCTTCCATATGGCGATATCAGGCGCAAACGTCCAGTTCCGGCGCTGCGTTCGGACCCTGTGGAGCATTATGCCAATCGCCTGACATTATTGCTTGCCGTGCACTTGTTTCGCCGGAAACGATTTGCTACACGCCGCGAGCCGGTCGGTTCCGGCTCTACCACGTGCGGTCGTGGCGGAATTGGTAGACGCGCAGCGTTGAGGTCGCTGTGGGGCAACCCGTGGAAGTTCGAGTCTTCTCGACCGCACCATTTTCCTTCCCATATCCCGATTGTGCAAGCTCCGCCCGCTGCGGGCCGGGCGCATTTCGTTTGGTATTCCCGCGCTTTACGCCACTTTCTTTTTGAGCGTCGGATTCCCCGAAACCGGTTTCCCCTTTGGGTCCGATGCTCTAGACCTGATTTGCACCTTTTCCGGGATTCTTGTGGCGGGAGGCGCTGGTGGAAGGCGAGCACGAACGGACGATTGGCGCCAGGGCCGCCGAGGACAACCACGCCGACATCTATGGCGAGGACGGCGCCGTGCTTTCGTCCTTCCTGGCGCGGATTGGCGCGGCGATCGCCGACCGCGACACGCTGACCCTCAAGCATGAAGTTGACGACCTGCACCAGTCGGAACTCGGCGACCTGCTTGAGGCGCTGCATCCCGAACAGCGCCACGCACTGGTCGAGCTCCTGGGCGCCGATTTCGACTTCTCCTCGCTGACCGAGGTCGACGAGGCGATCCGTATGGAGATCGTCGACAGTCTGCCCAATGCGCAGATCGCGCAGGCGGTACAGGAGCTCGATTCCGACGACGCCGTCTACATTCTCGAAGACCTCGAGAAGGAGGATCAGGACGAGATCCTGTCGCAGCTGCCGTTCACCGAGCGGATCAGACTGCGCCGCTCGCTCGACTATCCCGAAGAGACGGCCGGCCGCCGCATGCAGACCGAGTTCGTCGCGGTGCCGCCGTTCTGGACGATCGGCCAGACCATCGACTACATGCGCGACGACCAGAATCTGCCCGAGCGCTTCAGCCAGATCTTCGTCATCGATCCGAGCTTTAAGCTGCTCGGCGCCATCGACCTCGACCAGATCCTGCGCACCAAGCGTTCGGTCAAGGTCGAGGAAGTGATGCACGAGACGCGGCACGCCATTCCGGCCACCATGGACCAGGAAGAGGCTGCACGGGAATTCGAGCAGTACGATCTTTTGTCGGCCGCAGTCGTCGACGAGAACGAACGGCTGGTTGGCGTTCTGACCATCGACGATGTTGTCGACGTCATACAGCAGGAGGCCGAAGAAGACTTGATGCGCATGGGCGGCGTCGGCGACGAGGAGCTTTCCGACAGCATCTTTTCGACCTCGCGCTCACGCGTTCCGTGGTTGCTGATCAACCTTCTGACCGCGTTCCTGGCGGCGTCGGTGATCAGCCTTTTCGACCGCACGATCGAACATATCGTCGCACTGGCGGTGCTGATGCCGATCGTCGCCGGCATGGGCGGCAATGCCGGCTCGCAAACCATGACCGTCACCGTGCGGGCGTTGGCGACCAGGGATCTCGACATCTACAATGCCGGCCGCATCATTCGCCGCGAGATGGGTGTCGGCTTCATCAACGGCATCGTCTTCGCCATCCTGATCGGCATCGTTGCGGCAGCCTGGTTCCGTGACCCCAATCTGGGCGGCATCATCGCGGCGGCGATGATCATCAACATGTTCGTGGCCGCCCTGGCCGGCATCCTGATCCCGCTGCTGCTCGATCGTTTCAAGGTCGATCCGGCGGTCGCTTCGGCAGTTTTTGTCACCACGGTTACCGACGTCGTCGGCTTCTTTGCATTTCTCGGCATTGCCACGTGGTGGTTCGGTGTGCCCTGAAGGCACGCCTTTTGGCTTAATTGACTTTTACGTAAATGCCGTGCGAGGCTTGCGCGGGGCGCCATGTCGATGCCGGCATGGCACGGGTTTTGGTTCGGGACATAAGGGTGACGCCGGCATGGCGATCGCCCCTTGGTTTCGGCGTGCGGGAGTGGCAATGCGAGAATATTATTCGATCACCGAGTTGACCCGCGAGTTCGACGTGTCGACGCGGACGCTTCGCTTTTACGAGGACGAAGGGCTGGTGCAGCCGGTGCGGCGTGGCCGCACGCGGCTGTTTCGCCCCTCCGACCGGCACCTCATCCGTCAGATCATGCGCGGCAAGAGGCTTGGCTTCTCGATCAACGAAATCCGCGAAATCATCCAGATGTACAAGGAGCCGCCCGGCGAAGTCGGCCAGCTCAACCTGATGATCAAGCGCATCGAGGAAAAGCGCGAGGATCTCCGGCAGAAGCGCCGCGATCTCGAGGAGACGCTGGCTGAACTCGACCAGGCCGAGGAATCTTGTGTGGAGCGGCTGGTTGAGCTTGGCGTGAATACCTGAGCGGACTGGATTCTATCGGGCGTTAGCGTTCGGAATTAGCGGAAACGTCCATTCCTTCGTCATCCTAGGGCGGAGCAAGGAGCGTAGCGACGCGGCGCAGACCCTAGGATCCATGCCATGACTTCAATGCGCCGCGACGGCGCAGAATTTTGCTCCGCTGCACTCCTCGACCGAGGTCACGGCATGGATCCTAGGGTCTCCGCGACGGAGCTGCGCTCCTGCTTCGCCCTAGGATGACGAAGTTCGCAAGACTTAGGCTAATCGCCGAAGTGTGCACCTGTCAAAATTCGGCGCGATGGAAACCAGGGGCGCCAGCTCAAATCCAGCGGCGCACGCGTTTCGCGTAGTCGCGGTATTTCTTGCCGAATTTCGCCGCCAGCACCTTTTCCTCGCCTTCGATCGCCATCTTCTGCGTGGCATAGGCGGCGATGAACGCCAGCGGCAGGAACCACACGATGCCCGAGACAAAGGCGACGCCGATCAACAGCAGCGTGTTGGCCAGGTACATCGGATTGCGGGTGATGCCGAAGGGACCCGTGGTGACCAGGTGATCGGGCACAGCGTTCGGGTTCAGCGTGGTCTTGGCGCGGACCATGGTGCGGATCGCGGTGACCCAGAGCGCGGCGACGGCAAACAGCGCCACCCAGCCGGTGGCGAAAAGAATATCGCCCAGGAGGTCACCGATCCAGGGCAGGGGATAGAGCAGGCCCAGCGCGATGCTGATGGCGATGGCGGCGGTGTAGATCAGCGGCGGCCACGGTATGAGCCCCGGCTTCGGCTGGTTCTCGGTCATCTGACCCCTTCCTCCATCAACTTGCTGTCGGTCTTGGCGGTACACATGCCGGCGAGATCGGACAGATGCGTCTTCCATTCCGCAGTCTGGTCGTTGTTGTAGAGCCGATCAAGCGTGGCCTCGCCCTCGAGCGTATCGAGCATGCAGACACAGTAGCTCGTACAGAACTCGGTGTCGCGCGACTGCTCGCAGGACAGCTGGCAGGTTTTGAGGAAATTCACCTGCGGGGTTTCGACCTGTGCCGGCATGATCTGCGAGAACAGCCACATGCAGCCGATCAGCAATGGCTGGTGGATCAGGTAGAACGCCAGACTGTGCCGGCCGATAAAGACCAGCGGGTTGGCCCAGCGACCGGGCGCCAATTCGGCAAGCCGGGCAAGCAAGCCGGCACCGGCGGCGAGTTTCGTCACCGCGATGCCCGCAAGCACGGCGCCGAACCATGGAAACAACGGAACGTAGTCGTTGGAGCGTGGATTGTTCGCCGACAGGCCTACCCACCACAGCCATGGGTGATCGAACGCCTCGAGGCGCAGATAGACAGGCGCCGTGATGACGAGCCCGGCGACGACCAGCGTCAACAAAGCCGGCAGGCGCAGGAAGGCGAGGCCGAGCAGGCTGGCCAGCGCGATCTCGTGCAAGATGCCGAAGAAGATGAATCCATCCGGCGTGGCGATCCGGGTGACGACCGATATCGCGATCGCGGCGCCCGCGACCATGGCGAATCGCTTCCAGAAGCCGTTCCAGCGGATTTGTCGGCCATGGGCGAGGTACAGGCTGACGCCGACCAGGAACAGGAAGGTCGAGGCGATGCCGCGCGCGTAGATCTTCCACCAGCCGAAGGCGGTCAGGCCGGGATCGGTGTAGCCGAAGAACTCCAGATCCCAGGTGAAATGGTAGCTCGCCATGGCGATCAGCGCGATGCCGCGCACGATGTCGATGGCGACGATGCGCTTTGGTCGATCCGGAACGGGTGCGGTCGGCGTTTGGATGCTCATGGTCTCGCATTCTGATTCAGCCCCGCTGGAGGACTATCACGGTTGCCTGGGACAAAAGAAGACCGGCAACTCTGCCGACAACCCGGATCAGCCGCGGCATTGGGCCAGTGCAGGGAAGCCTTTGGCCGGCTTCGCTTTTGCCGGATGCGCGTCGGTTTCCTCTTATTGGCGCTGGGATCGCCACGTCAGATTTGACCCGGTGAATCTGCTTCGGGGAAAGCAATGTCCACCCATGTGCGCCATCCGATCTGGCTGCCGGCTCTCAAGGCCGCGGACGCGCGCACCTTCGCGTCGCTCTATGCGGTCGAATCCTTCGCCCGCGCCACGGTGTCGAGCGTCATCCCGATCCAGGCCTACGAGATCCTGCACAACGAACAGATCGTGTCGATGCTCTACACCGTGGTGGCGATGCTCGGGCTGTCGGTGACATTGTTCATGCCGATGCTGATCCGCCGTTTTGCCCGGCGCTGGGTCTACACGGCAGGCGCCTGCCTGCTGGCCGTCGGCTCGCTGTTCTTCGTCACCGACACGCTTGCCGGGCAACTGGCCGGCATGCTGTGCCGGGTGATGGGCGCCAGCGCGCTGTCGATCACGCTCAACCTCTACATCATGGACCACATCCGCAAGACCGACTTCATGCAGGCCGAATCGCTGCGCATGGCGTGGTCGATGCTGGCCTGGACCGGTGGGCCGACGCTCGGCATCTTCCTCTACACGCGCTTCGGCATCTATGCCGCGCATGGTACGGTCGCGGTGTTCGCGTTTGGCCTGCTGGCGCTGTTCTGGACCTACCGCCTCGGCGACAACCAGTCTATCCGTCCGGGCAAGACGCGCCCCGTCAATCCGCTCGCCAATATCGGCCGCTTCGTGGCGCAGCCCAGGCTCAGGCTGGCTTGGCTGATCGCCTTCGGCCGCTCCTGCTTCTGGACGACGTTCTTCGTCTATGGGCCGCTGTTCATGGTCATCACAGGTGAGGGCAAGCTGGCCGGCGGCCTGCTGGTTTCGGCCGGCAACGCGCTGTTGTTCATGGCGATTTTCTGGGGCAAGGCAGGAAAGCGCTTTGGTGGCCGCGGGACCATGACATTCGCCTATTTCGCCATGTCGGCCGCGCTTTTGGCGGCGGGCTTCGTCGGCGAAACCGTGCCGCTGCTTACCGGCGCCTTCCTGCTCTGCGGTGCCTTCTTCACCATTGCGCTCGACGCCCTCGGCTCGACCGCCTTCATGCGCTCGGTGCGCTCCTATGAAAGACCGCAGATGGCAGCGGTCTACCGCACCTATCTCGATTTTTCCGAGCTGACGCCGCCGCTGGTCTATTCGGTGGCGCTGGCCTTCTTCGGCCTGGGCTCGGTGTTCGTCACGCTCGGCCTGCTGGCGGCGGTCTGCGGCTTTGTGACGTGGCGCTATCTGCCGAAATCACTTTGACCTTCATGGCGCATTCGCAATGGTCACCGGCGGAATTTGGTTTGCCGGAAGCAAGGATTCTGCCTATAGTCACCGGTGTCGCCGGTTCCATTTTGGAGCCAAGAGGGAATGCGGTGAGGGCGAATTTCGCCCAATGCCGTGGCTGCCCCCGCAACTGTGTGCGGTAGTCCTCTCCATAAACCACTGAGGATTTTTTCTTCGGGAAGGTGGGGAAGGACGCTGATCCGTGAGCCAGGAGACCTGCCGGCGACAGGAAACTGACTTCGATGCCCTCGGGTGGAGGGCGAAAGGACAAGACATGACTACCGCTTCCGTCTCCCTCGGCACCTCCGTCTCCTCGCAGTCGCGCTTCATGCAGCTCGCGCTCGCCGGGCTGCTCGGCATTTTCGTGATGGGCTTTGTCGGCTTCTCGCATATCGATGCGGTCCACAATGCGGCTCACGATTATCGCCATTCGATGGCGTTTCCCTGCCACTGACGAGGAATTGACATCATGAACCTGTTTCGCAACGTCGTGTTCATCGCGGCGATCGCAGGGCTCGTGGCCGGCGTCGTTCTCGCCTGCATGCAGGCCTATGCCACCGTGCCGCTGATCCTGAAGGCGGAAGTCTACGAACAGGCCGGCGGCGGGCATCACCATGACCATGCCGCTCCGGCCGCAACGGATAGCAATGCCATGAGCACAACTGCTCCGGCGGCGGAAGCCGCTCCGGCAGACGAAGGCTGGGCGCCGGCAGACGGTTTCGAGCGTTTCGCCTTCAGCGTGCTTGCCAACATCGTCACCGGCATCGGCTTCGCCTTGATCCTGGTCGCGGTCTCCGAATTCGCCTGCGGCATCGGTGGCTGGCGCCAGGGCGTGTTCTGGGGCCTGGCCGGCTTTGCCGTGTTCACGCTGGCGCCGGGCCTCGGCCTGCCGCCGGAACTGCCGGCCATGCCGGCCGCCGATCTCACCCATCGGCAGATCTGGTGGTGGGCGACGGTGGCGGCAACCGCTGCCGGTCTCGGCCTGATCGCGTTTCGCAAGTCGCTGCCGCTCGCGATCCTTGCCGTCCTTTTGATCGTCGCACCGCATGTTGTCGGTGCACCGCAGCCGGACAGTTACGAGACGGCGATTCCAGAAGGGCTGCATCACCAGTTCGTGGTGGCGGTGACCGTGACCAATCTGGTGTTCTGGCTGGTGCTCGGCGCGGTCGTCGGCGTGGTGCGTGGCCGTTTCACCGGCACCGCGACCAGCCTGCGCGACAGCTTTGCCTGATCGCAAGACACTGACCTTCCTCATCGGCGGTGCGCGCTCCGGCAAGAGCGCGCACGCCGAAATTCTGGCGACCGCCATGCCGCCCCCCTGGACCTATATCGCCACGGCGCAAGCCTATGATGACGAGATGCATGAACGCATTGCGTTGCACCGATCGCGGCGCGGCGAAGGCTGGACGACCATCGACGCACCGCTCGATCTCGCCGGTACGCTTGCCGCCTTGCCGGACGATCGGCCGGTGCTTGTCGACTGCCTGACGCTGTGGCTGACCAACCATATGCTGGCCGAACACGATTTCGAGCTTGAATGCCGGCGATTGGCGGAGGTGCTTTCGCGGCCGCGCGGCCCCTGGTTCGTGGTGTCAAATGAAGTCGGCCAAGGCATAGTGCCGGACAATGCGCTGGCGCGCCGGTTTCGCGATGCCGCCGGCCGGCTCAACCAGCAGGTCGCCGCCGTCGCCGACATGGTGCTGCTTATGGTGGCAGGGCTGCCGCTCAAGGTGAAATGACATGACCGACATCGACAATAGGGACGAAGAACGCCACCGCGCCAAGATGGCCAAGCGCAAGGCTGTGCAGGATGCCGAGGTGGCGAGCAAGACGGTCGAGAAGGGCTTGCTCATCGTCAACACCGGACCGGGCAAGGGAAAGACCACCGCCGCCTTTGGCCTGGCGCTGCGCATGCTCGGCTACGGCAAGCGGGTCGGGGTCGTCCAGTTCATCAAGGGCAAGTGGCACACCGGCGAGAAGGACGCCTTCGCCGCCTTCGGCGACCGCGTTGTCTGGCACGCGATGGGCGAGGGGTTCACCTGGGAAACGCAGGACCTGAAGCGCGACATCGCCGCCGCCGAAGCCGCGTGGGCCAAGGTGCTTGAGCTGATGGCCGATCCGTCGATCAGCCTTCTGGTGCTCGACGAACTGAACATTGCGCTGCGCTACGACTATCTCGACCTCGACAAAGTGGTTGCGGCGTTGAAGGCGCGGCGTGAGGGCCTGCATGTCGTGGTCACCGGCCGCAACGCCAAGCCGGCGCTGATCGAGGCGGCCGACCTCGTCACCGAAATGGGCGTAACCAAGCACCATTTTTCCGCAGGCGTGAAAGCGCAGCAGGGGATCGAGTTCTGAGCGTTTCTTACCCTCCCCACAAGGGGGAGGGTGAAGTAGATCACGCCACGATGACAACGACCGAAACCAACCCGAACAGCGCGATCAGCAGATAGTCGGCGACGCGATAGAGTTTCAGCGCTCGCCTTATGTCGACGCTGTCGGCCTCGCGCCGCCCACCTTCGCCCATGAAGACGTCGTCCACGAGCACGCCGCCGTAGCTGCGCGGCCCGGCGAGCGCCAGGCCGAGCGCACCGGCCATCGCCGCTTCCGGCCAGCCGGCATTGGGTGAGCGGTGTTTTTTCGCGTCGCGCCACACCGCATGCCAGGCATTTTTCGCATCAGCGCCTTTGACGAAGAACGCCGCCAGCACGATCAGCAGCGCCGTCAGCCGCGACGCCGGCAGATTGATCCAGTCGTCGAAGCGCGCCGCCGCCCAGCCGAAGGCCTCGTGGCGCGGGGTGCGGTGGCCGATCATCGAATCGGCGGTGTTGGCGGCCTTGTAGGCGGCGCCGCCGGCCAGGCCGCCGACGCCGGTCCAGAAGGCGGGGGCGACGATGCCGTCGGAGAAATTCTCAGCCAGGCTCTCGATCGCGGCGCGGCAGACGCCGGCCCTGTCGAGCGTTTCAGGGTCGCGGCCGACGATTCGCGAAACGGCAAGGCGGGCCAGAGCGAGGCCACCGGTGTCGAGCGCGTCCGCCACAGCCTCGACATGCTCATAGAGGCTCTTCTGCGACAGAAGCGACGTTGCCAGAAGGGCAGTGATGACCAGGCCCATGGGAACGAACCAGAACAGGATCTGCACGCCCAGGCCAATTATCGCCGGCACCAGCACGATGACCAGCAGCGCCTGGACACCACGCTTGCGACGCAGCGCGTCGGGATCAGTGGCGCGGTTGAGCCTGCGGTCGAGAAAGGATATCAGCCTGCCGAACCACGTCACCGGATGGCCGATGGCGCGAAACAGCCAATCGGGGTAACCGAGGGCGAATTCGACGGCCAATGACAGGAAAGCGATCAGGACTGACATGAAGCTTCTTAATGGGGCGGTTGTGGACCATGGTGGAAGTCTTGGCCGCGCGAGGGCGCTTTTCCCCAACGCCCTGCTGCCATTCGTCGACCTCTCGACCGGTATCAATCCGCACTCCTACCCGCTTTTCGACCTGCCCGCCACCTCGCTGTCGCGGTTGCCGGAAGCCGCGCGCACGCGTGAGCTGACAGAGATCGCTGCCAGTGCCTATGGGGCGCCGTCGCCAGCCAACATCGTGGCGGCACCGGGCACGCAGATCCTGTTGCCGCGCGTCGCCTCGCTGATTACCCCCGGAAGGGCGCTGGTGCTGGGTCCGACCTACGCCGAACATGCCCGCGCAGCAGTGATCGCCGGGCACGCGGTGACCGAGGTCGGCGATTTCGCTGACCTGGCGGACGCCGACCTTGCCATCATGGTCAATCCGAACAATCCGGATGGACGTGTCATCGAGCGCGACCGGTTGCTGGCTCTGGCTGCCGGATTGCGCGCCAAGGGCGGGCTGCTGGTTGTCGACGAGGCGTTCATGGATGTTGGGCCGCGCGAGCATAGCCTCTGCGGCGATGTCGGCCAGGGCGGCGTCGTCGTGCTGCGCTCGTTCGGCAAGTTCTTTGGTCTGGCCGGCCTGCGGCTCGGTTTTGCACTTTCCGATGCTGTGACGGTCGAACGGCTGGAAACACAATTCGGGCCATGGGCCGTTGCCGGCCCGGCGCTGGAATACGGCATTCGCGCGCTTGCCGACATCGGCTGGCAGGACGCGATGCGGACGGCGCTGGCTGATGAATCGGCGCGGCTCGATGCGCTGTTCGGCCGCTTCGGTATTCCCGTTATGGGCGGCACCACGCTGTTCCGTTTTCTTCGCCTGCCGCATGCTGCCGATTTGTTTGCCGCGCTCGGCGGGCGCGGCATTCTGCTTCGCCATTTTGCCGATCGGCCTGACGTTCTGCGCGCCGGCCTGCCGGGGAGTGAGGAGGAATGGCAGCGGCTCGAGACCGTTCTTGCCGAATGGGCGTCGCGGCGCGAGCATCAATCGAAGGGTTCGAAACAATGATCCATGTCTGCTCGCTGGCAAAGATCGAGGAAACGGTGGCCAGGAGCGGCGCCGACCGCATGCTGTCGCTGCTTGCCGCCGGAACGGCGGTGGTCCGGCCGGCCTCGATATCGAAAGAAAATCATCTGCATCTGGTCATGCATGACATCGCGGCGGCGCAGGACGGCATGACCATGCCGGGCGAGGAGCATGTCCGCAACCTGCTCGATTTCGCGCGCCGCTGGGACCGTGCAAGGCCGATGCTCGTGCATTGCTATGCCGGCATCAGCCGCTCGACGGCTTCGGCCTATATCATCGCGGCCGCATTGGCGCCGAAACGCGACGAGGCCGAATTGGCGAGGACGCTGCGGGCGCTGTCGCCCTCGGCAACACCCAATCCGCGACTGATCGCGGTGGCCGATGCGCTGCTTGATCGCAACGGCCGCATGATCGAGGCGATCGAATCGATCGGCCGCGGTGCGGATGCCTTTGAAGGCACGCCGTTCGCGCTGAGGATCGACAGCTAGCTGCCCCCATATCGTTGTTCGATTGTCGGGTGCCTTCATTCGCCCAATCTTCATGCCCGTGCCGTACCCGGACAATGAACACGTCGTCGTCGGCTTCGATCCGGTAGACGACAAGATGGGCTTTGAAGGGATGGATACGCATCGGTGGCGCCAATTCAAGCCGCTCCCGCGCTATTCGGGGACTGGCAGCGATCAGGTCAAAGATCGTAAACAACTTGTCATGATACTGTCTGGCCTGCACAGCGCCGAACAGGCGCACCCCTTGCTCGGCAATACCGACGATGTCCTCTTCCGCAGCTAAAGAAAGGCGAAATCCCACTACCCATTGCCGGATGGCTTTTCAGCGCGTTTAACCGCCTCCGTGAAAAGCGCGTCCCTGGATCGATCGCCGATGCCACTCTTCAAGCCATCATCGACAAAGCGCTGCATGGCGGCAATCTTGTCATTGCGCTCCTGATCCCGACGGATCAAATCGCGCACATAGTCGCTCGCGTTGGCGTAGCGGCCCGTTTCGGTTTGCGCCTCAACCCAATCTTTCATCGGGTCGGGCAATGATACGTTCATCGTTGCCATACTGGCCTCCATATCCCGCCCAGTATGGTCCATTTTGGCAAAGTTTGTCAAAATCTCTTGTGCGGAAATCTCTTGTCCAAAAGCGCGATTGTCTGATCCGCCCTCCGTCGCCTGGTTTGTTCAAGAGGACAGCGCTTGCCTTTCGATGCCAGACCACTGGTTTGGAGGCTACGTCAACCAGTCCGCGAGCTTCGCCTTGCGCACATCCCGCAGCAGGCTGATGAACCCGTCGGCCTGATATTCTGCCGTCAGCCGGCCCTTCTCCGCCGTCGCGATGCTGGCATCGCCGACGACGCCATTCGGGTTGAGATCGCCAGCGATCCAGGCAAAGGCGTGGGTGCCGGTGTGGCGCAGGAGCGAAAATTCGTTTTCGGCTTTGGCGACATTGGAAACGAAATTGTCGGCCTTGGCCATGTCGACGAGGTCCGGCCGGAAATGCAGCATCAGCGAGGTCTCGACATCGCCGCCATGGATGCCGTGGCGGTCCTCCAGTTCGGTGTACATGCCGGCCGGGCGGCCGAAGCGCTGCCAGCTGGTTTTTACCGCCAGCATCTTTTCGCGCACGCGCAATTCGCGCGTGACGATGCCCATGATCTCCTCGTTGCCGCCATGCGAATTGACCACGATCAGCTTGCGCACACCGGCGCGCGCGATCGACAGGCCAAGCTCGGTCCAGGCTTCGATCAGCGTGGTTGCCGGCAGTGTGAGGGTGCCCGGCGCATGCAAATGTTCGTTCGATTTGCCTACCGCCTGGACCGGCAGGATGCGGACGTCGAGATCGTCGGGCAGGCGGGCGATGACCGTGTCGAGCATGCCGTTCATGATCGAAGTGTCGGTCGAGACAGGCAGATGCGGGCCATGCTGCTCGATCGCCGCCACCGGCAGCACGGCGATCGTCGCCTCCGGATCCATCGAGGCGTATTCGGTGGTCCGGTAGTCGCCCCACCACACACGTTTCTTCGCAACAGTCATGTCATGCCTCTTCGATGAACGGCCAGACCTAGCGCGGCGGAGGTTGTCTGTCGATCACCCGGCCGCGATAGCCTCAACCTCGACCTTGAATTCGGGTCGGGCAAAGCCGGAGACGATCATCAGCGTCGAGGCCGGCGCGGGGCTGGAAAACAGCCGGTCGCGGACATCCATATAGGGCCGCAGATGCGCGCGGTCGGTGACATAGGCGTTGATACGGATGATGTCGCGTAGGCCCAGCCCGGCTTCGCCGAGGATCGCTTCGATGTTGCGGAAGCAGAGTTCGGCCTGCGCGCCGGCCTCTTCGGGAATCTGGTCGTCCGCGGTTATGGCAACCTGACCCGAGCACAGCACCAGCCGCTTTCCAGGCGGTACCTCGACGCCGTGGCTGTAGCGGGCAAAGGGCGGCTTGATCGACTTCGGGGTGAGGAATTTGAACATGGCAATCTCCTGGGTGCCGCCAGCCTAAAGCCGGACCCATTACACCTTCAAGATGGCGGTGCATGTTGCCCGGGCGATTGTGGACAGCCGTTCAAAAAATAGGCACGATGCCTTTCGTACAGCATGACCCGTCCGCGCTTGGCCTGGCAACGTCTTTCAAGCGGGCGGCCCCGGCGCCAGACGCCGGTGGCATGTGTCTTGCTTCTTGAATCTTTGGTGTCGAGCCTGGCGCGTGGCGCGCCGGAGCAAACAGAGGGTGGTGTGGATGTACGGAAAACAGAAGATCTCGGTGGCGGCGGTGGCCCTGCTTGCAGCCAGCACGCTGGGTGCTGCTGCGAATGAGAAAGTCACCTTCGGCACCAACTGGTTGGCCCAGCCGGAGCATGGTGGATATTATCAGTCCGTGGCGGACGGCACCTACGCCGCCTGCGGCCTCGACGTCACCATCATGCAGGGCGGTCCGCAGGTCAGCGGCCGACCGCTGCTGCTGGCCGGCAAGATCGATTTCTACATGGGCGGCAATCTGCTGTCGGCTTTCGATGCCGTCCAGCAAGGCATTCCCATGCGCGTGGTGGCGGCGGACTTCCAGAAGGACCCGCAGGTCATCATGTCCCACCCCGGCGAAGGGCTCGACAAATGGGAGGACCTGAAGAACGCCGACCAGTACATATTGGGCGACGAGGGCGTGCAGACCTTCTTCCAGTGGATGGTCATCGAACTCGGCTTCGACGCTTCCAAGCGCGCGCCCTACACCTACAACACCGCTCCCTTCCTCGCCAACAAGAAGTCGATCCAGCAGGGCTACGTCACCTCGGAGCCGTTCGCGGTCAAGAAGGAAGGCGGCTTCGTGCCGAACCAGTTCCTGCTCGCCGACTATGGCTGGGACACCTATTCGACGACGATCGAGGTGATGCAGGATACGATCGACAAGAAGCCGGAGGTGGTCCAGTGCTTCGTCGATGGCTCGGCCAAGGGCTGGTACAAATATCTGTACGGCGACAACAAGGCCGCCAACGAGATGATCAAGAAAGACAATCCCGATATGAGCGACGAGCAGATCGCGTTCTCGATCGAGCAGATGAAGAAGTTCGGCCTTGCCGATTCCGGCGACACCGAAAAGCTCGGCATCGGCGCCATGACCGATGAGCGGATCAAGAATTTCTACGACAAGATGGTCAAAGCCAAGGTCACGCCAGCCGGCATCGACATCAAGAAGGCCTACACGCTGACCTTCATCAACAAAGGCGTCGGGCTCGAGCTGAAGAAATAGGCCGGTCCCGGTATGATAAGGGAAAAGGTGGCGCAAGCGCCGGCTGCATCGGGTGCGGCCCCGACGCTTCTGGCGCTGCGTGGCGTCGGCAAGGTTTTCTCCAACGGCGTGACGGCGCTCAACGATGTCGACCTGACCATCAGGGAAGGCGATTTCCTCAGCCTGCTCGGGCCGTCGGGTTGCGGCAAGTCGACGGCGCTGCGGCTGATCGCCGGCCTGTCGACGCCGACCTCCGGCGTGCTCGACTGGCGCGGCGGCGGCTCAGCTGACCGCTCGAACATCGGCTTCGTCTTCCAGGAGCCGACGCTGCTGCCCTGGGCCAACGTCTTCGACAATGTCTGGCTGCCGCTGCGGCTGAAAGGTATTTCCCGTGCCAAGGCGGCACCTGCGGTGACGGAAATGCTGGCGCGGGTTCACCTGACCGGTTTCGAAGACGCGGTGCCGCGCGAACTGTCCGGCGGCATGAAGATGCGCGTCTCGATCGCACGCGCCATGGTGACCAAACCGCGCGTGCTGCTGATGGACGAACCGTTCGCGGCACTCGACGAGATCACCCGCTTCAAGCTCAACAATGATCTCCTGGAACTGTGGCAGGACGAACGCTTCACCGTCGTCTTCGTCACCCACAGCGTCTTTGAAAGCGTGTTCCTGTCCAACCGCGTCGTTGTCATGGCGGCGCGGCCGGGCCGGGTGTTCGACGAACTTGCCATCGAGGCCTCCTATCCGCGCGATGAGGCGTTTCGCACCTCGCCCGACTATGCGGCACTGTGCCGTCAGGCTTCCGATGTGCTGGTCAAGGCCATCAATTCAACAGCAGGCGCGCATCATGACGGCCATTGACGAGCGGGCGCTCGAACTCGACCCCGAGGAGGCGCGCCGCGTGCGCCAGGCGCGGTTCGAGCGGATCGGCCGATGGGTGCTGCCGCTGGCGATCATGATCCTGGCGATCTGGCTGTGGGATCGCATCTGCGTCTGGAACGAGATTCCGCAATACATCCTGCCACGCCCGGGCGTGGTTCTGTGGACACTCTACAACGATGCCGGCTTGCTGTTTTCCTCGCTGCTGGTGACCTTGCGCATCACCTTCCTCAGCCTGGCTCTGGCGGTCATCGGCGGGGTCGGGCTGGCGGTGCTGTTCGCACAATCGAAATGGGTGGAGATGTCGTTCTTCCCCTTCGCCATCGTGCTGCAGGTGACGCCGATCGTGGCGATCTTTCCGCTGATCAACATCTATGTGAACGACCAGACGACCAAGCTTCTGCTGTGCGCCTGGATCGTCGCCTTCTTTCCGATCCTGTCCAACACCACGCTTGGCCTCAACTCCGTCGACCGCAATCTGCGCGACATGTTCAAGCTCAACGGCGCGACGCGCTGGCAGCAACTGCGCTATCTCAGGCTACCGGCGGCGATGCCCTATTTCCTCGGCGGGCTGAAGATCGCCGGAGGCCTGTCGCTGATCGGCGCCGTGGTGGCCGAGTTCGTCGCCGGCACCACCGGCCAGTCGTCCGGTCTTGCCTCACGCATCATCGAGGCCGGCTACCGGCTCAACGCGCCGCGGCTGTTCGCGGCGCTGTTCCTGATCTCGCTGACCGGCATTTTGATCTTCCTCGTGCTGTCGCTGATTTCGCATCTCATTTTGCGGCGCTGGCACGAAAGCGCACTGAAGCAGGAGCGCTAGGATGACTGAAAGGTTGGCGCGAAGCGCCCCCCTCTGTCCTGCCGGACATCTCCCCCTCAAGGGGGGAGATTGGCTGTTGTCACGACCTTCGCCAATCTCCAACGTTGAAAAAAAAGAGCCGGCGCGGACGCTGCCAATCTCCCCCCTTGAGGGGGAGATGTCCGGCAGGACAGAGGGGGGCAACGCTTGATACCAACCTTCGGCTCTTACCATCTCGCCAATGTTCGCCTTCATCGCTCACTGGCACCAGGCCTTTCCGCGCCCTTCGATGCTGACGGGTTCGGGCTTGCCGACATCGCTGTGGCCGACGGGAAGATTTCCAGCATCACCGTGCATGGCCGATCCGCCGATGCGATCGACCTCGCCGGCCGTATAATCCTCCCATGCTTCGTCGACTGCCACACGCATATCGACAAAGGCCATATCTGGCCGCGGAAACCAAATCCCGATGGCACCTTCATGGGCGCGCTGAATGCCGCCGGTGCTGATCGTGTGGCACGCTGGAGCGCCGAGGATTTGGCGCGGCGGATGGATTTTTCACTGCGCTGCGCCTACGCCCATGGCACCCGGGCGCTTCGCACCCACATCGACAGCGTCGCGCCGCAGGAGGAGATCTCCTGGCCAGTGTTCGAGACGATGCGCGAAGCATGGCGCGGCCGTATCGAATTGCAGGGCGCCTGTTTGCTCGGCATCGAAGGCGTGCGCGACAAAAAGTGGTTCGACAGACTGGCAAAAAGGGTTGCCGCGGCAAAGGGCGTGCTCGGTGTCGTCACCTATATGGTGCCGGACCTCGAAGAACTGCTCGACCATGTCTTCGCGCAAGCGATCAAGCATGGCCTCGATCTCGATTTCCATGCCGACGAGACCGATGATATCTCCGCCATATCGTTGAAGAAGATCGCCGAGGCCGCTCTCTGGAACGGTTTCGAAGGAAAGATCCTCGTCGGCCATTGCTGCTCGCTTGCGCGCCAGCCGGACCTCGATGTGCTCGATACGCTGGACAAGGTGGCGAAGGCCGGGCTCGCCGTCGTCTCGCTGCCGATGTGCAATCTCTATCTGCAGGACCGGCGCGGCGACCAAACCACGCCGCGCTGGCGCGGTGTGACGCTGCTGCACGAGATGAAGGCGAGGGGCATTCCGGTGGCAGTCGCTTCCGACAACACGCGTGATCCCTTCTACGCCTATGGCGATCTCGACATGCTAGAGGTCTACCGCATGGCGACGCGCATCCTGCATTTGGACCATCCGGTCGCCGACTGGCCGCAAGCGGTCACCGCGACGCCGGCCAAGGTGATGCGGCTTGATGGCTTCGGCACGCTTGCCGCCGGCGGCGATGCCGATTTCATCCTGTTCAAAGGCCGAAGCTGGACGGAATTGCTCTCGCGACCCGAATCGGATCGCATCGTGGTGCGCGGCGGCAAGGCGATCGACCGGCAATTGCCCGACTATGCCGAACTCGACGAACTGATGGTGGGATAATGGACGTTTCGGCGCTCAAACGCGATCTTGACGGGCTCAAGGTCGACGACAACCCGGCCATCGTCCAGCAGAAGAGCCGTGACTTCTACTGGTACAGCCCGGTGCTGAAGCAGCAACTGGACCATGTCACCGGCGATCTGATCGTGACGCCAAGGAACGAGACCGAACTGATACGCGTGCTTGCCGCGTGTCATTGCCATGGCGTGCCGGTGACACCGCGTGGCAGCGGCACCGGCAATTACGGCCAGGCGATGCCGCTCTCCGGCGGCGTCGTGCTCAACCTTGCCGAGATGAACGAGATCAAGTCGATCGCGCCAGGTCGCGTTGTGAGCGGACCGGGGGCGATCCTGGCCGATATCGACAAGGCGACGCGGGCGCATTCCGGGCAGGAGCTGCGGCTGTCGCCCTCCACCTACAACACCGCTTCGATCGGCGGCTTCATCGCCGGCGGTTCGGGCGGCGTCGGCTCGATCAATTTCGGCGGCCTGCGCGATTTCGGCAACGTGCTGCGCCTGCGCGTGGTGACGATGGAAGCCGAGCCGAAAGCGCTCGAACTCACTGGCGAGGATCTGCACAAGGTGACCCACGCTTACGGCACCAACGGCATCATATCGGAGGTCGAGATGCCGCTGACCGCGGCTTATGAATGGATCGATGTCATCGTCGGCTTCGACGCTTTCATGGATGTCGCCCGCTATGGCAATGCGCTGGCATGTCAGGACGGTATCCTGACCAAGCTGATCACGCCGATAGCCGCACCCGTGCCGCAGCTCTATTTCAAGCGGCACCAGAAATTCCTCCGGGAAGGGCAAAGCATTTGCGTCGTCATGGTGGCGCGGCACGGGCTGGACGCTTTCCTGGCCTTCACCGGCCGTGCCGGTGGCGAGGTGATCTACAATGCCGCAACCGCAACGCCGGACGAGAAAAAGGGCCTGCCGCCGGCCTATGAATTGGCCTGGAACCACACCACGCTGAGAGCGCTGCGCGTCGACCCTTCGATCACCTATCTGCAGTCGCTCTACCCCTTTCCCAACCAGCTGGCGCTGGTCGAGAAGATGGATGCGATGTTTCGGGGCGAGGTGTTCTCGCATCTGGAATTCGTGCGGCTGGACGGCAACATCACCTGCTTCGGCCTGCCGCTGGTCAAGTTCACCACCGAGGCGCGGCTCGACGAGATCGTGCGTCTGCATGAGGCGAATGGCTGCCCGATCTTCAATCCGCATCGCTACACGCTGGAAGAGGGCGGCATGAAGCAGACCGACGCGGTACAGCTTGCCTTCAAGCGCGAAACCGATCCGCAAGGCCTGCTCAACCCCGGCAAGATGATCGCCTGGGAGAACCCGGACTATGACTACCGGTCGGGCCGGACATTCCTTTTCAAGGGGCTGCAGAGGGCAAGCTGATGACCAGCGTGTGGCGCTGCACCCCCCTCTGGCCTGCCGGCCATCTCCCCCTCAAGGG
>NZ_RZTE01000046.1:0-49105 GCF_003997415.1 Mesorhizobium sp. M7A.F.Ca.MR.245.00.0.0 | reverse complement strand
GTAGGGGAGTAGGGGAGTAGGGGAGTAGCCAGCCACTATTCACGTTCACAATTCCATCCCCATTCGCTATTCACTGCTCACCATTCCCCTATTCCCCTATTCCCCTATTCCCTTACTCCCCTATTCCCCTAGGATTGCCATCATGCAACTCAGTCTCGACCAGGCAAAAGGACTGTGCCGGATGGCGGCACTTGGCGCTGGCGCCAATGAGGAAGCGGCACAATCGCTCACTGCTTCGATCATATCAGCCGAGGCCGAAGGCCTTTCCTCGGTCGGTCTGTCGCATTTCATCGACTATCTCGAGGCGCTGGAAGCCGGACGCATCGACGGCAATGCCGACCCGGTGATCACCCGGCCGGCGCTTGCGGTCTATCTCTCCGATGCACGCCGGGGGCTGGCGCATACCGGCTTCGACCGCACTATCGACGACCTCGCCAAGGCGGCAAAGCTGTTCGGCGTCGCCATCTTCTCGCAGAAGAACGCCTATACATGCGGCGCGCTCGGCTATTTCACCGGAAGGCTGGCAACACTCGGGCTGGTGTCGTTCGCCGCCACCAACGGCCCGGCCGTGCTTGCCGGCTCGGGCTCGGTCAAGCCGGTCTACTGCACCAACCCGATGTCGTTTGCCGCCCCCGCCGCCGACGGGGCGCCCCTGGTCATCGACCAGTCGTCGAGCGCCACCGCTTTCGTCAACATCCGCAAAGCGGCCGAGGAGGGCAAGACAATCCCGGAAGGCTGGGCGCTGGACGCCAGCGGCAACCCGACCACCGATCCCGCCGCCGCCATGAAGGGCGCAATGCTCGCCTTCGGCGGCCAGCGCGGCGCCAACATCGCGCTGATGGTCGAGGTGCTGGCGGCGGGCCTGTCGGGCGCCAACTGGTCGCTCGACGCGCCATGGTTCAGCGGCGGGCCGGACAGCCCCGGCACGGGACTATTCGTGCTTGCTATCGAACCCAAGCTGCTCGATCCGGATTTCGAGCAGCGGATGAAGGACCAGCTCGACCGGCTGCGGCGGCGCTTCGGTGTGCATGTGCCCGGTCGTGCCCGCGCAGAGGCCGCCGAGAAGGCGCAAGCGCGGGGCATCACGGCATCCAAGGCGGTGGTGCAGCGCATTTCCGAATTCGCCGCACGCTATTCTTCCTGAAGAGTTTTTTATATCAAATAGTTATCTGAAATCTGCCCGCCGCACGCGCGGCGCGGTGCGATTTTCTTTGCGCGCTGCTGAACCTTTCCGCGCCTTGCTGCGACCCAGCTTTGTCCAGGGCAAGGCGAGCTTGCCCGATCCACACCGGGGGAAGCAGCAAACCGAAATCGAAAGCCTGCATCACGCGAAGGCCGGTCCTTCGCGCCTCGGAAACCTCAACCCAAATCAAAGGAAAATTGTCATGACCAACACCAAGATCACCATGCTGACCGCCGTCCTTCTGCTCGGCTCGTTCATGGGTGCCACACAGGCAGCCACCCTGAAGGCCGCGCCGGCCAAGCCGACCAGCCCGGGTGTCATCGCCGCCCCGAGCGGCGGCGCCACCGAAGACCATTACTGCAAGAACGGCCATGCAAAATTCGCCAATTGCAGCGCCGATTTCGTCGCCGCCTGCAAGAAGGTTGGTGGCACCATGTCGGATGTTCAGGGCTGGGGTGGGCGTACTTGCTTCACGCCCTCCTGATACCGTCTCAGGTCAGGCCGCTCCGTCGGCCCCTGACTTCGCATGGATGTCACCCGGAAAACCCCGCTTCTGCGGGGTTTTCTGCGTTTTGATCGCACAATGGTAAAACATTCTGTTTTGGTCAACTTTTGTTTATTTGACTTCGGCCAACCCGACCGGCCGTTTGCGCTGATTGAGCAAAACAGAGGAGCTATAATGTCGGCAAGCATGGACAATCCCCGCAACGCCCTTGTCATCCCGGTCCTTGGCAGGCTTTACGCGGCTCTGCACGATGGTGCCGAAACCGTTCTTCGCGTCGTCGCCGGCGGGTTTTTCGCCATCCATGGTTCGCAGAAGATCACCAATCCTTTCGGCGCTGCCGAGATGGTCGAGGGTCTCGGTTTCTATCCGGGCGCGTTGTGGTCGTTGCTTCTGGCCTGCACTGAATTCTTCGGCGGCATCTTCATTGCCATCGGGTTTTTGACGCGGCCGGCCGCCTTTGCCGGCCTGTTCGTGCTGCTGGTCACGGTCTGGTTCCACTGGGTCACGATGGACCAAGGCTATTCGGGCGCGGAAAAGTCGCTGCTTTGGGCGGCGATCCTGCTCTTCTTCGTCATTCGCGGCGGCAACCGCCATTCGGTCGACGCCCGTATGGGCAAAGCGTTCTGACAGGCTGATAGCGACGACGCGTCGCCCTTTGCCTTTGGCACGAAACGGATTATGAAACGGCTTCAGCCAAGCTTGCGAGCGCCGGAGCCAGCCATGACCGAAATCCTGCAGACCCCAAAGCTCGTCGTCGTCTTTGGCGGGTCAGGCTTTGTCGGCCGCCATGTCGTGCGCGCGTTGGCCAAGCGCGGCTATCGCATCCGAGTCGCCTGCCGGCGGCCCGATCTTGCCGGCCATTTGCAGCCGCTTGGCAATGTCGGCCAGATCCAGCCGGTGCAGGCCAATGTGCGCGTGCGCTGGTCGGTAGACCGCGCCGTGCAGGGCGCCGACCACGTCGTCAATCTGGTCGCCATCCTGCATGAGAGCGGCCGGCAGAAATTCTCCGCCGTGCACGAGTTCGGCGCCCGCGCAGTGGCCGAGGCCGCACGCTCGGTCGGCGCCGGCCTGACCCACATTTCTGCGCTTGGCGCCGATCTGGACTCCGAATCAGACTACGCGCGCACCAAGGCGCTTGGCGAAAAGGCTGTGCTGGAGACGATCAAGGACGCCGTGATCTTCCGGCCGTCGATCAATTTCGGACCCGAAGACGGCTTCTTCAACCGCTTCGCCAACATGGCGCGCTATTCGCCGGTGCTGCCGCTGATCGGCGGCGGCCAGACCAAATTCCAGCCGGTCTATGTCGGCGACGTGGCCGAAGCGGTGGCGCGCTCGGTCGACGGCAAGGTGGATGGAGGCCAGATCTATGAACTTGGTGGACCGAAGGTGCTCACCTTCAAGCAGTGCATGGAAGAGCTGCTCGACGTGATCGAGCGCAAGCGGCTGCTGGTGCCGGTGCCGTGGTGGGTGGCCAACATCCAGGCCTCGATCCTCGGCCTGTTGCCCAATCCGCTGCTGACCAAGGACCAGGTGACGCAGTTGCGCGAGCACAACATCGTTTCGGACGCCGCCAACAAGACCAACAGGACGCTTGCAGGGCTCGGCATCCAGCCGCAATCGATCGCGACGATCCTGCCCAGCTATCTCTGGCGCTACCGCGCCGCCGGCCAGTTCCAGCAACGCAAGCCTGCTGCTTGATTTATCACAACCGTCTGAAGCTGTGTCTCATGCCTGTCGCGGCGTGACCCGCATCGGCAGACCGCCTTGCGGCTGCGTGGTCAGTTTCTGTACCGGCCAGGGTTTGGTTTCGGCTGTCGTGTCGAAGCGGAAGCGCGACAGCATGATCGCCAGCGCGATGATCGCCTCCTGCATGGCGAAGCTGGCGCCGATGCAGACGCGCGGACCCGCGCCAAACGGCAGATACTGGAAGCGGTCGATCTTTTCGCGATTTCCCGGATGGAAGCGCTCCGGCAGGAAGGCATCCGGCCGGTCCCACAGTTTCCTGTGGCGATGCACGACCCAGGGCATCACCAGCACCGCGGCGTGCTTGGGAATATGAAGATCCTTCCACATTTCCGGTTCGATCGGCTCGCGATTGATCGACGGCGCCGGCGGATACAGCCTGAGCGCTTCGTCGAAAGCCGCACGCGTGAACGGCATGGCATCGAGCCACTTCGTCGGATCGGGCTCGCGCGCCAACACCTGGTCGATCTCCTGCTCGACCCGGTCGCGCTCCCACGGCGATTCAGCCAGGCAATACAGTGTCCAGCCCAGAGCCCGCGCGGTCGTCTCATGGCCGGCGCCGATGAAGGTGATGATGTTGTCCTCGACCTCGGCCCGCGTCAGTCCATCGGGTCCCTCGGCCTTGAGCAGCAGCGTCAGGAAATCCTGCGGCACGGCATCGGGGTCGCGCTTGAATTTCGCTTCGCGCATCTTGACAGTGTCGGTGACGATCTTGCGGAAATAGGCCATGGTCTTGCGGCCGCGGATACGGGTCAGCCTCGGCAGCCAGTCGGGCGCGCGCAACAGATCGAGCGGATCGACGCGACCCATGGTCTCGAACAGGCGGTCGATCTCGTTGGCGAAACTGCCAGGCTCGCCCGATATCTCGCCGGAAAACAGCGTCTCGGCCAGGATGTCGTAGGTGAGCAGCGTCATGTCATGGGCGATGTCGGACGTGCCGCCGTCTTCGTAGCGGGCGACGAAGTCCAGCGTGCGTCTCAGCATCGGCTGGGCGAAGCCGAAGATGTGGCGCGGCGTGAACACCGGCGCCATCGCCTTGCGCGACCGCTTCCAGACCTCGCCCTCGGCGGTCAGCAGGCCATCGCGCAGGATCGGCCGCAGGATCTTCTGACGCACCGTCGCCATCTTGTAGTTCCTGGCGTTGTCGACCAGCACATGGCGGATCAGGCCGGGATCATTGGCGACGATCAGATGTCCACCAACACCACTGGCCGAGATCCACGGCTCGTTGTAGGTGTGCTCGCCCCACAATTCGAGCGGGTTGCGGTAGACGATGCGGATCATCTCCAGCGTCGAGGGCGGCGTGGTGCGCGGCTTCGGCGCCGGGGGAATGAAGGGGGCGGGCTGGATGTCCATGGGCTGCTCCGCTGATACCCCAATGTAGTGGCTAGCAAAGCGGGCGTCCATGTGACCGAACGGCAGGCGCAAATATGCAGCCCGAGGCGTCACGGCAGGCGATCCGTTCAGCCGATTGTGACCGCCTCCATGACGGTGCCGCCTTGTCCGCGGCCGTGCCCTGCCGTAGGTCACCAACAGATAGCGCCAGACCTAGGAGCCCGCCTTGAAGCACCAGTTGAACATCATCATCGGCAGCACGCGGCCAGGCCGCGCCGGACCGGTTTTTGCCGAGTGGCTGGAGACGTTCGCGCGCGAGCATGGAAAATTCGAGCCGGTACTGACCGACATCGATACGTTCAAGCTTCCGGTGCTGGACGAACCGCACCATCCAAGGCTCGGCAATTACAAGAACGACCATACCAAGGCCTGGTCGAAAGCGATCGATGCCGCCGACGCCTTCGTCTTCGTGGCGCCGGAATACAATTATTTCGTGGCGCCGGCGATCGTCAACGCGGTCGATTATCTCTCGCGTGAATGGAAGTACAAGCCTGCAGCCATTTTCAGCTATGGCGGCGTCTCCGGCGGCCTGCGCGCGGCGCAAGCGCTGAAGCCGTTGCTGACATCGGTCGGCGTCATGCCGATCTCGGAAGGCGTCGCGCTGCCGATGTACCAGAAGCTGCTCGATGAGAACGGCGCTTTCAACGCCAGCGAACAGGTGCAGGGCGGAGCCAAAACCATGCTCGACGAGCTGTTGCGCTGGAGCGACGCTTTGAAGCCTATGCGGGTTGCCTGAAAACGCTGGTCTTCCGCAAAAAGCCCGGCTTGCTCATGGCATAAAGAGGTGGAATGTTTGCGCAAATGGACAAGCCGGGGGGCGGTTCGACTTGCGCTTGCTTTTTGCCTTGCTGCTGATGCTCATGAGCACCGCCGCCGCGGTGGCTGAGCGACGCGTGGCACTGGTCATCGCCGCTGACGACTACCGCCTGATCCGGCCGCTTGCCAATCCGGTCCATGACGGCGAGGCGATGGCAGCGGTGCTGAAGAAGCTCGGCTTCGAGGTCGTCCTCGAAACCAATCGCGACCTGCGGCGCATGCGCCGCGCGCTCGACGATTTTCGCCAGGATGCCAAAGACGCCGACGTGGCGCTGGTCTATTTCTCCGGCCACGGTGTCGAAATCTCGGGCGACAACCGGCTGCTCCCGGTCGATGCCGACGCCTCCTCGCTCGATGCGCTGGAGAAGACCAGCCTGCCGCTGGAAGAGGTGCGCGACAGCGTGGCGGCCACCGCCAAGGTCGGCCTGATCATGCTCGACGCCTGCCGCAGCGATCCCTTCTCGGGAAGCAGCGGTGAAGGGCGCGGCGCGACATCGCTGGCAAAGGATGTCTCCGACAAGGTGAAGCCGGGTCTCGGCCGGATTGGCCGCGCCGAAAACATCCTGTTCGCCTTCTCCGCCGCACCGGGCGAGACGGCTGCCGACGGCACCGGCCAGAACTCGCCCTTCACGACAGCGCTGACCAAATATCTCGGCACCGACGGGCTCGAGATCCGCTCGGTGCTGACGCTGGTGCAGCAGGAGGTCTACGATTTGTCGCGGGGCAAACAGCTGCCTTACGTCGAGAGCGGCCTGCCGAAGCTGTTTTTTGCCGCGGCCGCCAAGCAACAATTGCCGGAGCGCGAGCGCCTGTTGCTTGCCATGGCCGACGTGACGCCGGAAATGCGCGGTGAGGTCGAGCAGGTCGCCAGCGATGCTGACATGCCGCTGGCGCCTCTCTACGGCGTGCTGATCAGCTCCGACGCCAGCCACCTTTCGGCGGACAGCCTGAATGCCCGGTTGCGCGAGGCGGCCGACGCCTTCGTCAAGGTGCGCGGCGAAATGAGGACGCTGGCCTCCGATGATCCGCAGGTGACGGAATTGCGCCGGCAGGCCGAGGAGCAGCTTTCGCTCGGCGCCTTCGATGGGGCTCGCGCCATCCTCGCAAAGGCCGCCGACATCGACAATGTTTCGCGCAACGCCTTGAAGGCCAACTTCGTCAACCGCACGCTGTCCGAGGCGGCGACGCGTTTCCTGTCCGGCGGTGCGGCGCGCGCCGACCTCGACTACGCCACGGCCATCAAGGACTATGAATCGGTGCTGGTCCTCTACGGCGAGGCCGGGCAAACCGATCTGACCCTGGACCAGGCCGACCGCCAGATCCGAACCCTGGACGAGCTCGGCAAGCTCTACACCCTTGTCGGCAACACCGATGCGGCAGGCCGCGCCTTTGCAGCGCTGGTGTCCAATCTCGAGCTGCGTTCGGCCCGGGAAACCGACCCGAGCGTCAAGCGCGATTTTGCCGTCAGCCACATCAAGCTCGGCAACATCAAGCTGGCGCAAGGAGACCTGCCGGAAGCGCTGGAAAACTATCGGACCGCCAGAACCATGCTCAGGGATTTGACCGCTGCCGAACCCGATCGGCTGTCATGGTTCAGCGACTTCGCCATGGCCGACGACAAGATCGGCAATGTGCTTGTGACGCAAGGCGATCTGGCTGGGGCCTCGCAGATCTACCAGGAAGGCTTGTCGGTCAAGAAGCAGCTTGCCGACAACGAGCCGGAGCGCGCCGAGCTGCAGCGTGACCTGACCATCAGCTATGACGAGATCGGCGGCCTTGCCCGGGTCATGGGGCAACTGGACAACGCCCAGATGGCCTACGAGGAGAGCCTGAAGATCCGATTGGCATTGGCCGAAAAGAAGCCGCAGGATGCCGAACGGCAGCGCGATGTGTCAGTCAGCCATGATACGATCGGCGACCTCAAGCGCGAGCGCGGCGATGCGGCGGGCGCACTCGCGTCCTATAAAGCGGGCCATGCGATCGTCGAACAATTAGTGGGCCGCGACCCCGACAACAGTGAGTTGAAGCGCGACCTGTCTGTCGGCAACGCAAAGATCGGCAATGCGCTGAGCGATCAAGAGGAATGGCCGGCAGCCCTCGCCGCCTATAGGCAAGCCCTCTCGATAGCCCGCGTGCTGGCGGCCAGTGACCCTGCCAACGCCGACTGGCAACGCGACCTCTCGGTCAGCCTGGAGAAGGTCGCCGGCATTCTGGCGATACAGGGCGACGGCGCCGGAGCACTCAAGGCTTATACAGACAGTTTCGCTATCGCCGACCGGCTGGCCAAGCTCGACCCTGCCAATGCCGACTGGCAACGCGACCTATCGATCACCCTGTCCGAGATCGGCATGCTCAAGGCCAAGCAGCGCGACGTCAAAGGTGCGCGGCAGGCTTTCCAGGACAGTCTCGACATCCGCCAGAAGCTCGCCCGGTCCGACCCAAACAACGCCACCTGGCAGCGCGACCTGGTGGTTGCCATGATCGACTACGCTCAGGTCGCCAAGAACCCCAAGACGGTGCTTTCGCAGGCGCTGGACATGACGCTGGAGCTCGACCGCAGCGGGCGGCTGGCGCCGCGATACAAGTTCATGATCAAGTTTCTCAGGGACCGGCTGGCCAAAGTGAAATAGGGCCTGACGGGAGGCTGCCATGGACAGCCGGCTCATTCCCCGTGAAATGCCTGCAAACCTTGGAAAAACCGCCTTTTGCGCCTATATCTAGTGCATATCAGAGGCGCGATTCGGAGCGGGTTTTTCGCGCCGTGCAAGCGGCATCCAGACAACAGGTTTTCATGAGCGATCAGATCGACAACAACAACGGCGCTGAAGCCGAATACGGCGCCGATTCCATCAAGGTTTTGAAGGGGTTGGATGCTGTCCGCAAACGCCCCGGAATGTATATCGGCGATACCGACGACGGTTCGGGCCTGCATCACATGGTCTATGAAGTGGTCGACAACGCCATCGACGAGGCGCTGGCCGGTCACGCCGATCTCGTCACCGTGACGCTCAACCCCGATGGTTCGGTCACCGTGATCGACAATGGCCGCGGAATTCCGACCGATATCCACACCGGAGAAGGCATTTCGGCGGCCGAAGTGATCATGACGCAGCTGCATGCCGGCGGCAAGTTCGACCAGAATTCCTACAAGGTCTCGGGCGGCCTGCATGGCGTCGGCGTCTCGGTGGTCAACGCGCTGTCGGCGTGGCTGAAGCTGAAAATCCGCCGCAACGGCCAGATCTTCGAGATGAGTTTCACGCATGGCAATGCCGACGCGCCGCTGAAGGCGACCGGCAGCTATGAGCAGGACAAGCAGCCGGGCACCTATGAGGGCCGCAGCGGCAGCCAGATCACCTTCTTCCCGTCGGCCGAGACCTTCACCATGGTCGAGTTCGACTTCGGCACGCTGGAACACCGGCTGCGCGAGCTTGCCTTCCTCAATTCCGGCGTGCGCATCATTTTGACCGATGCCCGTCACGCCGATGTCGTGCGCCATGAGCTGCACTATGATGGAGGCCTAGAGGAATTCGTCAAATATCTCGATCGGGTCAAGAAACCGCTGATCGACAAGCCGATCGCCATCCGGGCGGAGCGCGATGGGATCACCGTCGAAGTGGCGATGTGGTGGAACGACAGCTACCACGAGAACGTGCTGGCCTTCACCAACAACATCCCTCAGCGCGATGGCGGCACGCATCTGGCCGGCTTTCGCGGCGCGCTGACGCGCCAGATCACCGGCTATGGCGAATCCTCCGGCCTGACCAAGAAGGAAAAGGTCTCGCTGATCGGCGACGATTGCCGCGAAGGCCTGACGGCGGTGCTGTCGGTCAAGGTTCCAGATCCGAAATTCTCCTCGCAGACCAAGGACAAGCTGGTCTCGTCGGAAGTCCGTCCTGTCGTCGAAGGCCTGGTCAACGAAGCGCTCGGCACCTGGCTGGAAGAACATCCGAGCGAAGGCAAGGTGGTCGTCGACAAGGTGATCCAGGCCGCGGCGGCGCGTGAAGCGGCGCGCAAGGCGCGCGATATCACCCGCAAGAGCTCGCTCGGCGTCACTTCCCTGCCCGGCAAACTGGCCGACTGCCAGGAACGCGACCCGGCGAAGTCCGAAATCTTCATCGTCGAGGGTGACTCCGCCGGCGGCTCGGCCAAGGGTGGGCGTTCGCGCCAGAACCAGGCGATCCTGCCGTTGCGCGGCAAGATCCTCAATGTCGAGCGGGCGCGCTTCGACCGCATGCTCGGCTCCGACATGATCGGCACGCTGATCACGGCGCTCGGAACCTCGATCGGCAAGGACGAGTTCAACGCCGACAAGCTGCGCTACCACAAGATCATCCTGATGACCGACGCCGATGTCGACGGCGCCCATATCAGAACCTTGCTGCTGACTTTCTTCTTCCGGCAGATGCCGGAGCTGATCGAGCGCGGCCATCTCTATATCGCCCAGCCGCCGCTCTACAAAGTGACGCGCGGCAAGAGCTCGCAATACATCAAGGACGAGAGCGCATTCGAAGAGTTCCTGATCGGCTCGGGACTGGAGGAAGCATCGCTTACGCTCGGCTCGGGCGAGGTTCGCATCGGGCAGGACCTGCGCGGAGCCATCGACGACGCACTGGCGGTGCGCCAGCTGATCAACGGCCTGCACACGCGCTACAACAGAGGCGTCGTCGAACAGGCGGCGATCGCCGGCGGGCTCAACCCGGACGTGTTCACCGATCTCGGCCGCGCCAACGCCATGGCGGAGCGGATTGCAAAACGCCTCGACATCATTGCCGAGGACACCGAGCGCGGCTGGACCGGCCGCATGTCGACCTCGAATGAAGGTGTCGGCGGCTATGTGTTCGAGCGCACGGTGCGCAGCGTCAAGGAATACGCGCATCTCGATCTGGCGCTGATCAATTCGGCCGACGCACGCCAGCTCGACCGCTACGCACAGCGCCTCAGCGAGGTCTACGGCTCGCCGCCGGTGCTGCGCCGCAAGGATGTCTCCGAAACCATCTCGGGGCCGCTGGCGATGCTCAATGCGGTCTTTGCAACCGGCCGCAAGGGCCTGACAATGCAGCGCTACAAGGGTCTCGGCGAGATGAATGCCGAACAGCTGTGGGAAACCACGCTCGATCCGAACGTGCGCTCGCTGCTGCAGGTCAAGGTCAATGACGCGACCGACGCGGATTCGCTGTTTTCGAGGCTGATGGGCGACGAGGTCGAACCCAGGCGCGAGTTCATCCAGGACAACGCGCTGTCGGTCGCCAATCTGGATATCTGATCCGGACGTTAAATTCTGAATTGGCGCGCTGCGGCGCGCCAATTGTTCCACCGGCGGCAACAAAATCATTTTACAGCGCCCCGGAACGGAAGTCCCTGCGGGACATTGTGACAACATCGATCACAATTTCTTACAGGAGGCCTTCATGGGACGCGGCATTTTGCTCTGGTTGCTCGGTATTCCGATCCCGATCATCATTCTGATCATGCTGTTCGTACGGTAGGGGGCTTCCATGCAGTCCACCCTATCGGCTGTCGACGTTTCCACTTCAACAGAATCCTCCTCCACCGCCGTCAGTTGGGGACCGATCATAGCCGGTGCCTTCGCGGCTTCGACGTTGACCTTCATCCTCATGCTGCTCGGTTCGGGGCTGGGATTGACCATGGTGTCGCCATGGTCGGGATCCGGCGCATCTGTCACCACTTTCGCGGCGTCCACCGCCGTCTGGCTTGTCATCGTGCAATGGCTGTCCTCCGGTGTCGGAGGCTATCTTGCCGGGCGGCTGCGCACCAAATGGGTCGGCATCCACACCGACGAAGTGTATTTCCGTGACACCGCCCACGGCTTTCTTGCCTGGGCGCTGGCCACCTTGCTCGTCGTCGGCGTGCTTGGCTCCGCCCTTTCCGCAGCGATCGGTTCAGGCGTGCAGGCGGTGTCCACCGTCGCCTCTGGCGCTGCCATGGGTGCATCGGCGGGGGCTTCGGCCGATGCCGGCGGCGCCTCGGTCGACAATGCGACATCCTACCTTGTGGATTCGCTGTTCCGTCCGGCCGATCCGGGCAGGCTGGCTGCCGCCAATCCAGACAGCGATACCGCCGCGACCGGGCAGGCCTCGCGCATCCTGATCGCCGGTGCGGCGGCAGGCGAGGTTTCGGCAGACGACAAGACCTACCTGTCGCAACTCGTCGCCGCTCGCACCGGTCTTTCGGAAGCAGATGCCAAGGCGCGGGTGGATGCGATCATCGCCAGGGCTCAGGACGCCAAGGTCAAGGCGCAGCAGGCCGCCGACACTGCCAGGAAGGCCGGTGCGACATTTGCCCTGCTTGGTGCGCTGTCGCTGGCCATCGGCGCCTTCATCGCCAGTGCTGCCGCGGCCCTTGGGGGCAGGCAGCGCGACGATGAGGAAGCGGTTTTTCTCACCAGCCGCTGAAGCGGCTCAGCATTGAAAAGCAAAAGCCCGGCCTTGCGCCGGGCTTTTGTGTTTGGGTCAGTCGCGCCGTGGCGAAATCAGTGATCCATGGCCTTGACGATCTCTTCGGTCATCTTCTTGGCATCGCCGAGCAGCATCATGGTGCCGTCCTTGTAGAACAGCGTGTTGTCGATGCCGGCATAGCCGGAGCCGAGCGAGCGCTTGACGAACAGGCAGGTGCGGGCCTTGTCGACGTCGAGGATCGGCATGCCGTAGATCGGCGACGACTTGTCGTCGCGCGCGGACGGGTTGGTGACGTCGTTGGCGCCGATGACATAGGCGACATCGGCCTGCGCGAATTCCGAGTTGATGTCCTCGAGTTCGAACACTTCGTCGTAGGGCACATTGGCTTCGGCGAGCAGCACGTTCATGTGGCCGGGCATGCGGCCGGCGACCGGGTGAATGGCGTACTTCACGTCGACGCCATTAGCCTTGAGCTTGTCGGCCATTTCGCGCAGCGCGTGCTGCGCCTGGGCAACCGCCATGCCGTAGCCCGGCACGATGATGACTTTCTGGGCGTTCATCATGAGGTAGGCGGCATCGTCAGCGGAACCCTGCTTGACCGTGCGTTCGATGCCGTCATCGGCGGCCGCTGCCGTCTCGCCGCCGAAGCCGCCGAGAATGACCGAGATGAAGCTTCGGTTCATGCCTTTGCACATGATATAGGACAGGATCGCGCCGGATGAGCCGACCAGCGCACCGGTGATGATCAGCGCCAGATTGCCGAGCGTGAAGCCCAGCGCCGCCGCCGCCCAGCCCGAATAGGAGTTGAGCATCGAGACGACGACCGGCATGTCGGCGCCGCCGATCGGGATGATGAGAAGGACGCCAAGGGCGAGCGAGGCGGCGACAATCAGCCAGAAGACCAGCTTTGACTCGGTGGTGACCAGCAGCACGATCAGCACGACGAGCGCGATGGCGAGTGCCGCGTTGATGAAGTGGCGTCCGCCGATCATGATCGGCTTGCCGGACATGCGGCCATCGAGCTTGAGGAAGGCGATGACCGAGCCGGTGAAGGTGATGGCGCCGATGGCGACGCCAAGGCTCATCTCGATCAGCGCCTGGGCATGGATGTCGCCATCCGTGCCGATGCCGAAGCTTTCCGGCGCATAGATGGCGGCGGCCGCCACCATGACGGCGGCGAGGCCGACCAGCGAGTGGAAGGCGGCGACCAGCTGCGGCATCGAGGTCATGGCGATGCGGCGCGCGGTGACGGCGCCGACGCCGCCGCCGATGGCCAGGCCGAGCACGATCAGGCCGAAGCGGCCGGCCGAGGGGGTTGCCAGCGCCAATGTGGTGGCGATGGCGATGCCCATGCCGATCATGCCGTAGAGATTGCCCTGGCGGCTGGTGGTCGGATGCGACAGGCCGCGCAGCGCCATGATGAACAGGACGCCGGAGACGAGGTAGAGGAAGGACGCGAAGTTGGCGTTCATGGCGCTCTACTTGTCCTTCTTCTTGTACATGGCCAGCATGCGCTGGGTGACGAGGAAGCCGCCGAAGATGTTGACCGACACCAGCATCAGCGCGACGAAGCCGAAGCCGGCGGCGACGCCGGAAGCAGCAATGCCGACGGCAAGCAGCGCGCCGACGACGATGACCGAGGAGATGGCGTTGGTGACGGCCATCAGCGGCGTATGCAGTGCGGGGGTCACCGACCAGACGACATAGTAGCCGACGAAGATCGCCAGCACGAAGATGGCGAAGCGGAAGACGAAGGGATCGATGGCGCCGCCGGACAGCGCGTGCGCGGCATCACCCGCCGCGTCGGCACCACCAGGCGCGGTTGCCATGTTTTGCACCGCCAGCCGAACCGCGGCGGAGGCCTGGTCGAGCTGGTCGAGGGCTTTCTGCAGGGTCTGATCCATCACGCGATCCCTTTCGGCTTCGACGAGGGCGACTTGGATGCGGCCGCCTTCTTGGGCGCGGCTTTCTTGGGCGAAGCGTCGGCGACCATGGTCTTGGCCGGGATCGCCGCCGGCTCGACATGGGGCTGCTGGTCAGCCTTCACGAATGCCGGATGAACCACCTTGCCGCCGTCGGTCAGCATCGTTGCCTTGACCAGATCGTCGTCCCGGTTGAAGGCAAGCGTTTTCGTCGTCTTGTCGACCAGCGTTTCGAGGAAGGCGAAGAGGTTCCGGGCATAAAGCAGCGATGCCGACGCCGCGATGCGGCCGGGCACATTGAGATGGCCGACAATCTTGACGTTGTTGGCGGTGGTGACGACCTTGCCGGCTTCGGCGCCCTCGACATTGCCGCCGCGCTCGACCGCCAGATCGACGAGAACCGAGCCTGGCTTCATCGAGGCGACCATGGCCGCTGAGACCAGCTTGGGCGCCGGTCGGCCGGGAATAAGCGCGGTGGTGATAACGATATCCTGCTTGGCGATGTGCTCTGATGTGAGTGCCGCCTGCTTGGCCTGGTATTCCTTAGACATCTCCTTGGCGTAGCCGCCGGCTGTTTCGGCGGCCTTGAACTCGTCGTCCTCTACGGCGAGGAACTTTGCGCCGAGCGAGGCGACCTGTTCCTTGGCGGCGGGGCGAACGTCGGTGGCGGTGACGACCGCGCCAAGCCGGCGCGCGGTGGCGATCGCCTGCAGGCCGGCGACACCGACGCCCATGATGAAGACCTTCGCCGCCGGCACCGTGCCGGCCGCCGTCATCATCATCGGCAAGGCGCGGTCATATTCCGAAGCCCCGTCGATCACCGCCTGGTAGCCGGCCAAATTGGCCTGCGAGGACAAAACGTCCATCGACTGCGCGCGGGTGATGCGCGGCATGAATTCCATCGAGAAGGCGGTGACACCGGCCTTGGCCAGGGCTGCCACAGCGGCATCGTTGCCGTAGGGATCCATGATGGCGATGACGGCGGCGCCGGGTTTGTAGCTCTTCAGCTCGGCATCGCCGGGCCGACGCACCTTCAGCACGACATCGGCCTTGGCGACATCGGAAGCCTTGCCGATCGTGGCTCCTGCCTTGGAAAACTCCTCGTCGGGGATGCGCGACCGCGTGCCGGCGCCGGCCTCGACGACGACGTCGAAGCCCAACGCCGCCAGCCGTTTCACCGTATCGGGCGAGGCCGCGACGCGCGGCTCATTGGCATCGAGCTCACGAGGGATGAAAACCGTCTGTCCCACCGCATGATCCTTTCGGCCGGAAGCTATTTCCCGCAAGACGCCGGCCGGCCTCGCGGCGGCGCCGTGGACAAGGTGTCGGAAAATCTATCGGAGGATAAAGGCGCCGACGGCCATAATCAGCACGAACAGGATGGTCGCCGAGAAGAAGCCGCCCGCGAAGAAGCCGAAGGCCATCGCCAGAAGCAGGGCTCCGCAGAAAAGCGATCCGTATTTGGCCAGCGCGAGAAAGCCCGCATAGGTGCGGTCATGCTCGGCATAGTCCATCTTCGCGCCCAGTTCGACAGGACCGGTCGGCGAGTGATCAGCCATAGGAATACCCCTTCGAAGACATCTTTCAGGCACATAGCGAAAAGCCGGGCCGAGAGCAATGGCGCTATTGCCGCACAACAGCGGACAACTGCCTCAAAGAAAGGTTGAAGCCGGCTGCCAACGCGCGACGGAGTCCGATCGCTGGATTCTGATGCTTGATGCGGAAAGATGCTTCGAAGGCAGACGCTTGCGTGGCCTAAGCCGGCGCCCTCAGCCGGCTAGATGCGGAAATAGCCCGAGCAACCCGACGACGATCAGATAGAGCGCGACGATGTAGTTCAACAGCCTTGGCATGACCAGGATCAGCACGCCGGCGATCAGCGAGATGAGCGGGGTGAGCGCAAGTGTGGAAATGGTCATGACGGGTTCCTTTGGCATATCCGTGGATTCGGCGACCAATAGCGAGGACGACAAGGCGCCGAGCCATCAGAACGCGTATCCGGCCGGAAAGCTCCAGTGGTTCTGCGAAACGCCTAATCTCAGGCGGCTTCGCGAAAATATTTGGCAGTCGGCAGGATGGTCAGCGGCGCCAATTCTCCAGCACCAGGTGTCTCGAACAGCATACGCTGCTCCAGAGATGTGGATCGGAAAAATGGAAAGCGCGAGAACGACCGCTCGCGAATGGCAGCGACATTGGCGCGATAGAGCACGACCTTGTAGTTCAGGCCTGGATAGTCGCGCAGCTCGCCGATCTGCTCAGAACAGTAGATACGACGGTAGAAACCCGCATGTTCGGGCCGGATAGTCGAGAGACAGTAAGGTGCGTCGAAGTAGAAGCAGGCCATTCCGGCAAGGCGCAGCGTCAGGTACGGGATCTGCGGATAGACCTTCGACCAGTCTGGGTCGGCAGCAAAGCGGCTCGGATCGGCAAAGTGCGCCCCGGCAGCCAGCATCGGGCGCAGGATGTCGCCGTAGACAGTTGTAGACGGCGATTGCGGCGTGGCCCGGCAGGCATGATGAATGCGCACCGTGGAGACCAGGATGCCGTCAATATAGACGCCGAACTTGGAACAATTTTCAGCTTCGTCGAGCTCGTCATGCACAATATGCTCCGGGTTTTCCGGCACCATATCATTCAAGCGATAGGATTTGTAGCGTAACCTATAGATGTCTTCGAGATCCTCTCCCTTGTCGCAGCGGCGATATTCCGTCCGCTCAAGCATCGCTGAAACATTGCGGGCGAAACTCGACATGCTGTCGGGCGAATTTTCTTCACCCCCGCCCGCCACATGGCCAAGCGCTTCCAACTGCACATCCATACTCAAACCCTCGTAAGTTTCCGCCGCAGTTCAACCTACGACGGGACCCTGAGATGTAAAAGATGAAAATGGAGCACACGTCGTTTACCGATCATTAACGTTAACGATCCGTAAATTTTTATGAAAAGGCGACACTCTTCCCGGCACCGGTCAGCGGCGTGCGGCTCTCTTGGCTGTATTGATGTCCTTGGCGAAGGGCCATACCGTGTTCGACATGGACTCGATGCCGGAAGCGCTGAGCGCCGAACCGAACAGGAACCCCTGGACAAGGTCGGGCTTGACCTGCAGCGCCAGTATCTTGAGCTGCTCGAAGGTCTCTACACCCTCGACGGTGACCGAAAGCCCCAGTGGCCGCGATAGGTTGACGATACCCTTGAGCAGCTCGAGCGAACGGGGGTTCTGGGTGACGTCCATCAGGAACGAGCGGTCGATCTTGATCTTGTCGAGCGGCAGTTTGTGCAGATAGCTCAGGCTCGAATAGCCGGTGCCGAAATCGTCGAGCGCAATGCGTACGCCGATCTGCTTCAGCTCCTCGATATACTGGCGCGTCAGCGACTTGTCGTCGAGCAGCGCCGTTTCGGTGACCTCGATCTCGAGCCGGGAGGCGGCGAGGCCGGAGCCGGCCAACGCATCGCGAACCTTCTGGATGACGTCGCGGTTGCGGAAATCCTTGGCCGAGAGATTGACCGAGACGCTGGTCTGGTCCGGCCATTTGGCGCATTCGGCGCAGGCTGCCTGCAGCACGAATGTGCTGATCTCGGAAATGATGCCCATTTCCTCGGCCAAAGGAATGAAGATGCTGGGCGAGATCGGCCCGAGATCGGGATGATCCCACCGGCACAACGCCTCGCAGCTGGCGATACGCATGGTGCTCATCGCCACGATCGGCTGATAGACCACCCTCAAGCCCTTGCTTTCCACGGCTGTACGCAGGTCCGCCTTCATCAGCTGACGGTTGCGGAAGGCGGCATCCATCGAGGCTTCGAACAGCCGCCAGCTGTTCTTGCCGAGCTCCTTGGCCTTGTAGAGCGCCAGGTCCGCCTTGACGATCATGGCGTCGACATCGGTATCCTTGACCCGTGACAGCACCGCGCCGCCGCTGGCCTGAATGCGCAGCCCGTGACCGGCGACGTCGACTTCCCCTTGCAGGCCGGCGAAAATCTCGTCGAGCTGGCTGGTCAGATGGCTCTCGTCCTCGACGCGGTCGAAGAAGATCATGAACTCGTCGCCACCGAAACGGCTGACCGTGATATCTTGCCTGGCAATGGCGGCAAGCCGCTCGGCAACGGCATAGATCAAGCCATCGCCGATCGGATGGCCAAGCGTGTCGTTGACGCTCTTGAAATCGTCGAGGTCGAGCACCGCAAGGCCGCAGAGGCGATCGCGATCGCCGGATACCATGGCCTCGCCGACCAGTTCATGGAAATAGGCGCGGTTGGGAAGGCCGGTGAGGTTGTCGTAACGTGCCATGAAGCGGATCTTGTCTTCCGCCTCGACACGGGCGGTGACGTCCTCGAAGGTGATGACGCCCAGTTCCTGGCTGCCTTCGCGAGCCGAGAACTCGTAATGCTGGCCGTTGGCGAGGGAAACCAGCACCTTGCGGTCGCGGCCCTCGCGCAGGGCACGCGTCAGTTGGGCCTCGATGTAGCGGCAATCCTTGGGCGCCAGCATGCCGCCGGCGACACCGCGCATCAACAGACCATGGATCGACCGGCCGAGCAGCGCGTCGGGCGACTTGAGCGACATCAGATGCGCGGCCTCGGCATTGGCCACCGCGACGCGGCCGTCCGGGCCGAGCATGACAAGGCCGTGCGACATGGTGTTGAGCGCTCGGTTGAAGCGCTGGGCGATGCGATTGGCCTTTTTTTCCTCGGACAGGGCGGCGAAGAGCACCTCGCGGACCAGATCGGCGAAGCGCTTGATGGCAAAAAGAAATGGCGCCGAAAGCAGGCCGAGAATGAAGTGATAGGGATCGCCCCGCAGGATGAAGCCCAGCGAGATCGGCCAAGTCATGGTCATAATGAAGATCACGACCATCCTGGGCGAACCATAGTTGCGGCCAGCAATAGACGTGGCGGAGGCAAGCGTCACGCAGACGGCAGCTATTTCCGCGAATGGGTCATAGGCAAGATAGATGCCGACAAAGCAAAAGGCACCAAGCATGAAGCCATGCATCGAGCCGTACAGTATGTAGTCGTTCTCGCGGCGACGCGCCTCTTCCCAATTTTGAGGCGAAGGAGCGTGACGATATTTCCTGATGTTGCGAAGACGAAGGAAGGCGACGGCCAGCAGTCCGAGTGTGACGGCGAGATAGGCCGGATCCATGGTTTTCCAGTAAACCAGCACGACCAGCAGGGTTTGGGCAAAGAATCCTATCGAAAGCGTCAACCCGTCGCGAAACAAGGTTTCCACGAACGGAATGTAGACGTCGACCGGAATCTCGTTCTTCTTTATCAGATTCAACGCCTGAATCCCAACCCTGGGGAGCCAAGCAGTGCCACATCCGCCTTAAGAAAGATTTAGAGAGGCCCCGCCGCTCCTGCCGTCAAGCCGGGTGACGCAACGGAAAGCAAGGAAACTGTCGTTCAGGTAAACAAGGCGTATCGATCATTCCGCGGCCTGAAGTTTCGGCCGCGCCGGCGTACTCGATAGGCGTTCGAGCAGCCTTTGGCGTTCGCTCGAAGCCTTGTCGGCGCTGGCTCGACGGACGTGACCATAGCCGCGAATGAGGGCCGGCACCGAGGCCAGCGCAACGGCCGCATCGACCCTGGCCGGGGCCAGCGATCCGGCGATGAGCTCCAGATCCGCCTCATACTGCGCCAGCAGCCGTCGCTCCATGCGCCGTTCGGCGGTATAGCCGAACAGGTCGAAGGCGGTGCCGCGCAGGCCCCTCATCGCCGCCAGCACGCGAAAACCCTTCATCATCCACGGGCCGAAGCTCGATTTCCGGGGGCTTCCGTCATTGCCGCGACGGCCCATGATCGGCGGCGCGAGGTGGAATTCGAGCCTTTCGTAGCTCTGGAACTGCTTGCCCAGTTCGGCGGCGAAAGAGCCGTCGGTATAGAGCCGCGCCACCTCGTATTCGTCCTTGATCGCCATCAGCTTGAACAGGTTCCTGGCGGCGGCCTGCGATACCGTGGTCGACCCGGGTATGGCCTTCGCTTCGGCGGCGCACAAAACGGCCAGTTTTTCGGCATAACGCCTGCCATAGGCGGCGTTCTGATAGGCTGTCAGGAAGGCGACGCGGCGGGCGATGATATCGTCCAGAGTCTCGGCGACATCCGTGCCCGGGCCGGCCTTTCCAGCCACGGCTGGACCCGGCTGGGCAACGAGGCCGCGCACGAATTCCGGCTGATGGGCAGCGCGACGTCCCCAGCGGAACGCGGCGACGTTCATCGCCACGGCTTCGCCATTGAGCTCGATCGCCTTCTCGACCGCCTCGGCGGATAGCGGCAGCCCGCCATGCTGGAAGGCAAAGCCGAGCATGAACATGTTGGCGCCGAGCGAGTTGCCGAAAAGTGCCGTGGCGGTGCGGGTGGCGTCGAAGAAATGCGCCTTGTCGTCGCCCGCGGCCGCACGGATCGCCTTTTTCAGCCGCTCTATCGGCAACGAAAAATCCGCCGAGCGGGCAAATTCGCCAGGCATGATCTCGGCGGTGTTGGCGACGAAGATGGTGTGGCCCTCGCGCACCGCGGTCAGCACCTTCTTGGCGCCCGACACGACGAGATCGCAGCCAAGCACCAGATCGGCCTTGCCGGCCGAAACGCGGATGGCATGGATGTCGTCGGGGGTGCGGGCGATGCGGACATGCGTGAACACCGAGCCACCCTTCTGGGCGAGGCCGGCCATGTCGATCATGCCGCAGCCCTTGTCCTCGAGATGCGCCGCCATGCCGAGCACCGCACCGACGGTGACGACGCCGGTGCCGCCGACGCCGTCGATGATCGCCGCCCAGCCCTGCTCGCCAAGCGGGAATTGCGCAGGCACAGGCACGCCTTCCAGCGGATCGGCCTTGCCGGCCAGGCCCTCGGCCTTGCGGATCTTGGCGCCGTGCACAGTGACGAAGGACGGGCAGAAGCCGTTGACGCAGGAGAAATCCTTGTTGCAGCTCGACTGATCGATCTTGCGCTTGCGGCCGAATTCGGTCTCGACCGGCTGGATCGAGACGCAGTTCGACTGCACGCCGCAATCGCCGCAGCCCTCGCAGACCAGCTCGTTGATGAAGACCCGCTTGTCGGGATCGGGGAAGGTGCCGCGCTTGCGGCGGCGGCGTTTTTCGGCGGCGCAGGTCTGGTCGTAGAGCAGCACGGAGACGCCTTTGACATCGCGCAGCTCGCGCTGGACGAGATCGAGGTCGTCGCGGTGATGGATGGTGGCGCCGGCCGGGAATTCGGCCTTGCCGGCATATTTGCCGGGCTCATCTGTGACGATGGCGATGCGGTCGACGCCTTCGGCGCGCACCTGCCTGGCGATCATGTCGACGGTCAGGCCGCCTTCGTGCGGCTGGCCGCCGGTCATGGCGACGGCGTCATTGTAGAGTATCTTGTAGGTGATGTTGGCATCGCTCGACAGCGCGAAGCGGATCGCCAGCGTACCGGAATGGTTGTAGGTGCCGTCGCCGAGATTCTGGAAGATGTGCTCGCGCTTGGAGAACGGCGCCTGGCCGACCCATTGCGCGCCCTCGCCGCCCATGGCCGTGAAACCGACGGTGTTGCGGTCCATCCACAGCGCCATGAAGTGGCAGCCGATGCCGGCCGCGGCGATAGAGCCGTCCGGCACCTTGGTGGACGAATTATGCGGGCAACCGGAACAGAAGAACGGTGTGCGCGAGCCGATGTCGGTGGCCTCGGTGAGCATTGCCTGGAACTGGCGCAGCTTCGCCACCCGCGCCGAAATCTCTTCGGACGGGCCGATGGTCCTGACGATCCTCTCGCCAAGCGCAATGGCGATCTCGTTGGGATCGAGCGCGCCCTTGGCCGGAAACAGCCAGTCGCCGCGCTCGTCCTTCTTGCCGATAATGACCGGTTGGGTGGCAGTGCCATAAAGGCTTTCGCGCAGCTGCACTTCGATCAGCGAGCGCTTCTCCTCGACGACGACAATGGTGTCGAGGCCGCGGGCGAAATCGGCGATGTGATGCAGGTCGAGCGGCCAGGGGCAGCCGACCTTGAACAGCCGCACGCCGATGCGGTTGGCGGCCGCCTCGTCGATGCCGATGTCCTCCAGCGCCTGACGGACATCGAGATAGCTCTTGCCCAGCGTGATGATGCCGATCTTCGGGTTGCGGCCGCCCGAATAGACGGTGCGGTTCAGCCCGTTGGCAAGGATGAAGGCGGAAGCCGCGGCGCGCTTGTGCTCATGCAGCCGCTCCTCCTGACCGAGCATATCGATCTCGTGGCGAATGTTCAGACCGCCTGATGGCATGTCGAAATCCGGCACGACGATGTTCAGCCGCTCGAGCGAGGCATCGACCGAGGCCGTCGATTCGATGTTGTCCTTGACGCATTTGATCGCCGCCCAGGTACCGGCAAAGCGCGACATGGCAAAGCCGTAGAGCCCGTAATCGATGATCTCCTGGACACCGGCGGGATTGAGGATCGGCACCATCGTGTCGACGAACAGGAATTCGGTGGCGTGCGCATTGGTCGAGGATTCGGCCATATGGTCATCGCCCATCAGCGCAAGCACGCCGCCATGCTTCGACGATCCGGCGAGGTTGGCGTGGCGGAACACGTCGCCTGAGCGATCGACACCCGGTCCCTTGCCGTACCAGACCGAAAAGACGCCGTCATGAGTGCCCTCGCCCAGCAGTTCCGTCTGCTGCGTTCCCCAGCAAGCGGTGGCGGCAAGCTCCTCGTTGAGACCCGGCTGGAAGACGATGTCAGCCTGGGCGAGCTGTTTCTTCGCCTTCCAAAGCTGCATGTCGAGGCCGCCGAGCGGCGAACCGCGATAGCCGGAGACGAAGCCGGCCGTGTTCAGGCCGGCGCGGCGATCACGCTCGCGCTGCATCAGCAGCATGCGAATGACCGCCTGCGCGCCAGACAGGAAGATGCGCTCCTTTGCGAGATCGAACTTATCGTCGAGCGCGACGTCGTGCAGCGTCATCAGGCATTTCCTCTGCGGAGGCCACGCGGGGCAGGCAGCCAACGTCGGGGTCGGATGACGCATCCTTTCTCCCCTTGCAAGGCAGGTCAAACAAAATCGCAGATGCCAGGCAACGCGCAACGGACAGTCCGCGGCCATCCTGAATCGGGTATGAAACCGATCCACGGACATTGCCCGGCGCACGAAAATTTCAGCTGCGGCCCGGAGGGCCGCGACGCGTCAGCCGCCCTTCGAGCAATCCGGCTTCGGTTCGCCCGGCAGCTTGCCGTCGGGATGGCCGACGAGATCGGGATTGGCGGTGTAGAGCTGGTCGATGACCAGCGGCTGGTCGGGCAGGATCGACTGGTCTTCCGTCGACATCAGCGTGGTGTCGATCTTCTGCTGGACCGCGCCGTCGGCGCCTTTGATGCTGATGGCAATCGCATAGGGCTTGTTCTTGACGACGCAGGTCAGTGCCGGGCTCTCCAGCGTCACCTTGTCGAGCTTCGGCCAGACCTTCTGCTCGACCACCAGAGGCGCGCCGCCGGCGGGATCCTGGAAGCTGGCGACCGCGACCTGGCCCTCTCCCATCGGCTTCAGCGGCCGCAGGGTCACGACATAAGTCGCCCTTGCGAGGCGGTAGTTGAAGACGAATATCTTGCCGGAAATCTCGAACAGCTTGCCTTCGTCATTGCCGGTATCGCGGCAGGCGCCCAGCGCAACGGCCGCGATGAGTGCCACGCCGACAAGGATCGAACGGGAAAGGCCGCTACGCATTCCTGACCTCATTTTCCGCCATGCGACGGCGACGATAGTGACGGCTTGCCTTCTGCCTGTTGCCACACACCGCCATGTCGCACCAAAGGCGGCTGGAATTGCGGCTTCTGTCGACGAACAGCCAGGTGCAATTGGGACAGATCCTCAGCCTCGCGACGGTGTCGTCACGCAGAAGCGACAACGCCGAAACCGCCAGTGCCGCCTCGAAGGCGATCGGCGTCAGGGGATCACCGAACGGCCTCCCCGGCGCACCGATCTCGGTCCGGCTGCCGGCAAGGCCATCGGCGCAGGCTCTCAGGAATCCGGGCAGATCAGTGGTGGCAACCGCGCCCTTCGACGCCGCTCCACGAAACAGCCGGTCGGTCGCCTCGCGGATCGACAGCACAACGGGTGCGATCGCCACCGCCGAGGATACCGCCAATGGCCTATCGCCAAGTTCGGCAGCGCGAAAGCGGCTCGCCGCATCGGCGAAGCGGGCAATCTCGGCCGGATCGTCGAAGCGATCGAAGGTTCGCCCCGGATCGCCGCGCAGCACGACGGTGTTCGCTGTGTCGAGCGCAAGCAGGCCGCCGGTGAAGCGGTGCGGGGTCCAGGATACCGTCATGGCGAAAATCTAACCTATAAATCGTATTTGACAAGTTAGATTCAGCGATGCACCCTCACTCTGGGCTGTGATGATCTTCGCAGCCTTTTGAGCCTGTCGCTGGCCAGGACCGCTTCGCACTTTTGGGCGGCATGCTTCGAGGTTTTGCATGCTCTATTTCTTCCAGCAGGTGCTGAACGGGCTGCATTCGGGCGCGCTTTATGCGCTGCTCGCCTTTGGCTATGTGCTGACCAACGGCATCCTGCACCGCACCAATCTCGCCTATGGCGCATTGTTCGCCTTTTGCGGCCAGACGATGATCCTGACCGCGGCCTTCGGCTATCAGATGCTGTGGCTGACGCTGCTGGCGGCGGTGGCGCTCGGCGTCGTCGCTGCGTTCCTCTATGCCGCGCTGATCAGCCACGTGCTGTCGCGCAGTGTCTTCGAACCTTTGGCCGACCGCACGCCCAATGCAATTGTGGTGACGACGCTCGGCATCCTGCTGCTGCTGTCCGAAGCGAGCCGCATCGCCGCCGACACGCATGATCTGTGGCTCCCGCCGATGCTGGCGCAGCCTATCGTTTTCGCGCAGGGCGCCACCTTCACGGCAACGCTGACGCTCATCCAGCTCATCGACTGCGCCGTGGTAGTGGCGGCAATCGCGCTGGCCAGCTGGGCATTTGCCCGGTCGAGCTTCGGACGGCGCTGGCGCGCCGTCTCCGACGACCCCAAGGCAGCCGCGATGTGCGGCGTCGACGTACGCGCGGTGTTCCGGCACGCGGTGCTGTTCGGCGGCTTCTGCGCCGCGCTGGCCGGTGTGATGGCCGGGCTCTATTACGGCAATGTCAGCTTCGGCTCGGGCCTCGTCTACGGCCTGAAAATCCTGTTCGTGACGGCGGTCGGCGGCTATCTCTCGCCATTGCGCGCGGCACTCGGCGCGGCCGCCTTCGGCATGGCCGAATCGCTGTGGGCCGGCTATTTCCCGGTCGAATGGCGCGACGCGTGGATGTATCTGTTCCTGGTCACGACGCTGATCCTGATCGGCGCCGGCCGCGACACCGGCAAAATCGCCTGAAACGTCAGACTTTGGTTGCATGACGCCAGGGCAGATCGCCGGTATTGGGCACTGTCTGCCATGCGATGATATTTGCTCCCTCTATCCTTGTTGACCCGTCAGTCCACGCGCGGCATACCGTTGGACCACGCGGCGTGACGGACAAAAGGGGGAAGCCGGCACGCCTCCGGTACAAGGGAGGAATGCATGGCAGGGCTTCTTGCTCTATCCAGGACAATTGATCGCGCCAACGAATTCATCGGCAAGTGGATATCGTGGCTGATCCTGCTGGCGATCCTGGTGAGCGCCGCCAACGCCATTATCCGCAAGGTGTTCGACATATCCTCGAACGCCTGGCTCGAACTGCAATGGTATCTGTTCGGCGCCGCCTTCATGCTGGCCGCCGCCTATACGCTGAAGCAGAACGAACATATCCGCATCGACGTCGTCTACGGCCTGTTTTCACGCCGCGTGCAGCACTGGATCGACCTGCTCGGGCATCTCTTTTTCCTGATGCCGTTCGTGACGTTGATGGTGATCTATTTCGTGCCCTATGTGTCGCTGTCGTTTCGCAGCGGCGAGATGTCCAACAATTCCGGTGGTCTGATCATCTGGCCGGCCAAGGCCATCCTGCTCGTCGGTTTTTTCCTGCTCGCGCTGCAGGGCATCTCCGAGATCATCAAGAAGATCGCCATCATGCGCGGCGACATGGACGATCCCAATCCGTTCATTTCCGTGCATGAACAGGCCGAACTCGAAGCCAAGGCGCTGGCCGACGAGGTGCGCTCGTGATGGAGTTCATCGCGCAGAACATGGCGCCGATCATGTTCGCTTCGCTGATCATCTTCCTGCTGATCGGCTACCCCGTCGCTTTTTCCCTGGCCGCCAACGGCTTGATGTTCTTCTTCATCGGCGTGCTGCTGTCGCCTTATTCCGGAGGATCGATCAACCTCGCCTGGCCGCTCCTGCACGCATTGCCGGATAATTTCTACGGCAGCCGGGTGATGTCGAACGACACGCTGCTGGCCATTCCGTTCTTCACCTTCATGGGCATCGTGCTCGAGCGATCGGGTATGGCCGAAGACCTGCTCGACACGATCGGCCAGCTGTTCGGGCCAATCCGCGGTGGCCTTGCCTATGCGGTGATCTTCGTCGGCGCGCTCTTGGCGGCGACCACCGGCGTGGTGGCGGCTTCCGTCATCGCCATGGGCCTGATCTCGCTGCCGATCATGCTGCGCTATGGCTATGACCGCCGGCTCGCATCCGGTGTCATTGCCGCCTCCGGCACGCTTGCCCAGATCATCCCGCCGTCGCTGGTGCTGATCGTGCTTGCCGACCAGCTCGGCCGTTCGGTCGGCGACATGTATGCCGGCGCGCTGATCCCCGGCCTCGTGCTCACCGTCCTCTATATGTCCTACATCCTGATCATGTCGATCATCCGGCCGAACTCGATGCCGGCGCTGCCGCTCGAGGCCCGTACACTCGGCCATGGCGTGATGTCGCTGCTGGTGGCTTTGCTGGTCACATTAGCGGTTTCCTACGCGGCGTATCGTTATCTGGCGCCGGCGCATGGCGACAATGCCGACATTCTCGGCGCGACTGCCGGAGTCCTGTTCATCTACATCGTCGCCATTGCCGACAAACGCCTGAATTTCAACATGATGTCCAGGCTCGCGCAGCAGGTGATCATCGTGCTGATCCCGCCGCTGGCGCTGATCTTCCTGGTGCTGGGCACCATCTTCCTGGGCATCGCCACGCCGACCGAAGGCGGCGCCATGGGTTCCGTCGGCGCCTTGATCATGGCGGCGGCAAAGGGGCGCTTGTCGCTAGACGTCGTCAAGCAGGCACTGGCCTCGACGACAAGGCTATCGTCCTTCGTGCTTTTCATCCTGATCGGCGCACGGGTGTTCTCACTGACCTTCTACGGCGTCAACGGCCACATCTGGGTCGAGCACCTTTTGACGTCGCTGCCGGGCGGCGAGGTCGGCTTCCTGATCGGCGTCAACATGCTCGTCTTCTTCCTCGCTTTCTTCCTCGACTTCTTCGAATTGGCGTTCATCATCGTACCGCTGCTGGCGCCCGCCGCCGACAAGCTCGGCATCGACCTGATCTGGTTCGGCGTGCTCCTGGGCGTCAACATGCAGACCAGCTTCATGCACCCGCCCTTCGGCTTCGCGCTGTTCTACCTGCGTTCGGTGGCTGCGCGCGTGCCCTATCTCGATCGTCTCACCGGCAAACAAATCGCGCCGGTGACCACCGGACAGATCTATTGGGGCGCGGTGCCCTTTGTCTGCATCCAGGTGATCATGATCGGGTTGACCATCGCCTTCCCGCAAATGGTGATGCACTACAAGGGAACGACCGTCGATCCGGGCACGATCGACTACCAGGTGCCGGAGATGCCCGGCCTGTCGCCGCTCGGCACGCCGCCGGCGGATGGCGCAGCGCCTGCCGGCGGCGGCACGGCTCCCGCCGCCCCCGATCTGTCGCAGCCGCCGAGCTTCGGCGACGCGCCGCCGGCCAAGCCGGCAACGCCACAGCCCGACCTGTCGCAACCGCCAAGCTTCAACTGAACCGGCATGGTCAAAACCATGAAAGCGGTGCGGCTGGAAGCAGTGGGCGGCATCACGCTGCGCGACGTCGACATGCCTGACATCGGTGCGGATGAGCTACTGGTGCGCATCGAAGCCTGCGGCGTCTGCGGCACGGATCGGCATCTGTTTCACGGCGAATTTCCGTGCACGCTGCCGGTGACGCCCGGCCATGAGTTCTCCGGTCTCGTCGAGGCGATCGGAAAATCGGTCTCGGGTTTTGCCATCGGCGATCGTGTCACCGGCGACCCCAACATCGCCTGCGGGCGCTGCGCGCGTTGTCACGCGCGACAAATCAATCTCTGCAGCAATCTGCGCGCCATCGGCATTCATCGCGACGGCGGCTTTGCCGAATACCTTGCCTTGCCGCAGAAGCAGGCTTTCGTCCTGCCTGCGGGTCTCGATCCCATGCACGGCGCGTTCTGCGAGCCGCTCGGCTGTTGCCTGCACGGCGTCGACCTTGCCGGGATCAAACCGGGCAGCTCGGTGGTCGTGCTTGGCGGCGGCGTGATCGGCCTGCTCACCGTGCAGCTGGCAAGATTGGCGGGAGCCACGACCATCGTCCTGTCGACCAGGCAAGCCTCGCGGCGCGTCCTCGCCAAGGACCTCGGCGCGACAATGACGGTCGATCCGACTGCCGCCGATGTCGTCGACGCCATCGCCGGGCCAGCCGGTCCGACGCCGGGCGGAGCCGACGTGGTGTTCGAATGCGCGGGCGTGCGAGAGACCGTCGAGCAGTCGATGCGGCTGGCCCGCGCCGGTGGCACGGTCGTCATCGTCGGCGTGACGCCGCAAGGCATGAAAGCGGAATTCGAGCCGTTTGACCTGTTGTTCCGGGAACTGAAGGTGCTCGGTTCCTTCCTCAATCCCTACACCCATCGCCGCGCCGCCGAACTCATTGCTTCCGGCACGATCGAGATCGATAGGCTGATCTCCAGGCAGGTGTCGCTTGAAGAAGCGCCAGCGGTGATCGCCAATCCGCCGGCGCCCGGCGAGGTCAAGGTTCTGGTGGTGCCGCGCCGAGGCTGAACCGTCGGCTTCGCCTCCCGGCATATGCAGAAAAGCTCCCTGAGCGGGTTCCGCCCAGAGAGCTTTTGAGCAGAAGTCCGGCCGACTACAGCTTGCCGTTGCGCTGCTGGACCATCATGAAGGTGTCGTAATTGTATTCGGCCACCTGCGCCCAGAGATAATGCTCCTTGCGGAAGCCCTTGATCGATTCCCAGATCTTCTTGAACGGGGCGTTGGAGGCTTCCATTTCGGTATAGACCTCGTTGGCCTTTTCGAAGCAGGCGGCCATGATCTCCTGGCTGAACGGGCGCAGTTTCGCGCCGCCGGCCACCAGTCGCTTCACCGCCGCAGGGTTCAGATAATCGTATTTCTGCAGCATGTTGGCGTCGGCCGCCTGCGCGGCAGTGTGCAGCAGCGACTTGTACGTCGGCGAAAGTTCTTCGTACTTCGCCTTGTTGAACATCAGGTGGACGGTCGGGCCGCCCTCCCACCAGCCGGGATAGTAATAATAGGGCGCGACCTTATAGAAGCCGAGCTTCTCGTCGTCATAGGGACCAACCCATTCGGCCGCGTCGATGGTGCCTTTCTCCAGCGCGGGATAGATATCACCGCCGGCGATCTGCTGCGGCACGACGCCGAGCTTCTGCACCACCTTGCCGGCAAAACCGCCGATTCGCATCTTGAGGCCGGAAAGGTCGGCCACCGTGTTGATTTCCTTGCGGAACCAGCCACCCATCTGCACGCCGGTGTTGCCGCCCGGCAGGCCGAAAAGGCCCTGCGTGGCGAGAAACTCGTTGAACAGGTCGATGCCGCCGCCATGGTAATGCCAGGCATTCATGCCGCGTGCGTTGAGCGAAAAGGGAACCGCCGCACCCAGCGCCCATGTCGGGTCCTTGCCCCAGTAATAATATGCCACCGTATGACAGGCCTCGACCGTGCCGGCCGTGGCGGCGTCGGCGGCCTGCAGGCCTGGCACCAGCTCACCGGCGGCAAAAACCTGAATCTGGAAATTGCCGTCGGTGGCTTCCGACAGCATCTTCGAGAACACCTCGGCGCCGCCATAGATGGTATCGAGCGACTTCGGGAAGGACGACGCCAGCCGCCATGTCACCTTGGGATTGGACTGGGCTATTGCAGGCGCCGCCAGCGTGGCCGCGGCCGCCGCGGCACCGACGCCGGTGACACCGGCCTTGCGAATGAATGAACGACGATCCATGAAGTTCCTCCCTTTTGGATCAACAGGCCGACGTCAGGAAATCCTCGGTTTCCGTGTCGGTTCGTTCAAGACAATACACAGGCAAGAAGTCGAGTCCAGCAGGCCGGCCCGATTTGACGGCGAAGCCCGGCTGCCCTGCAACTATAGTCTAACAGGCCGTTTCGTGGCCCATGCGACACGCCGAAACTTGGCATGGAAAAACAACCGGGGATCGCCTATTTTAGCGCCAGGTATCCCTTGCCCAGATGGAACACAGAGCAAAATGCATCAGCCGCTCGTCGCCATATCGACCGACGTCCGTCAGTTCGACAACTACACCTGGCACGCCGCCCCGCAGCAATATCTGGAAGCGGCGATCACCGGCGCCGGCGTGTTCCCGCTGTTGGTGCCGTCATTTGGCGACCGGCTCGATTTCGACGAACTCCTGTCGTCGGTCGACGGCGTCATGGTCACCGGCTCGAAATCCAATGTGCATCCCTCGCTCTATGGCGGCGACGCCAGCGAAGCCAATGGCCCTTATGATCCGGCGCGCGACGCCACGACGCTGCCGCTGATCCGCCGGGCGATCGAACGCGGCGTGCCGCTGCTCGCCATCTGCCGCGGCATCCAGGAATTGAACGTGGCGCTGGGCGGCACGCTCGGCACCGAGATCCAGGAGCGCGAGGGCTCGCTCGACCACCGCGCGCCGGTGAGCGACAAGCAGGACGAACGCTTCGCCATCCACCAGACCATTTCGATCAAACCTGACAGTTGCCTGGCCGGTGTGTTCGGTGCCGGCGACATCAAGGTCAATTCGTTGCACCGCCAAGCCATCGACCGGCTCGGCTCGAAGCTGCAGGTCGAGGCCGTCGCCACCGACGGCACGGTCGAGGCGGTTTCGGTGCGCGACGCCCGCGCCTTCGCCGTCGGCGTGCAATGGCACCCGGAATACTGGGTCAAGTCGGACAGCAATTCGGTGAAGATATTCCGGGCCTTCGGCGATGCGGTTCGGCTGCACGCCGCAGCGAAGGCTGGCGCGCGGGCCGCAGCGGAATAATCAGTCACCAGATTTCTTATCGCCTATGGCCGCCAGCGACAGCAGCGGCAGCGCTGGGGCATAGGATTCGTAGCCGTCGCCGTCGGCAGTCGCGAAGGTGACGATCGGATCGACGCCGTTGGCGCTGAAGGCGACCGTGCCGTCGTTTTGCTCGCGCCAGAACTTCGCCTGCTCTATGCCCGGCAAGAGCCGGCGGCATTTCGGAGCAACGGTGAGCAGCGACAAACCGTCCGAAATTTCGGCCCCGCGGCTGACTGCACAGACCGCCTCATCGCCATTGGCGACCAGCCTGTAGCTGCTGGACGGGGCGGCCTCGTTGGCCACGCTTTCCCCGCTGCCGACATGAAACAACTGAACGCCGCCAAACAGCGCCCCAGCAGCGATCAATACGGAAAGTGTTTTCATCATTCTTCATCCACGCATACGGACAGGATGGAGAATGATTCCAAAGGGTTAAGCTGACGTTAATAAGTGTGGCAACACGCCTTTGGCCCGCCGAACAAGGCAGGCATCCCAAGACAGTGCCGGCATTACTCCCGCCCCTGAACCGCGACTAGTTTATATCAGAACTTGTAACTGACGCCGACGCGGACAGCCTGGGTGGTCACGTCGGTGGGATAGAGGTAGCCGCTGTCGGTCGCCGGATTGTCGGTGAATGTGCCGAAATCGCTGTAGCGATACTCGACACGGGTCGTCCAATTTTGCGCGAAGGCATATTCGATACCGGCGCCCACAGTCCAACCTGCCTTTGTGTTGGACGAATCATCCGTCGTGGTGCCGTCGTCATATTTGGTGTCGAAGTGAGCGACGGCCAGACCGCCCGTGGCGTACAGGAGGGCAGGTCCCGTCGCATAGCCAAGACGTGCGCGCAGCGAACCCTGAACGTCGATCTTGGTTTTGATGTTGCCGGCATATGCCGAATCCACGGAGCCGCTCGCTCCCGAGGCTTCGAGATCGGCTTCGACGCCCAGAACGATCGAGTCGAAGGCCTGATTGTAACCGACGTGGATGCCGCCGAGCACGCCGTTGGATTTCCACGAATCCGACCAATCGGAAGAGCCAGTTCCTATCTCTGAATCATGGCTGTCGACATCTCCCCAGCCATACCCAATCTGGGCGCCGACATAGGCGCCGGTCCATTCGTAAGCAACAGGAGCTGAGGTAAGCGCATCGGCAGCGAACGCGCTGCCCGAAACGGCGACAAGCATTGTTGATGCAAGAAGAAGAGTTTTCACGTAGCGCCCCGCTAGTTGATTGGCGGCAAAATACTTTGACTTCAGCTGCGCATCAAGATGCCTACGTGCCAAAGCTACCGATTTCCAACCTATCGTTGCAGATCGGTCACGTTCGCCGCCGCGGTGCTTGTCCTACAAGGTCCTGGCCTTCACACTCACCGTCTCCGGCACCGGCGTCAGCGGCCGGCGCTCGGTGAACCAGGACACCAGATTGTCGACGCACAGATCCGCCATGGCGCGGCGGGTGTGGTCCGAGGCCGAGCCGACATGCGGCAGCAGCGAGGTGTTGGGAGCGTCGAGCAGCGCCTTGGGCACATTCGGTTCGTCGGCAAAGACGTCGAGGCCGGCGGCGGCGATGGTGCCGGTGACAAGGGCTGCCGCAAGCGCTGCTTCGTCGACAGTGCTGCCACGGCCGATGTTGACGAAGACGCCGTTGGCGCCAAGCGCCGACAGGATTTCGGCATTGACCGCCTTCTCCGTCGAGGCGCCCCCCGGCGCGACCGAAATCAGCGTATCGACGGCCTCGGCAAGTCCTTTCAGGGTCGCATGGTACTGGTAGGGAAGACCTTCGACACGGCGCCGGTTGTGGTAGGCGACCGGCAAGCCAAAAGCTTCCAGACGCCGGGCGATGGCCTGCCCGATGCGGCCCATGCCGAAAATACCCACACTGCGCCCGCGCAAGGTCAGCCGGCTCAGCGGATAGTTGCCGTTGCGCACCCAGCTGCCGTCGCGCAGCCAGGTTTCGGCGCGCGGCAGGTCGCGGATGGTGTTGATCAACAGCCCGATCGTGGTGTCGGCGACCTCCTCGGTCAACACGTCGGGCGTGTTGGTGACCATGATGTTCTTCGCTCGGGCATGGCCGACATCGACCGAATCATAGCCGACGCCGAAGGAGGCGATGAGCTCGAGGTTGGGCAATGCATCCATCATCGCCGCGTTGATGCCGGCAAATGAAGCAATGCCGCGCACATCATTGCGCATCTCATCGGTAATGAGGGACGGATCCGCGCGTTCTATTCTGACACGCCTGAACGTACGGTTGATGCGGTCGACCGCATGGTCGTTGAAATCGCCCGGCACCAGGATGGCGACGGTCTGCAACTGTTCGGCCTTGGTCATGCACGCTCCACCGGCTTGCCGGTCGACTGACGCACATGCAGTTCCGGCTTGATCAATTCCTGCGAGGGCCGCACCGTCTGGCCGTTGAGCTTGTCGAGCAACGCGCTGGCGGCGCGGCGGCCAACCTCGCGCTGGCCGTTCCAGACGGTGGTCAGGGCCGGCGTCGCGATCGCCGCCTCTTCGAGGTCGTCATAGCCGGTGACCGAGATATCGACGCCGGGCACAAGGCCGGCCCGGGCAATGCCGTTCATCAGGCCGATGGCGACAAGGTCGTTCCAGCAGCAGGCAGCCGTCGGTCTGTCCTTCAGCGCCAGGAACTGTCCGGCGGCCTCGAAGCCGGCCTGCTTGGTGCGTGGGCCGGCGATGCGCCATGACGGCCTGACTTCCAGCCCGGCCGCCTCCATCGCGTTGACATAGCCCTGGTAGCGGTCACGGCCGGTCGAGGTCTGGTCGGTGCCGCCGATCATGGCGATGCGCTTGTGGCCGAGCGAGATCAGATGGTTGGTGGCAAGGCCTGTTCCATAGGAGTCGTCGCCGCGAAAGACCGGCACGTCGGCACCCTCGACGGTGCGCGCGATCAGCACAGCCGGCAGGCCGTTCTCCTCGGCCATCAGGATGTCGGAAGCCGGCGTGCCGATGGCCGGCGACATGATGACGCCGTCGGCGCCGAGCTGCAAAAGCGTATCGATGAAGGTGCGCTGCTTTTCGAGCTGATCATAATGATTGGACAGGATGAAGGTCTGCCGGCTGCGGTCGAGCTCGCTTTCGATCGAGCGCAGGATCTCGGCGAAGAATGGGTTCATGATGTCGTGGACGACGACCCCGACAATGCCGGAACGCGAGGTGCGCAGGCTGGCGGCGCGTCGGTTATAGATATAGCCGATGGCGCGGGCATGTTCCTTGATGCGGTCACGCGTGGTACCGGCAACCAGAGGGCTGTCGCGCAGCGCCAGCGAGACCGTAGCCGTGGACACGCCGAGCGCATCCGCGATCGTCGAAAGCTTGATTTTTTGTGCCAGCGACGTGTGCTCCCCGGCCTGAATTTCCAGACCTAAACTGTTTAAAGGCGGCGTTATGCCACCGATCGGGGGCAAATCAAAGTTTTTTTGCCAACGCCTCGGCCTCGACATCCGAGGCCGCGCGGCTCCGCAGCCGAAGCCTATGCTCGCGATGGACGATGTAGAGACCGCTGGCGACGATGACGGCGGCGCCGACCAATGTCCAGCGGTCGGGAAACTGCTTGAAGACGATCCAGCCGGAAATGATCATCCACACCATCTGCGAATAGGGATAGGGCGCCAAAGCCGTGGTTGTCGCCAGCCGGTAGGCCTGGACCAGCAGCCAGTGACCGACGCCGCCGAACACGCCGAGCATCAGCAGCACGAACCAGTGCCAACCGTCATGCGGCAGGGAAAACGAAAACGGCAGCAGGGGCAGAAGCAACAGCGCCGGCGCCAGCGCCGAAAACAGGATGAGGCTCTCCGATGTCTCGGTCGCCGACATGCGGCGCGTCATGATGACGTAGAAGCAGTTCGACAGCATCGAGCCGAGCGCGAAGAGATGTCCGATGCCGAAAACGCCGACGCCCGGCCGGGTGATGATGAGGACGCCGGCAAAGGCCGCCAGGATGGCCAGCCAGCGCCGCCAGCCGGCCCACTCGCCAAGCAGCGGACCGGCCAGTGCCGTGATCACCATCGGCCCGAAGAAATAGATCGAGGTGGTCTCGGCCAGTTGCAGGGATTTGAGCGCCAGGACATTGAATATGGTCGATCCGAACAGGAACGCCCCGCGCAGGATATGCGCCGGCAGATTGACCGGACGAAACCGCACCGGTTGGCGCCAGCCGCGCAGCAGCGCGCCGACCAGCACGACATGCACGGCAAAGCGCACCCAGGCAACGACCAGCACGGAAACGCCGGCAAGGACGAGGTATTTGCTTGATGTGTCGAGGAAGGTGAAGAAGACATAGGTGGAGAGCATGCACACGATCGCCACCGGGGGCGTCGCGCTTTCTACATGTCTTTGGGGAGCACTCACTTGCAGGCCGGGTGGGAAGCTGGGCTGGAGCCCACCTTTGCGGGAATTGCCGGCTCCCGGCAAGCCAATTGTCGACTGCCGCGACATGAAAGCCTGCTGGCACAACAAGAGCCGCCGGCAGGCGTAGTGCCTTGGCTAGGCGTGCATGCGGGCGCCCTTGGTGATTTTATCGACCAGCTTCTTGTCGGCGCGAAGCGCGATCCCGACCACCTTGGCGTCTTCAGGCGCGAATTCGGCGAAGACGGCACGGTTGGCCGCGTCAAAGCCGGTCGAAAACATTTCCTCGACATAGAGCGAGGTGGTCACGCCGCGCTCCAGCGTGCGCCGGTGGATGGTGCCCAGCGTCGTCTGGTCGGCGGACAAAACGATGACCGGCTGGATCGACAGCGGGTTGTAGAGATTGCCGGCGCGGTCGCGATAGGGTTCACCGATGATATCGGGAAACTGCGCGACGATGCCGCTGGTCAGGAAAGCGGTGACGTTGAGTTTCTGCCAGACCGGCAGATCTTCCCTGAGCACGATTGCAAATTTCGTATCGAACATGAGACATTGGCCATTCGGTTGTGCCCCAATGCGAGGCTGAAGGAGACGATGTCGCACGATATAGACAGCCAGGCCTACAAGGGTCTTGGACGTTTGTGCGTCGATGCGGCGGAAAACCGTATCATCTCCGCCCCCGATCCCGCAGGCATGGAGCGGATCGAGGCGCGCTTCCATGGCAGCGCCTTCGACCTGCATCGCCACGACACCTATGCGATCGGGGTGACGCTGCACGGTGTGCAGACGTTTCGCTATCTCGGCGCTGCGCGCCACAGCCTTCCGGGCCAGATCATCGTGCTGCATCCCGACGAGTTGCATGACGGCGGCGCCGGCACCGAGGACGGACTGCGCTACCGAATGCTCTATCTGGAACCGTCGCTGATGCTCGACTGCCTTGGCGGCGTGTCGCTGCCTTTTGTCAGGGATGGCGTGGTGGCGGACGCCGCCTTCTGCGCAACGCTGCTTTCGGCGCTGGGTCCGCTGGAGCAGGAACTCGACGAGTTGTTCGTCGACGACTTCCTGACGGAACTGATGCAAAGCCTGATCCGGCATGGCGGCCAGTCGGCGAGGCCGATGACCAGGACGGCGTGGCGGGCGGCTGCGCTGGCGCGCGACTATCTCACGGAAAACCTGAACCGGCCGGTGCGTTCCGGCGAACTGGAAGCTGTAACCGGGCTTGATCGCTATGCCTTGTCACGGCATTTCCGTGCCGCTTTCTCCACCAGTCCACATCGCTTCCTGGTGATGCGCCGGCTTCAGCGGGCGCGGCGGATGATCGCCGCCGGCGAACCGTTGGCACAGATCGCGGTCGAAGCCGGCTTCAGCGACCAGAGCCATTTCATAAGGCAATTCAAGAAGGCGTTCGGCATGACACCGGGACGCTGGTCGTCGCTGATCCAGGGCTCTGCCGCGGCGGCTTGATCGCCTGCCGCAACAATCCGCCGGTCAGTCGTCCGACTCGGCGTCGTCGTCGATGAGCACCAGTTCCACGTTCGAGAGGTTGGCCTCGATGCGGGCAAGCAGCTTGAACAGTGCCTTCTGGTCCTTCTTGTCGAGACCCTTCAGCGCCAGCTTTTCGGTCTTCTTCACCGATTTCTCGATGGCGTGAATGATGTCGCGTCCGGTGTCGGTGAGGAAAATATGCGCCTGACGGGCGTCGGCCGAGGAGGCGCGTTTTTCCAGAAAACCCTGGGCCTGCAGCCGGTTGATTGTCTTGGTGATGGTGGGTGGGCGCACGCCGAGGCGTCCGGCAAGATTGCCCGGCGTCTGGCCGTCCTCACGGTCGAGCGCCAGCATGATCTGATCCTGGCCGGCATAGAAGCCGTGCGCCAGAAGCCGGGCCGCCAGCGCCGTTCTTGCCAGCCTTGCCGCCGAATGCAGCCGGCTCATTGTCGCAGTCTTATCCGCCTTGGCCATGGTCATCCCTCTTCGGCCGTACCGGTGCGGGCAGCATAGAGGCAGCCGGCCGGTTGGCAATCGACGATGAAAAAGATTCCGGAGCTTCAAACAGCTTTGCCGGCAAGCATTGTGGTGTCCGCCGTGGCTAATGCCAGATGTTTATTTCAGTTAGATGACAAACGAATTCCCGGCCGGAATTTTCGCCGCGAGCAAAGTGATGGAGTGACCGCCGCTCAGCCGGACTTCACCGCGATGATCATCAGCGCCTGATAGGCATCCTCCAGCTCGCGCAGCGCAGCCTGCGATTGCGGTCCGGCCCGCCTGGCTATGCCGTCCGCGGCATTCGAGGTGTCGCGCTCGCCCGACCGGTCGTTGTAGGGCGCGACAGCGGTGAAAATCTGCTCGCTGAGGCTGTCCGGGAAGAACAACTGTCCGGTCATCACCGAACTGTCGTCGGGAAAGACCTTGAAATGGATGTGGGTGGTGCGGCCGCGATACCAGCCGGGATAGATCGTGGCGAAGGAAACGATGCCACTCGCGTCGGTCCTTTGCCAACCACGCAGGAAGGTCTGGCCCGAAGTGTCGAGATCGCGGCCATCACCCTGTCCGGGATAGCCGGAATAGGCGCCTTGCGCGTCGCAATGCCAGATGTCGACACGAGCGCCGGCAAGCGGGCGGCAGCCCGCGTCGACAACCTGCAGCCGGACCTCAAGGGCAATGCCCTTCTTGCCTTCGGTGACATCGGCGCGTTCTAGCTTCGGATCGAAATAGAACGGTCCCTCGGTCGCCTCGGGCGTGATGGTGCAGACACCGGCGCCGTTTTCGAACAAGGCCAGTCCGGCATAGGGTGAAGTCTGGTCTGCTATCGCGGCGGCGGGCAGGAAGGCACCACCGCCGGCGGTGACCGCGATCAAACCGAGCGCCTGGCGCCGGCTCATTGAGAACGAGGATGGCTTGCCGGACATATCTTGCCTCTCGAATTGGCCTCTGTCGCCCTGATCTAGGCGATCACAACGGCTTTCGCCAACGATTCGGCAATCCAGCAAGCCGGTTTGGCCCATCGGTTTGCCCCGTGCAAAAGCCCGGCGCACATCCTATATGGAGCCGACATTCCCTTTCTCAGGCCGAATTTCCGAGGCCCAGATAATTCGAGGCAAGCCATGAGCGACGCACAGACGCAGATCCCCGTAACCGTTCTCACCGGCTATCTCGGTGCCGGCAAGACGACGCTGCTCAACCGCATCCTGTCGGAAAACCACGGCAGGCGCTACGCCGTCATCGTCAACGAGTTCGGCGAAATCGGCATCGACAACGACCTGATCGTGGAATCCGACGAGGAAATCTACGAGATGAACAATGGCTGCGTCTGCTGCACGGTGCGCGGCGACCTGATCCGTGTCGTCGAGGGCCTGATGCGCCGACCCGGCCGCTTCGATGCCATCGTCGTCGAGACCACCGGGCTCGCCGATCCGGTGCCGGTGGCGCAGACCTTCTTTATGGATGACGACGTGCGCTCCAAGACCAGGCTCGACGCGGTGGTGGCGCTGGTCGACGCCAAGCACCTGCCGCTGCGGCTCAAGGATTCCAGGGAAGCCGAGGACCAGATCGCCTTCGCCGACGTCGTCGTGCTCAACAAGACCGACCTCGTCACATCAGAAGAGCTCGCCAAGGTCGAGGCGACGATCCGCGCCATCAATCCGGCGGCAAAGATCCATCGTACGACGCGAGCCGGGGTCGCGCTGACCGAAGTGCTAGACCGCGGCGCCTTCGACCTGTCGAGGGCGCTGGAAAACGATCCACACTTCCTCGAAGCGCATGACGATCACGATCATCATGACCACGACCATGACGGCCACGATCACCACCATGATCATGACGGGCACCACCATCATGCGCATGCTTCCGACATCCATGACGTGACGGTGCAATCGGTGTCGCTGCGCGGCGGCGAGATGGACCCGAAGAAATTCTTCCCCTGGATCGAGAAGATCACCCAGATGGAAGGCCCCAACATCCTGCGGCTGAAAGGCATCATCGCGCTCAAGGGCGACGACGAACGCTATGTCATCCAGGGCGTGCACATGATCATCGAGGGCGATCACCAGCGCGCCTGGAAGGACGGCGAGAAGCATGAGAGCCGGCTGGTGTTTATCGGCAGGGAACTCGACGCCGAGCGGCTGAAGAAGAGTTTTGACGCCTGCCAGGCGGCTTGATTTCCAGACTTTATAGCGCTAGCGCTGCCCCTCCTCCTTCTCCCCTTGTGGGAGAAGGTGGCCGGGCGAAGCTCGGTCGGATGAGGGGTGTTCCAGCTTGGCGCTGACGGAGATCCGTCACCCACCCCTCAACCGTCTCGGCGCTGCGCGCCGATCCACCTTCTCCCACAAGGGGAGAAGGCCGGCCGCACCCAGCCGCGCTGGCGACCCAGCGAGGTTAGACGACCAGCATAAATCTCGAATGGAATAATCTCCCATGCCAACAGTCGCCCCGCTTGATCTCGAAGGCCACTGCATCGCTGCCGTCTTCCTCGGCGACGTGCCGCATTTCGCGATGGCCGACGGCGCCGTCCATCGGCTCGACCATGGCCACAAGACAGTTCAGGCCAATGACGGGCTGCTCGCCGCCTTTCATGATGCGGCCAATGACCGGCTGATCACCGGCGGCGAGGACGGCAAGGTGTTTTCCGTGAAAGCGGGCGGCGAGGTCACGGAATTGGCAAGCGCGGCCAAGAAGTGGATCACCAGCGTTGCCGCCGGGCCGCAAGGCGCGATCGCCTATGCCTCAGGCAAGACCGCCTTCGTGCGCTTCGCCGACGGCAAGACGAGGGAATTCGTCCATCCGCGTTCGGTCGAGGGGCTGGCCTTCTCGCCCAAGGGCATGCGCTTCGGTGTCGCCCGCTACAATGGCGCGACGCTGCATTTCCCGGCCGCCGAGGGCAAGCCGGTGGAGCTTGAATGGGCCGGCGCCCACACCGGCATCACCTTCTCTCCCGATGGCGCCTTCCTCGTCACCACCATGCAAGAAAACGCATTGCACGGCTGGAAGCTCGCCGACGGCAAGCACATGCGCATGACCGGCTATCCCGGCAAGGTCAAAAGCCTGTCGTGGAGTGTGAAGGGCAAGTGGCTGGCGAGTTCCGGCGCGCCGGCGGCGATCGTCTGGCCGTTTTCAGGCAAGGATGGTCCCATGGGCAAGGCACCGCTGGAGCTCGGCACGCGCGGCAACGCCATGGTGACGGCTGTCGCCTGCCACCCGAGCCAGGATGTCGTTGCTGTCGGCTATGATGACGGGATGGTGATGGCGGTGCGTTTTGCCGACGCCAAGGAAGTGCTGTTGCGACGGCCGGGCAAGGGCGCCATCACCTCGATGATGTGGGACAAGGAAGAACGCCGGGTCGCCTTCGGTAGTGCCGCGGGCGATTGCGGCGTCATCGATATCACGGCCTGACCCCGCTCACTCCGCTCCGCACGACACTTTGCCGCTGATTTCAACCGGTTTGCCGTCCTGGTCCGTATCCGCCGCGGCGTCGTAGATGGAGAGCGTATAGCTCCCGTCGTAGACGCCTTCGTCGCTGGTCTTGGTCAGGATCGTCAGTTCGACCGAATTGATCTTTTGCGCGACCTCGTGCTCGCGATAGATGTTCAGCCGCAATTCCTTGCCGTCGAGCCAGTACTGCGTCAGGTTGGAATCCTCGAACACCGTCTTGCGCAGGCTGTCGCCGGCAGGCCGGCTCAGAATTTCGAGGTTGCCGCGAAAGTTGAAGGTCGGCCCGCCCATGCCTCTGGTGACGCCTGCCTCGACCTCGAATGTCGCCGCCGGGTCCTCGGTGGAGCACCAGATGCCACCCGACGCGAAGGCAGCGCCAGCCGACGACAGAAGCATTGCCACACACATGATCGTTCGCATTTTACCCCTCCACCTCAATTCCCGCTCATATTGGCGCTGACTTCGGCAGCACGGTCAAGCGCCGCCGCCAAAGGCTGAGCCAACGCAGGGCAGATGCGCGGCCAATTGCGGATGCGGACAAGGATTGGCTAAGAGGGATCGACCAGAGGGGTTTTCATGCACAGCGACACGTCCAACACGTCCATCGGCCGCGACCGCATTGCCGATTTGCGCGAAACCGAGGGGGCAGCCTTCCGCAAGGCGCGGCCAAAATCGCAAGCCAAGATCGGCAACGGCCTGCCCGGCTTCTTCGGCGGCGTCCCGATGCACTGGATGAACGATTGGCCGACGCCGTTCCCGATCCTGGTCGACAACGCCAGGGGCGCGAACATCACCGACATCGACGGAAACAAGCTCGACGATTTCTGCCTTGGAGACACCGGCTCGATGTTCGGCCATTCGCCGCCACCGGTGGCACGCGCCATCCGCCGCCAGGCCGGACGCGGCCTGACCTATATGCTGCCTTCGGAAGATGCGCTGGCCATCGGGCCGCTGCTGCAGCAACGCTTCGGCCTGCCGTTCTGGCAGATCGCGACGACGGCGACCGACGCCAACCGCTTTGCATTGCGCGTTGCCCGTGCCGTCACCGGCCGCGAAAAAATCCTGGTCTTCAACGGCTGCTATCATGGCTCGGTCGACGAAACGATGGTGCGGCTGATCGACGGCAAGCCCGTCAACCGGCCAGGATTGGCGGGCGAGTTCCGCGACTTGACCCGCACGGCCAAGGTCATCGAGTTCAACGATGTTTCAGCACTCGAAGCCGCGCTTGGGGATAAGGACGTCGCCTGTGTCATCGCCGAGCCAGTGCTGACCAATTCCTGCATGGTGCTGGCCGATCCGGGCTACCATGACGCCCTGCGCAAACTGACACGCCAAACCGGCACGCTGCTTCTGATCGACGAGACGCACACGATCTCGACCGGCCCCGGCGGCTACACGAGGAAATATGGTCTCGACCCGGACTTCTTCGTGCTGGGCAAGCCGATCGCCGGCGGCGTGCCGGCCAGTGTCTGGGGCATGAGCGACGACGTTGCCTCACGCTACGCGGATTACAACAGGACCAAGGAGCCGGGCTATTCCGGCATGGGCACGACACTCTCGGCCAACCCGCTGCAGTTCGCGGCGATGCGCGCCACGCTCGAAGAGGTGATGACGCAGGAAAACTACGACCGCATGGATCATCTGGCGCGGCGGCTCGATGCCGGGCTGACCGGCGTGATCGATCGCTATCGCCTGCCCTGGCATGTTTCCCGCGTCGGCGCTCGTGTCGAGTTCATCTGTGCGCCCGGTCCGCTGCGCAATGGCGCCGAGGCGGAAATGGCGCATGCACCGGAACTGGAGGCCGCTATCCATGTCGCGCTGGTCAATCGCGGCGTGCTGATCGCACCCTTCCACAACATGATGCTGATCTCGCCGGCGACCTCGGCTGCCCAGGTCAACCGGCTGATCACCGCCTTCGGCGCGGTTGCGGCGAAGCTTGCGGCATGAGACAAGCGGCGATGGACCACCCCAACGTCATGATAACCTCACCTTCGGGCTCGACACCTGCCGAGGCGCAAGCCTTTCTCGACGCCCATCCCGAGATCGAGGCCTTCGATATCGTGCTGACCGATGCCAATGGCGTCGGCCGTGGCAAGATCGTGCGCCGGCATGAGCTGAAGAGCATCTTCGAGGGCGGCCGCCATATGCCGATCTCGATCCTCGGCCTCGACATCACCGGCGAGGATGTGCACGAGACCGGACTGATCTGGACGACCGGTGATGGCGACCTCAGGGCATGGCCGATCCCCGGCACGCTGGTGCCGCTCTACGGTACGAGCCCGCCCCGCGGCCAGTTGCTAATGGCGATGTACATGCTCGACGGCCGACCGATGTCGTCGGATCCGCGCCTGGCGCTGGCTCGGCAGGTGGAGATCCTCGCGGCCAAAGGTCTCTATCCGGCCGGCGCCTTCGAGCTCGAATTCTTCCTGCTGGCCAATGAGCGCGACGCCGACGGCAAGGTGCAGCCGGCGCGCGCGGTGCTCGATGGCCGCGTCTCGGGCAAGACCGAAGTGTATTCGGTAGACCATCTGCACGGCATGGAGCCGCTGTTCTCCGACATCTATGCCGCGGCCAAGGCGCAAGGCATTCCGGCCGAGACGGTGATTTCCGAATATGCGCCCGGCCAGTACGAATTGACGCTGAACTACCGCAAGGATGTGATGCGGGCGGCCGACGATCTGGTCATGCTGAAGCGGCTGGTTCGGGCGCAGGCGCGCCGCCATGGCGTCACCGCATGTTTCATGGCCAAGCCGATCGAGAAATATGCCGGCTCGGGCATGCATTTCCACGTCTCGCTGCAGGACAAGGCCGGCCGAAACGTCTTTGCCGAAGCCGGCGGCGAGAGCTGGTCGCTGCCGCTGCTGCAGGGGCTCGGCGGCCTGATCCAGACCATGGCGGAATCGATGCTGGTGTTTGCACCGCATTCCAATTCCTGGCGGCGTTTCGTCTCGCAATCCTATGCGCCGGTGGCGCCGACCTGGGGCGTCAACAACCGCTCGGTGGCATTGCGCGTGCCAGCGGGCGATGCCAAGAACCGGCGCATCGAGCACCGGCCGTCCGGCGTCGACGCCAATCCCTACCTGATCGCCGCGACCGTGCTCGCCGGCATCATCAAGGGCATGGATGAAGGCCTCGATCCCGGTCCCGAAACGACCGGCAACGGCTATGAGGCAGCGGTCACGCGCACGACCATGCCTGTCGACTGGCGCGCCGCGATCGAAGCGGCGCGGACGTCCAGCTTCCTGAAGAACGCGCTCGGCGAGGACCTGCACCGGACCTTCGTGGCGATCAAACAGTCCGAATATCTGCGGGTGGCACGCACGGTCAGCGAGTTGGATTACCACCTCTATCTGCACGAGGTTTGATGGATTCATGATGGGCGGCGATCACTTTTTCGCCGCCTCCATCAAATGAGGTAGCGGATCTCCTGTTTAGAACATATCATGAACAGATGAGTGCACTTACCGTCCGTGAAAAGCTGGCGATCCTCTCCGACGCCGCCAAATACGATGCCTCCTGCGCCTCTTCCGGTGCGGCAAAAAAGGATTCGCTGAAATCCGGCGGCATCGGCTCCACCGAGGGCATGGGCATCTGCCATTCCTATGCGCCGGATGGCCGCTGCATTTCCCTTCTCAAGATCCTGCTGACCAACTTCTGCATCTACGATTGCAGCTATTGCATCAACCGCTCGTCCTCCAATGTGCGGCGCGCCCGTTTCACCGTCGACGAGGTGGTGAAGCTGACCATGGATTTCTACAGGCGCAACTATATCGAAGGCCTGTTCCTGTCCTCGGGCGTCGTCCGCTCACCGGACGAGACCATGGGCGAGATGGTCGAAGTGGCACGCCGGCTGCGGCTGGAGGAGAAATTCTCCGGCTATATCCACCTGAAAACCATTCCGGAAAGTTCGGCCGAACTGATCGAGAAGGCAGGGCTTTATGCCGACCGGCTATCGATCAATGTCGAACTGCCGACTGATGAGGGTGTGAAGCGGTTGGCGCCCGAGAAGAAGCCGGAGACAATCCGGCTTTCGATGGCCAGGCTGCGCCAGAAGATGGAGGAGAAGGCCGAGCCTACTTTGAAAACCAAAAAGCGCGAACGCTTTGCGCCGGGTGGGCAGTCGACGCAGATGATCATCGGCGCCGACAAGACATCCGACGACGGCATCCTTCACACCAGCGCGCGGCTCTATGGCAGCTATCATCTGCGGCGCGTCTATTACTCGGCTTTCAGCCCGATTCCGGATTCGTCATCGTCGCTGCCCTTGCTGAAACCACCGCTGATGCGCGAGCACCGGCTCTATCAGGCCGACTGGCTGATGCGGTTCTATGGGTTTTCGCAGCCGGAAATCCTTGCCGGGAGCAGCGACGGCATGCTCGATCTCGCCATCGACCCGAAGCTCGCCTGGGCGCTGCGCAACCGGGGGCAGTTTCCGGTCGACATCAACCGCGCCGACCGCGAAGCTCTGCTGCGGGTGCCGGGTCTCGGCACCAAGGTGGTGGCAAAGATTTTGGAGACGCGCCGGCATCGGCGCATGCGGCTGGAGGATGTCGGGCGGGTCTGCCAGTCGATCGCCAAGCTCAGGCCGTTCATCATCGCCGAAGGCTGGTCGCCTGGTGCGCTGACCGACAAGGCCGGCCTGCGCGACAAGATCGCCCCCTCCTGCGAACAATTGTCGTTGTTCTGATCATGCGGCCGGCGGAACTCGATCTCGCCAGATACAGAGTTCGGCTCGACAGCGAGACGGATTTTGCCGGCTGGCGTGACGCGGCACGGCGGCTGGCCCTGAATGAGGTCAGGCCCGAGGACGTCTACTGGCATGTCGCGCCGGGCTCTGATCAAACAGAATTGCCCGAAGTGCCTGCGCGCGCGCAACTCGTCGTGTCGCGCGACTTCATCGGGCATGCCGAAACGGCCTTCTGCCATTCCGATCCCGGCCGGTTTGCCTTTCTCTACCGAATGCTTTGGCGATTGCGCGACGAGCCTAAACTGCTGGAAATCGCGTCGGATCCCGATACCAGGCGGCTTGAGGCCATGGAAAAGGCGGTTCGGCGCGACAGCCACAAGATGCATGCCTTCGTACGCTTCCGGAAAATCGGCGACGATGCCGATGAGCGCTATGTCGCCTGGTTCGAGCCGGATCATTTCATCGTCGAGCGCAACGCCGATTTCTTCGTCAGGCGTTTCACCGGCATGCGCTGGACGATCCTGACGCCCTACGCCTCCGCCGATTGGGATGGCGAAAGGCTGGCTATCGGACCGGGCGCGGCCAAGGGCGATGCGCCGGATCAAGACGACACCGAGGCGCTGTGGCGCATCTATTTCGAGAACATCTTCAACCCGGCACGGCTGAAGGTGAAAGCCATGCAGAAGGAGATGCCGAAGAAATATTGGCGGAACCTTCCCGAGGCTTCGCTCATTCCAGACATGATCGCAGGAGCGGACAAGGCCGCCAAGGACATGATTGCGAAGATGCCGACAACACCCGCGCCGCACCACGCCAAGGTGCAGGCACGGCATTGGCCGAAGCAGCCCGCCGAAGCACCGGAAGATGATGCAGACACGATTCCCGAGTTGCGTGAGGTAGCGAAAGGCTGCCGCCGCTGCCCGCTGTGGCGCGACGCGACGCAGACCGTCTTCGGTGAAGGCCCCGACAATGCCAAGGTGATCTTCGTCGGCGAACAGCCAGGCGATCAGGAGGATCTCGCCGGCAAACCTTTCGTTGGTCCGGCCGGCAAGGTGTTCGATGCGATCCTGGATGATGCCGGTGTCGATCGGCAAAAGGTCTATGTCACCAACGCGGTCAAGCACTTCAAGTTCGAGCCGCGCGGCAAGCGCCGCATCCACTCCAAGCCGAATTCCGGTGAGATTCAGGCCTGCCGCTGGTGGATCGACCAGGAATTCGAGCTGATCAAGCCGAACCTCGCCGTGGCACTCGGCGCGACGGCGGCGATGTCGCTGCTCGGCAAGGCGATCCCGGTGACAAAGATGCGCGGACAAGTGATCGAGCGCGAGGACGGATTGCGCGTGTTCATCACCATCCATCCCTCCTTCATTCTGCGCATCCGCGAACCCGCGGACAAGGAGGCTGAACGCGAACGGTTCCTGCAGGATATGAAGCTGGTGAAGCGGCTGATGGCCGCCTGACCAGTCTGTTTTTCGCAATTCCGGACGGAAAACCGCTTCACACTTTTCCTGGAATTGCTTCAGCTACCTGATCAGAATTGCCCTGAGATCGTTGACATTCGTACCGGTCGGGCCGGGTACGAAGAGATCGCCAACTGCGTTGAAGGCCGTCCAGGCATTGTTGCCGGCAAGCATAGCCTTGGCGTCCACCCCGGCTGCGCGCATGCGCGATACGGTCGAGCCATCGGCGAAGGCGCCGGCATTGTCTTCCGAACCGTCAATGCCGTCGGTGTCGGCGGCCAGTGCGTGGATGCCGTCGACGCCATTGGCGCCTATGGCGAAAGCCAGCAGGAATTCCGAGTTGCGGCCGCCCTTGCCTTTTGCCCGCAGGGTCACGGTTGTCTCGCCGCCCGATAAGATGAGCACCGGCTTTGGAAATGGTCGATTGTGCATCGCCACTTCACGCGCGATCGCGGCATGGACGCCGCCCACCTCGCGCGCTTCGCCCTCAATGGCATCGGAGAGGATAACGGCCTCGACACCCTGCCGTTTCGCTTCCGCAGCGGCGGCTTCCAGCGATACCCCGGCCGAAGCGATCAGATGCACCTCGTTGCGCGAAAAACGTTCGTCGTCCGGGCTTGGCGCATCGGCGGCCGGCGAATTGATATGCGCCATCACCGAGGCCGGCAGTTTCATGCGATAGGCCGATATCGAGGCCAGCGCGTCGGCGCGGCTGCCTGTATCCGGTACGGTTGGGCCGGAGGCGACCATTGCCGGATTGTCGCCGGGAATATCGGAGACGATCAGCGACACCACCCTGGCCGGCCATGCGGCCGCTGCCAGCCTGCCGCCCTTGATGGTGGAAAGGTGCTTGCGGATGGTGTTCATCGCCGCGATCGGCGCACCCGAGGCGAGCAGCGCCTCATTGACGGCGATCTCGTCGGCCAGCGTCAAGCCGCCGGCGGGCGACGGCAACAGCGCCGATCCGCCGCCGGAAATCAGCGCCACCACCAGGTCATCCTCAGTCAGATTCTGGACCTTGGCGAGCAGGCGCCGCGAGGCTTCCAGACCGGCAGCGTCCGGCACCGGATGAGCCGCCTCGATGATCTCGATGCGCTCGCAGGTCGCGCCATAGCCATAGCGGGTGACGACCAGCCCTTCGATGGGGCCGTCCCACGCTTTCTCGAACGCTGCCGCCATCTGCGCCGAGCCTTTGCCCGCGCCGATGACAATGGTGCGGCCCTTCGGCTTGGCCGGCAGATGATCCCGGATGGTTCGTTCCGGGTCGGCGGCGGCGATGGCGGCGTTGAAGACGGAGGTCAGGAAGGCCTTGGGATCGAGCACGGTCATTCGGCGTCCCGAGGCAATGCCAGGCCGCGCTTGTCGACGCCCAAATGATCGCACAGCGCATCTACGACGACGCCGTGATCCTCGCGCTCCGGCAGTCCGGAGACGGCGATCACCCCGATGACGCCGGCGCCCTTGACGGTCACCGGAAAGCCACCGCCGGCCAGCACGTAGTCGGCAATATCCAGCCCTTCGCCGATCTTGAAGCTGCGGTCCGGGCGCTGCTGTTCCAACACCATACGATAGGTGCTTCTCAGGAACCGTTTGACCACATTGATCTTGCGCCGCGCCCAGTCGGGATTGGAAGCATTCGAGCCCGGCAGCGCGGCATAGAACAGCGGCCGATCCCACAGCCTGATATCGACAATGATCGGCATGGCCTCGGCCAGTGCCCGCTCACGGATCGCCGCGCCGATCTCGAAGGCGACGGCCTCGTCGAACGCCGGGAAGACCAGCGTCTCTTCCTGCTTCTGGATCAGAGCGATGTCGTCCGCAGCGGCCATTTTTGTTCTCCGAAATCGTCACAAATCGTGTGTACGACAAGCTCCGCCCGGTCAAGGTCCCGTCGTCGCGGCCACCTTCTCCCCGAGGGGAGAAGAGACGAGCACGGGCCTCGGCTTCCTCCTCTCCCCTCGGGGAGAGGTCGGATTGTCCCGAATTGCCCTTCGCAATTCGG
>NZ_RZTE01000045.1:0-50553 GCF_003997415.1 Mesorhizobium sp. M7A.F.Ca.MR.245.00.0.0 | reverse complement strand
GCCTTCGGCGACACCTTCTCCCACAGGGGGAGAAGGAAGAAACTTGCCGCTCACCCATTCACCGCCCGGCTATCCCTAGGCGCCTCGTCCCTCTCCGTCAGCCCATAGTCCCTCACCACATGGGCGATGCGCAATCGGTAGCCGGCAAAGATACCGCCACGTCCGGCCTTCTGCGCCTGCCGGTGTTCCTCGGTGTTGCGCCAGGCCTTCACGGCTTCCTCGTCGCGCCAGAATGACAGCGACAGGATGCGGGTCGGATCGGCCAGGCTCTGGAAACGCTCGATGGAAAGAAAGCCGTCGATGCCGTCGAGCAGTGGACGCAGGTCCGCGGCGATGCTCAGATAGGCGTCGCGCCGGCCTTCCGCCGGCTCGACCTCGAAGATCACGGCAATCACGGCAGCACCAGTTTCGCGTGCGGGCCTGAGGCCAGTTTCAGGAACATGCGATCCTCCTTCAGGATGAATCTCTCGCGCTTGGCGAATTCGTAGTTTGCCTTGCCGGCGGGATCGGCGGCAAGCCGGGCGCGATAGGCTTCGTAGGCCGCCAGGCTCTCGATGTTGTAGGCGGCATACGCGGTCGTCGCCGAGCCCTCATGCGGCGCGTAGTAACCGATCAGATCGGCGCCGCAGCGTGGAATGGCCTGGCCCCAATTGCGCGCATACTCCTCGAAGGCCGCCTTGCCGAACGGGTCGATCTCGTAGCGGATGAAGCAGGTGATGGTCATTGTGGTCTCCTTGGGGTGCGTCGATAGTTCGAGCGGCATCGAAACGTTGTGTCGTCTGGTCTGCTAGGGCTGCCAGAAGGACTTCGCGCATTCGCGGCGCACGTCTTGCCGCGTTAGCCCAAGATCGCGCAGCTGATGATCATCGATCTCGGCAAGGTCCAGACGCTGCAAATGGCGGTCATACCAGCGGGCCAGCAGCCGCGAACGCAGCCAGCTGACGAACGGGAAGAATTGACGGCTGGGGAGCGGGGCTGAGGGGAAAGCGGTTCGTTCGGCCATCGTCGTCTCCTTGATCTCACCTGAGAATAGTGATTATCTGACAAGAACGCTTCGATGAGGAACGAACTATGCGTGAAGGACCCGACATCGCCCGCATCGCCAGCCTGGTCGGCGACCCGGCACGGGCAAACATGCTGAATGCCCTGATGGGCGGCACGGCGCTGACGGCGAGCGAACTGGCGCTCGAGGCCGGCGTTTCGCTGCCGACCGCCAGCTCGCACCTGGGCAAACTGATGGAAGGTGGGCTGCTCACGGTGGCGAGCCAGGGCCGGCATCGCTATTACGGCCTCGCCGGACCGCAGGTGGCGGGCATGATCGAAGCCATCACAGGCGTCGCGGAAGCCGTCGGTCCAAAGCGTGTGCGCCCGGGTCCGCGCGATGGCGCCATGCGCGTGGCGCGCGTCTGCTACGATCACCTCGCCGGCGAGCAGGCGGTGGCGATGCTCGATCGGCTCGTCGCCAAAAACGTATTGGTCCGCGACGAACAGGAGATCAGGCTCGGGCCATCGGCGGCTTCGCATTTCGCGGCGATCGGCATCGACGTTTATACCAAGCCGCGCCGGCCGGTGTGCCGCGCCTGCCTCGACTGGAGCGTGCGCCGTTCGCACCTCGCCGGCACGCTGGGCGCCGCCATCCTCGAGAAGATCCTGGCCGAGAAATGGGCGCGCCGCGAGAAGGACAGCCGCGCGGTGATCTTCTCGCCGCCGGGTAGACAGGCGTTTGAGAGGGTGTTTCTGTCTTGAACGGGCGAAGCGTTAACCCCGCCTCAGAGCCTTGCCCTGCTTAAAGAAATCCGACCACGGATCGGCTTTCGCCAGCTGTTTCAGCGTAGTCTTGCCGCCGATCGGGAAAGCGTTCGGCGCCAAGCCGGCATCGATCTCTGGCCAGGTCACCGGCATCGACACGGTGGCGCCCTTCTTGGCGCGTGACGAATAGGGCGCGACCGTCGTCGAGCCCCTGCCATTGCGCAGATAGTCGACGAAGATCTTTCCCGTGCGCGCTTTTTTCGACAGCGTCGCCGTGTAGCGGTCGGGAGCACCCTGCTCCAGCGCACGGGCAAAATCATGGGCGAAGGTTTTGACCTCCTCCCAATCCGCCGCTGGTCTCAGCGGCACCATGACGTGAAAACCCTTGCCGCCCGAAGTCTTGACGAAATTCGGCAGCGACAGCTCGTCGAGCTTGCCCCTGATATCGAGTGCCGCCTCGCGGACCGCTTTCACGTCGACACCTTCATCGGGATCGAGATCGAAGATGATCTGGTCGGGCTTTTCGATCTCGTCGATCGTGCACCCCCAGATGTGGATCTCGACCACGCCATACTGGACCAATGCGGCGACACCATCGAAATCCCGGATGTACAGGATCTCCTCGCCGTCAGTCGGGTCCTTCATGCGCGCGATCTTGCCGCTCATGCCGGCCGAGGCATGTTTCTGGAAGAAACGCTGGCCGCCGACGCCGTCTGGTGCCCGCACCAGGCTGAGCGGCCGGTTGACGACAAACTGTTCCATGCGCGGCCAAACCTGCGCGTAATGGTCGAGCAGGCCCTGCTTGGATATGTTTTCGTCCGGCCACAGCAGCTTGTCGGGATGCGAGAGTTTTACCGTGGTCGTCATCGATCCGGCGGCTGTGCCACCCGATGCCGGCTTGGCCGTGCTCTTGCCTGTCGATGGCTTGCCTGTCGACGCTTTGGGCTTTTCCTGCACGACTTCCTCCGCCGGCTTGTCCTCGCGCAATCCCTGGAACGAGGCGTGGCGTATTATACGGTCCGAGGTCCAGCTGCGAAACTCCACTTCGCCGACAAGTTCGGGCTTGACCCAGACCAGGCCCTTGCCCTTCGGCACCGCGGTGGAGAAGGGCGATGTTTTTGCCGTCAATGCATCGAGTTTTGCCTTCAGCTCATTGGCGCCCTTGCCGGAGAAACCAGTGCCGACGCGCCCGGCATAATGCAGCTTGCCGCCCTCGTGGAAGCCGACCAGGATCGAGCGCAGTCCGCGCCCGGTCTTGTCCGACGGCAGGTAGCCGCCGATGACGAATTCCTGCCGCGCCGTGCATTTCGATTTGACCCAGGTCGGGCCGCGGCCGCTGCGATAGGGTGCATCGGCACGCTTAGAGACAACGCCTTCCAGGCCCATCCGGCAGGCATGCTCCAGCATGATCTTGCCGGGTTCGGAAAAGTGGTCGCTGAAGCGGACCGCCGGATTGTCGGAGTGCTTGCCGAGCAAATCCTGCAAGGCCTGCTTGCGCTCGACCAGCGGCTCGCGGCGCAAATCCCGTCCATCGAGGCGCATCAAATCGAATACGTAATAGATGAAGCGATTTGTCCGCTTCGCCGACAGATCCTGTTGCAACAGCGCGAAAGACGAGACGCCGCTGTCGGCCAGCACGACCACCTCGCCATCGATGATGGCGTCGCTGCACTTCAGCCCGGCCAGCTCCGCGACGATCTCTCCTCCGAATTTCTTCGTCCAGTCGAGGCCGGTGCGGGTCAGCAGCCGCACGTCGGTGCCGGCTATCTGTGCCTGCATGCGATAGCCGTCGAACTTCACCTCATGCAGCCAGTCCTTGCCCGGCGGCGCATCGCGCTCCAGCGTGGCCAGCTGCGGCTCGATGAAGTCGAGTTTCTTGCCCGCGGCCTTCGTCTTGCCGGCGGCCGGCTTGTTGGAATGCCAGACTTTCGGCTTCTCACCCTTCGCGGTCTTGCCCTCGCCGACCTCCTCGATGGTCAGACCCGATTTCACCGATTCCGGCGCCTCCTTGAGGATGTCCTCGCCCGGACGCGCAGCGGCATCGTCCGACTTGATCAGCAGCCAGTTGTCGCGCTTTTCACCCGCGCGGGGTTTCAGCCGCACCAGGTGCCAGAGACCATGCAGCTTGTGTCCCTTGAGCTCGAAGCTGATATGGCCCTTCTTCATCGCCTTCGCCGGGTCGATCTCGGGGGTCCAGGTGCCCTCGTCCCAGACGATGACCGAACCGCCGCCATATTCGCCTTTGGGAATGGTGCCCTCGAACGGCGCATAGTCGATCGGGTGATCCTCGACATGCACGGCCAGTCGCTTCTCATGCGGATCAAGGCTCGGGCCGCGCGTCACCGCCCAGCTCCACAGCACGCCGTCATGCTCGAGCCGCAGGTCGTAATGCAGCCGCGTCGCGGCATGCTTGTGGATGACGAAGATGCCGCCGACCTCGCTCTTCTTGGTCCGGGCGACCTTGCCGGCCGGTTCGGCGGTTTTCTTGAAATCGCGCTTGGAGTGATATTGTTCTAGGCTGGCCATTCGTTGGTGTCCTCAGGCCGATTTGCGTTTCGGCGCGCCGGCTTTCGGCTTGGCGCGTTTGGCCGCCGGCTTGGCTTTCGCCGACGAAGACGTTTTCGATGATCCGGAATCCGACAGGCTCTTCTTCAGCGCGTCGAACAGATTGACGACATTGGAAGGTTTGGGCGCCGCCTTGGCCTTCGGCGCCTTGTGGCCGGCCTTCTTGGCGCGGATCAGTTCCAGCAGCGCGTCCTCGTATTTGTCGTCAAATTTCGAGGGATCGAACTTCGTCTTCTTCTTGTCGATGATCAACTCGGCGAGGTCGGTCATCTCCTGATCGGTCTTCACCGACTCGATGTCGCCGAAGACGGTGTCCGGTTGGCGCACCGTGTTGTCGTAGCGCAGCGTCGTCAGCACCATGCCTTTGCCGAGCGGCTCGATAACCAGCGGCCGTTCGCGTCGGTAGAGCACGATACGCGCCAACCCGGCCATCTTCTTGCCCGCCATCGCGTCGCGAATGACGGCGAACGCTTCTTCCGACACCTTGTCGGCCGGGGCGACATAATAGGGCGTATCGAGATAGATCTGCTGGATCGAAGCTTTGTCGACGAAACCGTCGAGCGCCATCGTGTGCGAGGATTCGATCTGCACCGCCTCGATCTCGTCTTCCTCGATATGGATGAAATCGCCATCGTCGAGTTCATAGCCCTTGATCTCGTCATCCTCCCCCAGAGGCTTGCCGGTTTTGGCATCGACATAGAGGCGCTTCACCGTGTTGCCGGTCGTGCGGTTGAGAATCCGAAACGAGACCCGCTCCGTGTGGGTGACGACATTGGTGAGTTCGACGGCACAGGTGACCAGCGAAAGCTTCAAATAGCCTTTCCAGGCCGGACGCGGCGCCATGATATCTTCCCTTCCAGAACCAGATGCAGGTGAGAACGGACAGACCGCGCTCCAGTTCCGCGCTCCGGCGCCGGTTTGGATTCCAAGGGCCGCTTCGAGTGGTTCTGGCTGCCAGCATGGAAATTTCGCGACGCCACAAAAGTTGAAACAGAACCGCGTGCGCGCGACATTCAAACGAAACATATGTGATGCAAAAGTCACATTGGCCGGAATGCCGGCCAACTGCACGGAAAGACCCCGAATCAGCCGCAATCCAGCCACGAAGCAAGGCATTTTCGACCAGATATTAACATCACGTTCACCGACTATTCACGCCTCGACGCTATGATGACCGCAATTCGGAAGGGACATCCGAAAATCGGGACAGGGACAAGGGTAATGAACTTCCTCGCGCACCTCATCGGCTATGCCGCCGCCATCCGCGAATTCGTCGCGCCGACCTATCGGCCCGAGCGCTATTACATGCGCGGCCCCGGCCCTGCTTGCGCCCGTCGCGGCAACTCGCTGGGCGCGCACTGATCATGGCTTTCGAAAATCGCCACAACAGCAGGATCTGCAGGCCGGCCGCCTCTACCCGCGCCACCACCTATCGCGCCGAGCGTCCCGCTCTCGCCGACAGGCGCCGTGCGACATCGCCACGGCTTTGATACCGACGCTGGCCGGCTTAGTGTCATAGGACACGAGCAGCCGAGGCCAGCGTGACCGACCATTCCCAACCCAGTCGACTTCAGTCAAATCGTCCCTCCGGAACAACTCTCGACGCACGCCATCGATTGATCGTTTTCGATGGCGTCTGCGTGCTCTGCTCAGGCTTCGTGCGCATGGTGGTCAGGCTCGATCGCCAAGGCCGTTTCCGCTTCGCCACCGCGCAGTCGCTTTTCGGTGAAACGCTGTTTCGGAAGCATGGACTGCGCACGGACTCTTACGAAACCAACCTCGTCCTGATCGACGGCGTCGCCTTCACGCGGCTCGACAGCTTCGTCGCTGTCATGGCGGAACTCGGCTGGCCCTGGCGGGCGGCAAAAACGCTGCTGCTGCTGCCGCGCCCGCTGCGCGACTGGCTCTATGAGCGCGTTGCCAGGAATCGCAACGCGCTGTTCGGCAGGAAGGACAGCTGCGAGGTTCCTTCTCCGGAGCTGCGCGAGCGGTTCCTTGACTGAGGATGTGGCTGCTGGAGAACGAGCCGCCGCTCAGCGCATTGATCGGGCGTTATCGCGGTTGGCTCGAACCGGTGGATTCGCACGGCTTCAGCACGATCGCGTCGCCGGCCCCCTTGCCCAATTCCCGGCAGCCTTGAACCGAGCACAGCGTCCAGCCGTCGCCGGTTGCGCCGGAGGCGGCGAGTATGACGCGCCGCTGTGGGCCGACCGTGGGCGTATAGGCCCACCAGCTATTCTTCAGCACCGCGCCTTCCGGTGGCTCCATGCCGGCGCCCGAGCCCTTGACCCGCGCCTCGACCAACTGCAGGCCGATAGGCGTGACCTTCCAGTCTTCCTCCCAACGCGTCCGTTCCACCGAATGCGTCCAGGACAGCGTAAAGGCGGCGACGGAGAACGTCACCATCTTGCCGGCGGCCAGGATGCAAAGGCTCATGTTTTGACTGAAGCCTGCCGCGCACGAAAGCAGTGCCAGCCGATCCAGGCCAGCGCCAGCGCCCAGCCGGCCTCGTCGGTCAGCGGTACCGCGGCGACCAGAAGCACGCCGGCGGCGAAGGCAAGCAGGCGTTCCCACCCCGCCATGCGGCGGGCGAGAAAGCCGACGGCGGCGGCACCCCACAGCACGATGCCCATGCAGGCCTTGGCGACGATGTAGGCGACCTCGACGGGATAGCCGAACTGGGCGGCGATCGGCCCGGCGTCCTGCAGCATCAGAGCCGGCGTGTAGACCGCCATGAACGGCACGACGAAGCCGGCAATGGCGAGTTTAGTCGCCTGGATGCCGATCTTCAGGCCACTTTCCCTAGCCATGGGTGCCGCGGCAAAGGCGGCCAGCGCCACTGGCGGCGTCAGATCGGCCATGATGCCGAAATAGAAGACGAACATGTGGCTGACCAGCAGCGGCACGCCAAGCTCGAGCAGCGCCGGCCCGGCCAGCGACGAGGTGATGATGTAGTTGGGAATGGTCGGGATGCCCATGCCCAGCACCAGGCAGGTGAGCATGGTCAGCAACAGCGACAGGAACAGATTGTTCTCGCCGATGGAGATGATCCAGCCGATGAAGGTCGAAGCGATGCCGGTCAGCGTCAGCGTGCCGATGACGATGCCGACGATGGCGCAGGCAATGCCGACCGGCAGCGCGTTCTTCGCCCCTTCTGCGAGAGAGTCGACACAGATTTGCAACGTCTCGCGGCCGCCCCTGAACGTGAAGCAGGCGACGACCAGTGCGGCGATCACCAGGCCGAGGAGGTTGACGCCGAACTTCATGAACGAAGCGGCGGCAAGCCCGAGCGCTATCCAGAAGACGATGCGGAAGGCGAGCGGTCCGATCGCTGCCGCCAGCGGCGTGCCGAGGATGAGCACGATGGTCAGCGCCAGGCCCATCGTGCCGGCGAAGATCGGCGTGTAGCCGGCAAACAGCAGGTAGATGAGCGCTGCCAGCGGCAGCACCAGCGGCCAGTGTTGCCGCACCGCGTCCCACGGGTTGGGCAGCTCGGCCTTGGCCATGCCGTGCAGGCCGGCCTTGCCGGCTTCCAGATGCACCTGCCAGAAGCACGCGCCGAAATAGAGCAGCGCCGGGATGATCGCCGCCTTGACCACATCGGCATAAGGCACGTTCAGCGTCTCGGCCATGATGAAGGCGACCGCGCCCATCACCGGCGGCATGATCTGGCCGCCCATGGAGGAGGTCGCCTCGACGGCACCGGCAAAGGCCGAGCGGAAGCCGAAGCGCTTCATCAGCGGGATGGTGAACTGGCCGCTGGCCACCACATTGGCGACGCCCGAGCCGGAAATGGTGCCCATCAGCGCCGACGACAGCACGCAGACCTGCGCCGGGCCGCCGCGCCATGTGCCGACAAGGCCCAGCGCGAAATCGTTGAACAGCGCGATCATGCCGGCGCGTTCGAGAAAGGCGGCAAAGACAACGAAGATGAAGATGTAGGCGGCCGAGACATAGATCGGCGTGCCGTAGATGCCTTCGGTGCCGTAGGCGAAGGTGTCGACCAGCTGGGCGAAATCATAGCCGCGATGGACGAGCGGCGGCGGCAGATGGTTGCCGAAAAAGCAGTAGGCGAGGAAGATGAAGGCGATGATCGCCAGCGGCAGCCCCATCAGCCGCCGCGCCGCCTCGAAGACCAGCACCACCAGCACCGCGCCGACGATGAGATCCGGCGTGGTCAGGAAGCCGGAGCGGCGGATGAGGTCGGTGTAGAACACCCAATTGTACAGGCCGGTGCCGAAGCCGAGCGCGCCGAGCGACCAGAATATGGCCTTGGCCGGCAGGCTCTTGGTTCGCAGATTGGCGATCAGGCCGAAGCCGAGCAGCAGCAGGAAGCCGACATGCATCGCCCGCACCACCTGGCTCGGAATGCTGCCATAGGCGGCGACATAGATCTGGAACACGGAAAAGGCGACGGCGATGAGAAAGGCGGCCTTGCCGGCGATGCCGTCGCCGAAGCCGGGTGGCAGGCCTTCGACCTGTTCTTCGACGGCAGGCAGATGGAAGGTGGCGGATTTGCCGTCGGTCGTTATTCCAGACGATGCTTCGCTCATCCAACGGTCCCCAGAAGGAGCGAAGTGTAGTGCGAGGCGCCCCCCCCTGTCCTGCCGGACATCTCCCCCTCGAGGGGGGAGATCAGCAGCGTTGGTGTCTGCGCACGTTCTGCAACGTTAGCGATTGGCGAAAGGTGTGGTGACGGCCAATCTCCCCCCTTGAGGAGGAGATGCCCGGCAGGGCAGAGGGGGGCGCCTGGCGAGTGCATCTCAGATCGCCGAGCCATGCTCCGCTACTTCAACAAGCCCTTCTCCTTGTAATAACGCTCAGCACCGGGGTGCAGCGGCACCGGCATGCCGGCCAGCGCCTTGGCCGGGTCGATCGCCTTGGCGGCGGCATGGGCCGCGGCCAGTTGGTCGAGATGGTCGAATATCAGCTTGGTCATCTGATAGGCGGTCTCGTCGGAGACATCGGCGCGGGTGATGAGGAAATTGCCGACGGCGGCGGTGGCGACATCCTCGCTCTGGCCCTCATAGGTACCCTTGGGAATGACCACCGAAAGATAGGGCGAGCCGATCTTCGCAACATCCTCGGCCGGCACCGCCACGACATTGATCGGCACGGAGGTGGCGAGGTCGCGGATCGAGGCGACGCCGAGCCCGGCCGATTGCAGCGTGGCGTCGAGCTGCCGGTTTTTGATCAGCTCGACCGATTCGGCGAAGGGCAGGTATTCGACCCGGCCGAGATCCTCGTATTTCAGCCCCGCGGCGGCGAAGATCGCGCGCGCATTGAGTTCGGTGCCCGACGCCGGTGCGCCGACCGACAGGCTCTTGCCCTTGAGGTCGGCCAGCGTCTTGATGCCGGACTCCTGGCTGGCGACAATCTGGATGTAATTGGGATAGATGGCGGCGATGCCGCGCAATTTGTCGAGCTTGCCTGGGAAACCGGCCTCGGCATTGCCTTCGGCGGCCATCTTGACGGAATCGCCGAGCGCAAAGGCGATCTCGCCCTTGCCCTGCTGCAGCAGATTGAGGTTTTCAACCGAAGCCTTGGTCGCCTGCACCTGGGTGCGCGCGCCTTCGATGCCCTTGCCGTAGATTTCCGAAAGCGCCACGCCGAGCGGATAATAGACGCCGGATGTGCCGCCGGTCAGCACGTTGATGAATTCCTGGGCCTTGGCTGAGACAGCGCCCAGGCCAAGTGAAAGCGCCACCGCGCCGGCCGCAACGAATTTCGTTCTGAAATGCAACATCTGATCTCCTCCCTGGAATATCGACGACCGCACCGCCTCCCTGGATGCGAACCGGGGCGAGTTTAGACAGCGGGCCGCAAATGCCAACCCGCAATTGTGCTCGTTAGACGAACGGTTGAGGGATCAGGGTGACGGATCCGGAAAGAGATGGCGGCTTGCGCTAAAAGCCATCGGAGTCGAAAGTTTTTTCGAGCGGCCTGTCGAAATCGGATGCTGCCGCGCGACATACGTCCGGCTCGCAACGACGCGGCCTTCGAAACAACGGGAGAAGACCATGCGATACATGATTTTGATTTACGCCGACGAAGCCGCGATGGCGAATGCCCCGGCCGAGGCGACCTACCAGATGAGTGCCGCCTATGGCGCCTATACTGAGGCCCTGAAGAAATCCGGCGCGTGGCTGGCCGGTGACCGGCTGCGCCCGAGTCAGGCGACCACCTCGGTTAGGGTGGCTGGTGGCAAGACCAACGTCCTCGACGGCCCCTATGCTGACACCAAGGAGCAGCTTGCAGGCTTCTACATGATCGAGGCCGCGGATGCCGACGCCGCGATCGCCTGGGCGGCGCGCTGCCCGGCGGCCAGCGCCGGCACTGTCGAGCTGCGGCCGATCTGGGAACTGACCGAGTACCTGTCTGAGAAATGACGATGTGATGGACAGTCGCTCCGAGACCGCCCGGGCGGCCGCCGAGGCTGCCGCCCGGCAGAGCTACGGCAAGCTGGTCGCCTGGCTCGCTGCGCGTACGCGCGACGTGGCCGCCGCCGAGGACGCGCTGGCCGATGCCTTTGCCGCCGCCCTCGAGCGCTGGCCGCGAACCGGCGTGCCGGAAAAGCCGGAAGCCTGGCTGCTGGCGGTGGCGCGGCGGCGCCGTGTCGATGCGGTGCGGCGGCGGCTCACCAGCGAGGCCGGTCGCGAGCATCTCAAGCTGATTGCGCAGGAGGCGGAGGCACGCATGACCGAGGAAGACCTGCCCGACGATCGGCTGCGGCTGATGTTCGCTTGCGCCCATCCGGCGATCGAATCGAGCGTGCGTTCGCCGCTCATTCTGCAGACGGTGCTGGGGTTCGACGCCGCGACGATCGCCTCCGCCTTCCTGGTCTCGCCCGCAACCATGGGCCAGCGCCTGGTGCGGGCCAAGAGCCGCATCCGTGAAACCGGCATTCCGTTCCGCGTGCCGGAGCGGGCCGAACTCGGCGAAAGGCTGGACGCGGTGCTGGAGGCGATCTATGCCGCCTTCGCCGAAGGCTGGTCCGATCCGGCCGGCACCGAAACGCGGCGCCGCAACCTGGCGACCGAAGGCATCTGGCTCGGCCGGCTGGTGGCCTCGCTGATGCCGGAGGAACCGGAGGCACTGGGCCTGTTGTCGCTGATGCTGTTTGCCGAGTCTCGCCGCGCCGCACGGCGCAGCGCCGAAGGCGACTTCGTGCCGTTGGCGGAGCAGGATTGCCTTCTATGGGACCGTGCCCTCATCGAAGAGGCGGAAGCGCTGCTTTCCCACGCAGCGGCCAAGGGCGTCATCGGCCGCTACCAGCTTGAGGCGGCCGTGCAGTCCGCGCATGCGGCACGAAGGCTCACCGGCCGCACCGACTGGGTGGCAATCCAGGAACTCTACGACGCGCTGCTTTCGATCGCAGGATCGCCGGTGGTGGCGATAAACCGCGCGGTGGCGATCGCCGAGGCCGAGGGCGCAGTGGCCGGATTGGCGGCTCTTTACGTGCTGGGCGACGACAAGCGGCTTGACGAGTACCAGCCCTATTGGGCCGCACGCGCCGGTCTCCTGGCCAGGCTTGGTCAGGTACCGCAAGCCTGCGAAGCCTATGACCGGGCGATCGGCCTCGAGCGCGACCCGGCGGTGCGCCGGTTCCTGCAAGGAAAAAGAGCGGTGCTCAGAAATTGAGCTTCAGCCCGGCCACATCTCGTGCGAGGTGTTGAGCGTCTTCATCAGCGGATGGTCGCGCAGCCGCGCCCACAGGCGTTCGATGTTCGGCCATGCCGTCCGCGCGCTGTCGATGTCGGGATACCAGGCCGCCAGCATGACCAGATAGATGTCGGCCAGCGACATCCGGTCACCGACCAGCCAGTCACGGCCTTCGAGCGCGGCATCGAGAACGGCAAAGCCGCGGTCCATCTCGGCCACGGCCGCCTGCTTGACCGCCTTGGTGCCTTCGGGATCGGCAGTGTAGCGGTATGCGTAGTAGAAACGCAGCACCGCCGAATAGAGCACAGACGACATAAAGGCCATCCAGCGCAGGAAATCCGCGCGGGCAGGCGCTTCTGCTCCCGGCGCCAAATTGGCGTCGGGGTGGCGCTCGGCAAGCACGATGCAGATCGCTGCGGATTCGGTCATCGAGCTTCCGTCGGGCAAGGTCAGCACCGGCACCTGGTTCAACGGACTGATGTCGAGGAAGGCGGGATCGGGCCGGTCGGTCTTCGGCACGTCGATCTGCTCAAATGGTACATTGGCCAGCGCCAGCGCCGCCTCGACCACGAAGCCGCCGCTGCCGGGACGGGTATAAAGCTTGTACATAAATTCTCCCCCGGCCCGCGCGCAAAGCAGGCCGGGGGAGATATGAACCGGAAGCGGTGTGGCGCTCAAGCCGCTGATGGCGGCCACGGGTGTTTTTTCAGCGGGCCAGCTTGGTCACGAAGAAGCGTCGGATTACGATCCCAGCCCCTCGAACAGGATTGTCGACAGGTAACGCTCGGCGAAGGACGGGATGACCACCACAAGATTTTTGCCCTTGTTCTCCGGCCGCGAGCCGACGACGATGGCCGCCTGCAGGGCGGCGCCCGAAGAGATGCCGACCGGCACGCCTTCGAGGCGGGCGACGAGGCGGGCATTGGCCACGGAATCCTCGTTCGACACTTTGACGATCTCGTCATAGATCGTCGTGTCGAGGATTTTGGGCGCAAAGCCGGCGCCGATGCCCTGGATCTTGTGCGGGCCGGGCTGGCCGCCCGACAGAACAGGCGAGGAGTCCGGCTCGACGGCGACGACATGCACGGAGGGCTTGCGCTTCTTCAGCACCTGGCCGACGCCGGTGATGGTGCCGCCGGTGCCGATGCCCGCGACGAAGATATCGACCTCGCCCTGCGTATCGTTCCAGATTTCCTCGGCCGTCGTCGTGCGGTGGATTTCCGGATTGGCTGGGTTCTCGAACTGCTGCGGGATGATCGCATTGGGGATCGTCGCTGCCAGTTCGTCGGCCTTGGCGATGGCGCCCTTCATACCTTTTGGGCCTTCTGTCAGCACCAGCTCCGCGCCGAGCAGCGCCAGCATTTTCCGGCGCTCGATCGACATCGTTTCGGGCATCGTCAGGATCAGCTTGTAGCCCTTGGCGGCAGCGGCGAAGGCAAGCGCGATGCCGGTGTTGCCCGACGTCGGTTCGATCAGCGTGGTCTTGCCGGGAGAGATCTTGCCCGACGCCTCCAGCGCCTCGATCATCGCCACGCCGATGCGGTCCTTGACCGAGGCGATCGGGTTGAAGAATTCGAGCTTGGCGATGAGATTGGCGACGATGCCCTTTTCCCGGGCGAACTTGTCGAGCCGCACCAGGGGCGTATCGCCGATCGTGTCGGTGATGGAATCGTAGACGCGGCCGCGGCCGGGCACGCGGGCTGATGTGGCGGGCTTCTTCATTTGTTTCGCTCCCAGAACTTCAGGCGAGTAAGGATTTCAGGCAAGTGGAATTGCAGGCAAGATAGGACCTTCGACCGTGCAAGATAGACTGTCGCTTGAAAATATCCGAGTGGGACCTGTGTCTAAAACAGTGCCGTCTCGGAAAAGCATTTCCCGCAAAGGCCTGTTTGCGAAATGCTTTGGCCGAAAGCTCGCTATTGGCGGGCGGCAATCGCTGCAGCGGCACCGACCATGAAGCCGGCAGCCGTGCGGTTCAGCGCCTTGAGCGCGCGCGGAGATTTCAGGAACCAGCGCGCCTTGGCAGCCAGCGCAAGATACGGCACCAGCACCACCAACAGCACCACAACGGTCAGCGCGACGAGGATACCGTAGTCTGCCAGCGTGATGGTTTTCAGGTCGACGATGGTCGGCGTGATGGCGAGATAGAAGATCATCGTCTTCGGATTGCCGAGCGTGACAGTCAGGCCGGCGGCAAAGCTCGACAGCAATCCCGCCCTGCCCGTTCGGGCCTCGACGGTCTCGGGCGTGATGCCGCTGTTCCAGAAGCGCCAGCCGAGGAAGGCGAGATAGGCGACGCCGAGCCATTTGATGGCGAGAAAGACCATGCCGAAACTCTGCGCGACGAAGGCGAGGCCCAACACCACGGCGGTCAGGTAGGTGATGTCGCCAACCATCAGGCCAAACGACATCGCCAGCGATGAGCGAAAGCCGGAGCCGAGCGCACGCGCGACAAGCGCGGTGATACCGGGACCGGGAATTGCGGCGGCGATGCCGAGCGCGGCACTGTAGGCGAGGAATCCGGTGAGGGTCATGGCATTCGTCTCAGATCAGAGCGCTTATCGCATGGGATCGGCCAAGATTGAATTCCCTGGGGTCGGATTCTATTGCACCAGATATCGGGGGCCTCGCCTTACGAAGCCCCTCATCCGGCCGCTTCGCGGCCACCTTCTCCCCGAGGGGAGAAAGACGGGCGCCAGCGCCTGCTGACTCCTCTCCCCTCGGGGAGAAGGTCGGATTGCCCCGAATTGCTGTTGCAATTCGGTTTTGGCAATCCGGGTGAGGGGGCTGTGCGGTCCAGGTAAAATTGCTCAGGAGCGACCGTCGCCATGGGTGACACGCCAGATGGTGCCGTTGCCGTCCTCGCTGACGATCAGCGCGCCGTCGTTCGCCACCGCTACGCCGACCGGCCGGCCCCAGACCTCGCCGTTGGAGACGACGAAGCCGGTGATGAAATCCTCATATTCGCCGGTCGGCTTGCCGTCCTTGAACAGCAATCGCACCACCTTGTAGCCGGTCCGGTTGCCGCGGTTCCATGAACCGTGCAGAGCGACGAAAGCATCGCCCTTGTATTCGGCCGGAAAGCTCTTCCCTTCGTAGAAGGCGATGTTGAGCGGAGCCGAATGCGCCTGCATCAGCACATCGGGAACGGTCGTTTTGCCGGCAAGATCGGGGCGCTCACCCTTGTGGCGCGGATCCTCATTGTCGCCAATATAGTACCAGGGCCAGCCATAGAAGGCGCCCTCCTTGACCACGGTCGCGTATTCGGGCGGCACATTGTCGCCAAGCGCATCGCGTTCGTTGACGACGCACCACAGCGCGCCGGTCGCCGGCTGCACGGTCATACCCGAGCAGTTGCGCAGGCCGGTGGCAAGGATGCGGCCGTTCTTGCCATCGGGATCGAAGGCCAGGACGCCGGCGCGGCCGTCCTCGGATCCCCATGTGGCGCCGAGCGGCTGCGACTTCGCCCAGGCATCGAGGCCGCCCTTCGGTTCCTTGCCCATGCGCTCGGCGACATTCGATCCCGAGCCGACCGACAGATAAAGCGTCTTGCCATCAGGCGAGAAGGCGATGTCGCGGGTCCAGTGATGATTGGCCGGGATGTTGCCGACGATGGTTTCCGGATCGCCGGAGGCCTTCAGGTCGCCATTGCGGTAGGCAAAGCGCACGATGCTGTCGCTATTGGCGACATAGACCCATTGCGGGTCAGCGCCCGGCGGATAGAAGGCAATGCCATAGGGCCGTTTGAGACTGCCGGCAAAGATGCCGTCCTGCACAGGGCTCGCACCGCCTTCGGCGAGGCGATAGATGCGGACCTGGTTGGCTTTGCTGTCGGCGACGAACAGGTCGCCGTTCGGCGCGACGCGCACGACGCGTGGATTGTCGATGCCGGATGCAACCAGCTCGGCCGAGAATCCCGGCGGCAGTTGCAGCTTCGCGTCTGCCGGCATGTCCGCAACGCCGGCGCTGTTAGAGGTCGATCTGTTGGCATAGGGTTTAGGCAGATCATCCGACCTGATCAGCCGGCGTGTGCCCGGCTTGTCCGCTCGCCAGTCGCCGAAGGCGTCCGCACCTTTCAGCGCCGGCTCGTCCGCCTGCTGGGCGAATGAAGCGGTCGAGAGAAACAGTGCGGCGGAAAGTGCGGGGCCGGCAAAACGCATCATTCGGTCCTCCAATGTTTGGCGTGAAAACAGGAACGACCGGTTTCGTCGATCGTTCCACGGCACACGATGAGGTGAAGGAAGCTCCCGGTTTCCCGTTTCAGGTCCCGGCGGCGTAGAAATCGTCGTCGAGGCGTTTTTCCAACTCGACGAGATCGGCCGGCAGCGGCAGGCCCATGGCGCGCATTTCCTGCAGTTTTTCGCGCAACTGCTCCTGGATCTCGTGCTGGTCTTCCGGCTGGTTGACCATCTCCTCCAGCAGGAGGCTGATCCGGGCCTTGAATTCTTCGAGCGCCATCATCGTCTCCTCGGTTGGATCAGCTCAGCGCAGCATGCGGGAAATCAGCTGCGCCGTATAGTCGACCATTGGGACGATGCGCGCGTAATTCAGCCGGGTCGGGCCGATGACGCCGAGCGCGCCGACGACGCGGGCATCCTTGTCGCGATAGGGGGCGACCACCAGCGACGAGCCCGACAGCGAAAACAGCTTGTTTTCCGAGCCGATGAAGATGCGCACGCCCGAGCCTTCCTCGGCGAGGTCGAGCAACTGGATGAGCCCGTCCTGCGTCTCCATGTCCTCGAACAGATGCCGCAGCAGTTCGATGTCGGCCTGGGCGGTGACGTTTTCGAGCAGATTGGCGCGCCCGCGCACGATGAGCCGTGCCGGCAGGCCGCTATCGGCGCCGGCCCACACCGCCAGCCCCTTCTCGACTAGGTCCTGCGACAGCGTGTCGAGCGCGGCCCTGGTTTCTTCCTTGATGCGGGCGATCTCGATCCGCGCCTCGGCCAGCGTGCGGCCGCGTATATGGGCGTTAAGGAAATTCGAGGCCTCGTGCAGTTGCGAGACGGTGATGCCGGCGGGCAGCTCGACGACGCGATTTTCGACGTCGCCATTCTGCGACACCAGCACTGCCAGCGCCTTGGTCGGTTCGAGCTGGATGAATTCGATGTGCTTCAGCGCCACCTCGTTCTTGGCGGCCAGCACCAGGCCGGCGCCGCGCGACATGCCCGACAGCATCTGGCTGGCCTCGGTCAGCATGTGTTCCAGCGTCGCGCCCGAGCCGGACGCCCGAACCTGTGCCTCGATGGCGCGGCGCTCCTCGTCGGAAAGATCGCCAAGCTCCATGAAGGCATCGACGAAGAAACGCAGGCCGGCCTGCGTCGGCAGCCGGCCGGCCGAAATGTGCGGCGCGTAGATCAGGCCGAGATGCTCGAGGTCGCTCATGACGTTGCGGATGGTGGCCGGGGACAGCGAAGACGGCAGGATGCGCGACAGGCTGCGCGAGCCCACGGGTTCGCCGTCCTTGAGATAGGAATCGACGATGCGCCGAAAGATGTCGCGCGAACGCATGTCGAGCGACTGGAGCGCGGGCGACTGCGAAGCGGGATCGACTGCCTTGGTCATACGGCCAAAAACCTCCGGCCCAAGGATACAGACTTACACTGCACCCGCGCAACCCGGTGTCTGTGTGAGATCACCGGGTGTCTTTGTGGGATCACCCGGTGTCTGTGTCAGATCGTCAGGCCATTTTCCTTTGCGCCACGCGTCCCATGCGGTTACAAGCCGGCCAAGATTCCGAAAAATGACAAGAAAGCAGCCTGAATGCGCCCTTCCAAACGCCAATTCGACGAAATGCGTGCCATCTCCTTCGAGCGCGGCGTCTCCAAGCATGCCGAAGGCTCATGCCTGGTGAAGTTCGGCGACACGCATGTCCTGTGCACGGCCAGCCTCGAGGAAAAAGTGCCGGGCTGGATGCGCAATTCCGGCAAGGGCTGGGTGACGGCCGAATACGGCATGCTGCCGCGCTCGACCGGCGAGCGCATGCGCCGCGAGGCTTCGGCCGGCAAGCAGGGCGGCCGCACGCTGGAAATCCAGCGGCTGATCGGCCGCTCCCTGCGCGCCGTGGTCGACCTGCAGGCGCTGGGCGAGCAGCAGATCACCGTCGACTGCGACGTCATCCAGGCCGATGGCGGCACCCGCACCGCCTCGATCACCGGCGGCTGGGTGGCGCTGTATGACTGCCTGCGCTGGATGGAAGCGCGCCAGATGGCCAGCGTCGCGAAGGTGCTGAAGGATCATGTTGCGGCGATCTCCTGCGGCATCCATGACGGCCAGCCGGTCATCGACCTCGACTATATCGAGGATTCCGCGGCCGGCACCGACGCCAATTTCGTCATGACCGGCAAGGGTGGCATCGTCGAGATCCAGGGCACCGCCGAGGGCGAGCCTTTTTCGGAAGAGCAGTTCGCGGACTTGATGGGCCTCGCCAAGAAAGGCATCCAGAGGTTGGTGAGTCTGCAGCAGATGGCGGTGGCTTAGTTTTTCGATGTCGAGTTTGAGCGCCCCCCTCTGGCCTGCCGGCCATCTCCCCCTCAAGTGGGGAGATTGGCGACTTCTGCGTTGTCGCGCACCCTGCAACGCCGGAGATTGGCGAATACCGAAATGGCATCCGATCTCCCCCCTTGAGGGGGAGATGGCCGGCAGGCCAGAGGGGGGGGCCTCGTGACGCCCTCGGCCATCCTGGAATCGGCCCTCTACGTCACAGACCTGACCGCAGCGGAAACCTTCTACACCGACATCCTCGGCCTCAATCTCCTCGGCAAGGTCGACGGCCGCCACCTCTTCTTCCGCTGCGGGCCGGGCGTGCTGCTCGTCTTCAACGCCGAGGCGACGAAAGTGCCGCCGGCGCCTGACGCCAGGCTGCCGGTGCCGCCGCATGGCGCGGTCGGCCAAGGTCATCTGTGCTTTACGGCGACCGGCGATGAAATCGCCGGCTGGAAAGCCCATCTCGCGGCGAAGAAGATCGCCATCGAAAGCGAATTCGAGTGGCCGCAGGGCGGCCGTTCGATCTATATACGCGACCCCTCGGGCAATTCGATCGAATTCGCCGAGCCACGAATCTGGGGCCTTTGATGCATTCTCTTGATGGCAAGAAGATCGTCGTCGCCAGCCACAATGAAGGCAAGCTGCGCGAATTCGCCGACCTGATGGGGCCGTTCGGCTTCGAAGCGAAGTCAGCCAAGGAGTATGGCCTGCCGGAGCCGGACGAGACCGGCACCACCTTTGAGGAGAACGCCTACATCAAGGCGCTCGCCGCCGCCAAGGCGACCGGCCTGCCGGCGCTGTCGGACGATTCCGGCCTGTGCGTCGACGCGCTCGACGGCGCGCCCGGCGTCTACACCGCCAACTGGGCCGAAACCCCGGATGGCAGCAGAGATTTCGGCATGGCCATGCAACGCACCGAAGTGGCGCTGCAGGAAGTCGGAGCGGCCTTGCCGCAACAGCGCAAGGGACGCTTCGTCGCCGTCATCTGCCTGGCGTTTCCCGACGGCGAGGCCGAATATTATCGCGGCGAGGCCGAGGGCACGCTGGTCTGGCCGCCGCGCGGCGAACTCGGCTTCGGCTATGATCCTGTGTTCCTGCCCGATGGCTTCGAGAAAACCTTCGGCGAGATGAGCGCTGAGGAAAAGCATGGCTGGAAGCCCGGCCAGGCCACGGCGCTGTCGCACCGCGCGCGTGCCTTCCAGAAATTCGCCGAGGCGAGATTGGGCTCGGCATGAGCATGCTGCTCGACCGGGCGCCCGGCTTCGGCGTCTATGTCCACTGGCCATTCTGCGCGGCCAAATGCCCCTATTGCGACTTCAACAGCCATGTCCGCCACCAGCCGGTCGACCAGGAGCGCTTTGCCGCCGCCTTCGAGGCCGAACTGGCGACGATGCGCGAGCGCACCGGGCCGCGCGAGGTGACCAGCGTTTTTCTCGGCGGCGGCACCCCCTCGCTGATGAAGCCGGAAACCGTGGCCAGGGTTCTGGACGCCGTGGCGAAGAACTGGACTGTGCCTGACGGCATCGAGGTGACGCTGGAGGCCAATCCGTCCTCGGTCGAGGCCGAACGCTTTCGCGGCTACCGGGCAGCCGGCGTCAACCGCGTGTCGCTCGGCGTGCAGGCGCTGAATGACAAGGATTTGCGCTTCCTCGGCCGGTTGCACAATGTCGAAGAGGCCCTGCACGCCATCGGCCTCGCGCGGGAAATATTCCCAAGGCTGTCCTTCGACCTCATCTACGCCCGCCCCGGTCAGACGCCGGAGGCTTGGGCATCGGAGTTGGAACAGGCGATCGGCCATGCCGCCGACCATCTGTCGCTTTACCAGCTGACCATCGAGGAGGGCACGCCGTTCCACGCGCTGCATGCGGCGAAAAAATTCATCATTCCCGACAATGACCACGCCGCCGACCTCTATGCGCTGACGCAGGAGATTACATCGGCGCATGGTTTGCCGGCTTACGAGATTTCCAATCACGCAAGGCCGGGTGCCGAGAGCCGGCACAACCTCACCTATTGGCGCTATGGCGAATATGTCGGCGTCGGGCCGGGCGCGCATGGCCGCTTCGTCGAGAATGGTCGCCGCACGGTGACGATCGCCGAGCGGATGCCGGAAACCTGGGCCAATCTGGTCGAAGCCAAGGGCCATGGCGTCACCGGCGGCGAAATCCTGACGCGTTCGGAAGAGGCCGACGAATTCCTGCTGATGGGCCTGCGGCTCGCCGAAGGCATCGACCTCTCCCGCTACGAGGCGTTCTCCGGACGCGGCCTGTCGTCAGCACGGCTGTCGATGCTGCAGGGAGAGGGGCTGGTGGCGCCGATCGGCAATGCGCGCCTGCGCGCCACGGCCGCCGGCATGATCGTGCTCGACGCCGTGGTCGCCGATCTGGCGCGGTAGGCAGGTAGCTTTGCCTGCGCCAAGCTCCTCCCGCCTCGTCATCCACGGGCGGAGCGACGCGAAGCGGCGCGCAGACCCGAGGATCCATGCCGCGACGGCTGCTGCGGGGCGTCACGGTCCAGAATGGGCATGCCTGCTCTGCCACTTGTCCCGTTCAAACAATAGATTTCGTTGCCGGCGCATCTTCTCCACGCCAGCTTTCCAAATTCTGCACCGTAGCGAAATTCAGAAGTCACGGAATGGATCCTCGGGTCTTCGCGACGTCGCTTCGCTCCTGCTCCGCCCGTGGATGACGAAGGTGGGGAAGCCTCGTCCAATCTCCGAAGCTTAGGATTGCACTTCTGAAGGCACGCGTTTCACGGTATCTCGGTTAAGAACATCCGCAAAGGCCATCGGCATGAACCTGACCGTATCCTCCTGGCAATTCTGGGCATTGCTCTCAGCTGCGTTCGCTGCCCTGACGGCGATCTTCGCCAAGGTTGGCATCGAGAACATCAATTCCGATTTCGCCACCTTCATCCGCACGGTCATCATCCTGATCGTGCTCGGTGCGATCCTGCTTGCCAGCGGCCAGTTCCAGTCGCCGGCCACGATCTCGGCAAAGACTTGGGCTTTCCTAGGCCTGTCCGGTCTGGCGACCGGCGCGTCATGGCTCTGCTACTTTCGGGCGCTCAAGATCGGCAATGCGGCGCAGGTGGCGCCGATCGACAAGCTAAGCGTCGTGCTTGTGGCGGTGTTTGGCGCGGCCTTTCTCGGCGAGCGGTTGTCCGGAGCGAATTGGCTTGGCGTCGCCCTTATCGCGGCGGGCGCGGTGCTGGTCGCCTATCGAGGCTAGTTGCGCGCCGTTGCGGGCATTCTTTGTTTCAAGACGGGTGATGAAGATATCGAAGCGATTGGGCATCGTCCGGTCAGTGCTCCGTCGTGCTATCGGGTTTGTTGTCGGAAAGCCTGACGTTGGTCGGCAAAGCGCTCACGGCTCGCTCTTTGGCCAGGCTGTGCTCGGTCTTGGCAGATAGGCGCTTGTCCCTGGGCGCGGCACCGCGCTTGCGGCCGGCATAGTAGGGCTCGAAAGCGTCCTGTATCTTCAGGCTGTCCATCCTGTCCTCCTCCGGAATCAGGGGGCTAATCTGCCAACGCCGGTTTGGTTCCCCACTGTGGCAAAGGAAAGGCGAATTCCTTACATCGGCGTCAGCTTTTGCAAGCCCGCGTCAGCCGTGCCAAACAGGGCTGAATGGAGAAGTCATCGGTGACCGCAGAGACGAGCAAGCGCAGCTATGTGGTCGGGCAGACCGAGATCGCGGCACGGCCATTGGAGCCGGCGCTCTATCTGGTGGCGACGCCGATCGGCAATCTCGCCGACATCACGCTGCGCGCGTTGGAGACGCTGGCCGCCGCCGACATCGTTGCTTGCGAAGACACGCGGGTGTCGCGCGTGCTGCTCGACCGCTACGGCATTCGCCGCCGCACCACGGCCTATCATGAACACAATGCCGGCGAGGCCGGGCCGAAGCTGATATCGGCACTTCAGGCCGGGCAGAGCGTGGCGCTGATCTCCGATGCCGGCACGCCGCTGGTATCCGATCCCGGCTACCGGCTGGTCGGCGAGGCGCTCGACCACGGCATTCGCGTCGTACCTATCCCTGGCCCGTCAGCGCCGCTGGCGGCCCTGACGGCATCCGGCCTGCCCTCCGATGCCTTCCTGTTCGCCGGCTTCCTGCCGGTCAAATCAGGGCAGCGGCTGACACGGCTGGAAGCACTGAAGGCCGTGCCGGCGACATTGATTTTCTTTGAATCGCCGCGCCGGCTGGCTGACTCCCTGGCTGCCATGGTCGAAGCGCTCGGCGGCGAGCGCAAGGCCGCTATCGGCAGGGAATTGACCAAGACCTTCGAAGAGATGCGAACCGGCACGCTGCAGGCGCTGGCCGACCACTATGCCGCGGCCGATACGCCGAAGGGCGAAATCGTCGTCTGCGTCGGTCCGGCCGAGGCCAGGGTCGACGAACCCGCCGACATCGACCGTCTGCTTCTGTCGCTTGCCGCCGAAATGCCGGCCTCCAAGGCGGCGGCGGAAGCCGCGAAGATGACCGGCGGCCAGAAACAGGCGCTCTATCGGCGGCTGCTGGAGCTCAAGGATGCTTCGGGAGAAAGCGGCGGTGGCTGAGCGCCCAAGCGTCAGCCGCCAAAAGGCCTATCGGCGCGGCCATCGCGGCGAATGGCTGGCGGCGGCAGCCCTGATGATGAAGGGCTACCGGATCCTTGCGCGCCGCCACCGCACACGCTTCGGCGAGATCGACCTGATCGCGCGGCGCGGCGATCTGGTGCTGTTCGTCGAGGTCAAGGCGCGCCGCACGCTGATGGAAGCCATGGAGGCGATCGGTCACGAATCGGAGCGTCGCATAGAAGGCGCGGCTGACATCTGGCTGTCGCGCCAAGCGGACTACGGCAGATTGTCGATGCGCTTCGACATGGTCGCGGTGCTGCCCTGGCGCTGGCCGGTGCATGTCGAGAACGCATTTTACGGGAGGAGTTGAGGGAGCGGCCCTCCTTCATCCGTCATCCACGGGCGGAGCAGGAGCGAAGCTCCGTCGCGGAGACCCGAGGATCCATGCCGCGACCTCTAAGCGCCTCTACGGTGCAGGAATTGGGAGACTTTTCGCCGGATTTGGCGAGCTTGGCGATGGCTATTCTCGATCGCCGAACCCTCCGATCCACGTCACGGCATGGATCCTCGGGTCTGCGCTGCGTCGCTACGCTCCTTGCTCCGCCCGTGGATGACGAAGCGTAGGGTCCGCTTCGCGGACCACTCCTCACCCCCAGATCATCAGCGCCACCAAGCCGACACCGCCGACCACCAGCCGCCACCAGCCGAACAGCGAGTAGCCGTTGCGCGAGACGTAATCGAGCAGGAAGCGCACGACGATGAGTGCCGTGACGAAGGCGGCGACGAAGCCGACGGCGATGATCGGTAGGTCGGCACTGCTCAGCACGTTGCGGTTCTTGAACAGGTCGAAGGCGAAGGCGCCGACCATGGTCGGGATCGCAAGGAAGAAGGAAAATTCAGCGGCAGCGCGCTTATCGACGCCCAAAAGCAGGGCGCCGACGATGGTCGAGCCCGAACGCGATGTGCCGGGAATGAGCGACAGGCACTGGAAAAGCCCGATCTGCAGGTAAAGCCGGGTCGGGAAGCGCTCGACATCGCGGTAGACCGGCTTGAGGTTCATGCGGTCCACCGCCAGCAGCACGACGCCGCCGATGATCAGCATGATGCAGATCAGCCTAGGCGATTCGAACAACACCGTCTTGATGAAATCATGCGCCAGCGCGCCGATGATCGCCGCCGGCAGGAAGGCGATCAGGATGCCGATGGCGAAATGCCGCGTCAGCCGGTCATGCGGCAGTTCGAGCAGCATCTTCCATAGGCGGCGGAAATAGACGCTGAGGATCGCCAGGATGGCGCCGAGCTGGATCAGGATCTCGAAGGCCTTGCCGGTCGAATGGAAGCCGAGGAAATGACCGGCAAGCAGAATATGGCCGGTCGACGACACCGGGATGAACTCGGTCAACCCCTCCAGCAGGCCGAGCAGCAGGGCTTCGACGATGGTCTGGCTTTCCATGGCTACCTCGGCATTGGCGTGACGGCTGACAGAAGGGCTTGCTTGTCATGGCGTTGAAGTCCCCCTATAGGTCGCAACACCCTGACGGCCCGCTAACCGGGCGGCCAAGACTTACCGGTGCGCCCTGCGATTCGCCAGTGCGCTTTATCATCGCGGAACCATGCTGACGCTTTTCCACCATCCCATGTTCGCCACCTGTCGCTTCGTCCGCCTCGCATTCGGCGAGTATGGCGAGGAGCTGGCTTTGATCGAGGAAAAGCCGTGGACCCGGCGCAAGGAGTTCCTGGCGCTGAACCCGGCCGGAACGCTGCCGATCCTGCTGGCAGAAGGCGACGTGCCGATCGTCGGCGCGACGGTGATTTCGGAATATCTCGATGAAACGCGCGGCGTGCTGAAGCGCGACAAGCGGCTGTTCGCCGAGGACCCGATGCAGCGCGCCGAAATCCGCCGGCTCATCGACTGGTATCTCAACAAGGCCGAAAGTGAAGTCACCCGCCATCTGGTGCGCGAGCGCGTGCTCAAGCCGGTCATGCCGGAAACGGCTGGCGGCGGCTCGCCCGATTCGGGCGCGATCCGTGCCGCGCGCGCCAACATCCGCCAGCACATGAAATACACCAACTGGCTGGCCGGCACCCGCCATTGGCTGGCCGGTTCGAGGGTCACCTATGCCGATCTCGCGGCCGCGGCGACGCTGTCGGTGCTCGACTATCTCGGCGAGATCGACTGGCGCGAGCACAGCGCTGCACGCGAATGGTACACGCGGGTCAAGTCGCGGCCCTCCTTCCGGCCGCTTTTGACCGACCGGGTGCGCGGCCTGTCACCGGTGTCGCATTATGCGGACCTCGACTTCTGACGCCGCAAAACTGCGCGCGCTGATCGACGCGGAGGCGCAGCGCGCCGGCTTCGATGCCGTTGCCGTCACTTCCCCCGATGCGATCCCGCTGGCGCCGGCGCGCCTGGCCGAATTCGTCGCCGATGGCTTTCACGGCTCAATGGACTGGATCGCCGAGACGCTCCAACGCCGCAGTGAACCAACGGCCCTCTGGCCGCAGGTGCGCTCGATCATCGTGCTGGCGATGAACTACGGCCCCGACCATGATCCGCGCGGGGTGCTGGCCAAGCGCGACTCCGGCGCGATCTCGGTCTATGCGCAAAACCGCGATTATCACGATGTGATGAAGGGGCGGCTGAAGGAGATCGCCGGCAAGATCGTGGCGCGCGCCGGGGGTGATGTGAAGGTATTCGTCGACACCGCGCCGGTGATGGAAAAGCCGCTGGCCGAGGCCGCCGGGCTCGGCTGGCAAGGCAAACACACCAATCTGGTCAGCCGCGAGCACGGCTCCTGGCTGTTCCTCGGCACCATTTTCACCACCGCCGAACTCGTGCCCGACCGCGCCGAGATCGACCATTGCGGCTCCTGCCGTGCCTGCCTCGACGCGTGCCCGACCGATGCCTTTCCGGCGCCCTACCGGCTCGATGCGCGGCGCTGCATCTCCTATCTCACCATCGAGAACAAGGGGCCGATTCCGCACGAATTCCGCGAAAAGATCGGCAACCGCATCTATGGCTGCGACGATTGTCTTGCCGCCTGCCCGTGGAACAAATTCGCCCGGGCAGCTTCCGAAGCAAAACTCGTCGCGCGCGATGATTTGCGCGAGCCGCCGCTCGCCGACCTATTGGGTCTCGATGACGCTTCCTTCCGCGCTTTCTTCTCCGGTTCGCCGATAAAACGCATCGGCCGCGACCGGTTCATCCGCAACGTGCTGATCGCCGCCGGCAATTCCGGCGATGCCTCTCTTGCCGACACCGTGCGCGCCTTGCTGGACGATGCCTCGCCGCTGGTGCGGGGCGCGGCAATATGGGCGCTGGCGCAGCTGGTGCCCGACGCCGAATATTCAGAACGGGCAGCGATCGGCCTGAAAACCGAAAGCGACGAAGCCGTGCGCGACGAATGGCGTCTGGCGCGGCCAACCAGGGCGAATGCATGAGCGAAAAGCAGATATTCATCTTCGGCGCCGGCTATTCCGGCAGGGCTTTTGCTCGGGCTAACAAAGGCGCCGCGACGATCTTCGGCACGACACGCTCGCCGGAAAAATTCGAGACGCTACGGCAGGCCGGTGTCGCGCCGCTTCTGTTCGACGGCGCGATGACCGGCGAAATCGGCGATGCATTGGGAAAAACAACGCATCTGCTGATTTCGGTCGCCCCGGAAGAGGCCGGCGATCCTGTGCTGAATGCCGCCCGCGCGGGAATCCTCACTCAAATGCCGGTGCTTGAATGGATCGGCTATCTCTCCACCGTCGGCGTCTACGGCAATTATGACGGCGCATGGGTCGATGAAAGGGCGGAATGCCGGCCGGTGTCGAAGCGCTCGGTGATGCGGGTGGCCGCCGAAGGAGACTGGCTGGAGCTGGGCCGCGAGATCGGCCGACCGGGGGCGATCCTGCGCCTGTCCGGCATTTACGGCCCCGGCCGCAACGCGCTGGTCAATCTGGAAAACGGCACTGCAAGGCGGCTGGTCAAGCCGGACCAGGTGTTCAACCGCATCCATTGCGACGACATTGCCGGCGCCCTGTGGCAGCTCATCGAAGGCAATACAGGCGGCATCTTCAACGTCACCGACGACCTGCCGGCGCCGCCGCAGGATGTCGTCGCCTATGCCGCTTCGCTAATGGGTATCGAACCGCCGCCCGAAATTCCCTTCGACGCCGCCCAACTTTCGCCCATGGCGCGGTCCTTCTATGGCGAGAACAAGCGTGTCGCCAACGCGGCGATCAAGGCGGCGGGTTATTCCCTGCGGTTTCCAGACTACCGCGCCGCCTTCGATCATATGTGGGCAAGCGGCGATTGGCGTGACGGCGAAGCGCGCAGCCCGATGAAGCGCTGACCATCGAAGCCGCGGGTGCGGCGTGCTATGATTCGGCCTTGGGATTGCGGTGGAGAACCGGGTTCATGAAGACAGCGATGAGGCTATCTCTAGGCAAAACGCCCCTGTTGGCCGCTGCGCTCGGCCTGCTTGCCGTGCTTGGGTTAGCCGTTCAGCCGGCGAGCGCCGAGGAGCGGGCAAAAGACCTGTTCGGCGCCAAGAAACTGCCGGCCGCGACCGCGGCGCGGTCGATCGGATTCTATTCCAAGGGCTGTTTTGCCGGCGGCGTCGCCATTCCCTTGGACGGTCCGACCTGGCAGGTGATGCGGCCGTCGCGCAACCGCCGCTGGGGCCATCCGGCGATGATCGCGGTAGTCGAGAAATTGTCGCGCGACGCAGCGGCCGATGGTTGGCCAGGCCTGCTGATCGGCGACATTTCGCAGCCGCGCGGCGGCCCGATGCTGACAGGACATGCCTCGCACCAGATCGGGCTCGACGCCGACATCTGGCTGACGCCGATGCCCCGCCGCCCGCTGTCGATGGCGCAGCGCGAATCGATGAGCGCCACCTTGATGGTCGATGAGAAGACCCATCTGGTGAAGGACGCGCTGTGGACGCCGGCGCACACAAAGCTTCTGAAGCGGGCGGCGAGCTACGGCCAGGTCGAGCGCATCCTGGTCAATCCGGGCATCAAGAAAAAGCTCTGCGACACCGTCAAGGGCGACCGCTTCTGGTTGCGCAAGGTCAGGCCGTTCTGGGGCCACGACTATCATTTCCACATGCGCATCGGCTGCCAGCCCGGATCGCCCGGCTGCAAGGCGCAGGAAGCGACGCCGGACGATGACGGTTGCGGCAAGCCGCTGGCCTGGTGGTTCACGCAGGAGCCGTGGCGGCCCAACAAGAACCCCGATGCGCCCAAGGCGCGCGACCTGATGACGATGGCGAACCTGCCGAGCGAGTGCCGCGCCGTGCTCGACGCGCCGGGGCCGTCGTCGGCCGATGCGGCGACCTACCATGGCGGCGGCGTGCCGGTCGCGGCTGCCGCGCCCGAACCCGAAACGCCGTCATTGCCCGCCACTCCGGCCGCCGCCGGCTTGCCAAGCACGATGAACGCTTTCACGGCGACGCCCGAGATCGGCGTGCCGCTGCCGCGACCGCGGCCGCCTGGAAACTGACGATCACGGCTTATAGCTTATAGGCAGACTCAATCGGTTCAGCGCCTCATTTTGCGAAACCGTGGCGGTTTGGCCGCAGAGCCGGCCTCAGCGCGCCGCCCGGGTCGAAAACCGTTTCCCTTTTCAAACCCATGCGCTAGTCAACGGAAGAACGGCCAGATGCCGTCGGGGGCGCCGGAGACGGACGAGAGCATGCCACGCACAGGCGACGACGATACTTTGTTGCGGTTTCCGATCCTGATCGGCGACATCGGCGGCACCAATGCGCGCTTTTCGATCGTGCTCGACGCCAATTCCGAGGCAGGCGAGCCGACCATTGTCCAGACGGCGAACTACAACACCATCGACGAGGCGATCCAGGCGGCCGTGCTCGACCGCTCGTCGGTGCGCCCCAATTCGGCGGTGCTGGCGGTGGCTGGCCCGGTCGACGGCGACGAGATCGAACTCACCAACTGCCCCTGGATCGTCAAGCCGAGGAAAATGTTCGCCAGCCTCGGCCTGAGCGACATCGTCGTGCTCAACGATTTCGAGGCGCAGGCGCTGGCCGTCGTCGCGCTCGGCGAGGAGCACATGGAAAAGATCGGCGGCGGCACGCCGGAGCCCAATGCCGGACGCGTCGTGCTCGGTCCAGGAACCGGGCTCGGCGTCGCCGGGCTGGTCCACGCGCTGCACCACTGGATACCGGTCCCCGGCGAGGGCGGCCATATGGACATCGGCCCGCGCACACCGCGAGATTTCGAGGTTTTTCCGCATATCGAGAAGCTCGAAGGCCGGGTTTCGGGCGAGCAGATCCTGTGCGGACGCGGTCTGGTCAATGTCTACCGGGCGGTGGCCAAGGCGGACGGCAAGCCGTCGCCCTTCACCACGCCGGCCGAGATCACTGCCGCGGCACTTGCGAAAACCGATCCGGTTGCAGAGGAAGCGCTGGAGATCTTCGTCACCTGCCTTGGGCGCACCGCAGGCGACCTTGCTCTGGTATTCATGAGCCGCGGCGGCGTGTTCCTCACCGGTGGCATCGCGCAGAAGATCGTGCCGGCGCTGAAAGCCGGCAATTTCCGGGCCGCTTTCGAGGACAAGGCGCCGCACAGCGCGATGATGCGCACCATGCCGGTCTATGTCATCACCCACCCGCTGGCCGCACTTCTGGGCCTTGCCGCCTATGCCAGGAACCCCTTGCTGTTCGGTGTCCAGACGGAGGGCCGGCGCTGGCAGGCCTGAAAGCCAGCGAAGCGCTCGCGCCCCGCGACGAAGTTAATCAGGTGCGGGCATAGGCAATCAGGCCGCAGGGCGTTAAGAGGGGTGCCGAATTTGCAGCCCCGGTCCCACGAGGCGGAAAACCACAAAGCGCTCCCGATTTGACACTTCAAGCTCCAAACAAACAAAAAGCCCGGCCCGGCGAGGTCACAGCGGTGCTCCGCCGCATCCTCGCTGAAAACGGCAAAGAGTATCGTTGGACCTATGTCGTCGCCGTCTCTTGCCTGCTGATCGTTTCCGGCACCACTGCCTTCACGGCGTGGATCATGGCCCCGATGATCAACCAGATCTTCTACGAACGACGCGGCGATATGCTCTGGTTGATCTGCGCCGGTTTCATGGGGGCCTCCCTGCTGCGCGGCTTCGCCGGTTACGGCCAAGCAGTCGCGTTGGCCAGTATCGGCAACAATCTGGTCGCGCGCTACCAGAAGCGTAGCTTCGACCATCTGATGAAGCTCGGCGTCAACTTCTTCAACGATACGCGTTCCGGTCGGCTGGCGGCACAGGTCAGCGAGAATGTCGGCGGCGTTCGCGATCTGCTGTCGCTGACACTGACCTCCATCAGCCGCGACGCGGTCACGCTGGTCGCTCTCGTCGGCGTGATGATCTATCAGGATCCGGTGTTGTCGCTCAGCTCGCTGCTGATCGGCCCTCCACTGATCTGGGCCGTCGTCTATATCACCCGCCGACTGCGGCGTATCAACCGGGAATCCGTCCTGATCAATTCGCGGCTGAACGGGTCCGTGCAGGAAGCCACGCAAGGCATCGCCATCGTCAAGGCCTTCACCTTGGAGGCCGAGCTGGCGCGCCGCATCGGCATCATGGCGGACACGGCCGAGCAGCGTAACAACAAGATCGCCCGCGTCTCGGAGCGGCTGTCGCCGATTTCCGAGATTCTGGGCGGTCTCGCCATCACCTCCGTACTTGCCTATTCCGGCTACCGGGCGCTGTATCTTGGGCAGCCGCCGGGCGCGGTTTTCTCCTTCATCACCGCGCTGATCATGGCTTACGATCCGGCAAGACGCTTGGCGCGCACACAGGTGGGCATGGAACGTGCCCTGGTCAACGCGCGCATGATCTACGAGTTGCTCGACCTGGAGCCGAAACAGGGCGACGCACCCGATGCCGTCGAGGCGAGGATCACCACCGGCGAGGTGCGTTTCGACAATGTGACGTTCGGCTACAGCGCCGACATGCCGGTGCTTAGGGACCTGAGCTTTACCGCCGCGGCCGGCAAGGTGACGGCGATCGTCGGTGCGTCGGGCGCCGGCAAATCGACGCTGGTGGCCCTCTTGCAGCGCTTCTACGACGTCGACCGGGGCAGCATCGAGGTCGATGGCCAGGACATCTCGAAGGTAACCAAGCATTCGCTGCGGCAGTCGATCGCCTATGTGGCGCAGGCGCCCTATCTGTTCGAAGGCACGATCCGCGACAACATCCGCTACGGCCGTCTGTCGGCCACGGACGCCGAGATCGAGCAGGCGGCGAAACAGGCGGCAGCCGACGAGTTCATCCGCCAGCAGCCGCAAGGTTACGACACGCCGGTCGGCGAAGGCGGCTCGACCCTTTCCGGCGGCCAGCGCCAGCGCGTCTCGATCGCCCGCGCCATCGTGCGCCAGGCACCGATCCTGCTGCTCGACGAGGCGACATCGGCGCTCGACAACGAGGCGGAGGCGCGCGTCCAGGAAGCGCTGACCCAAGTCATGCAAGGCCGCACCACCATCGTCATAGCGCATCGGCTGTCGACGGTGGTCAATGCCGACCACATCATCGTGCTGGAAGAGGGACGGTTGGTCGAGGAAGGCACCCATGCGACGCTGATGGCCGACCCGGACAGCATCTATTCCCGCTTCCACCGCATCCAGGGCAAGAAGGGACTGGGGCTTGTCGAGGACCACGAGCCGATCCAAACTCCGGTCCGGGCCACGCGTGCGAAGAAGACTGCTGTGAGGAGCACATGAGCGAAGCAGGCGATATGGGCCTTGTGGTGGTGGGCGCTGCCGGCCGCATGGGCCAGACGCTGATCCGTGCCATCCATACCATCCCCGGCGCGCGGGTCATCGGCGCGGTCGAGCGGGCGGGTTCGCCCTATCTGGGCAAGGATGCCGGCGAACTGGCGGGCATCGGCATCATCAATGTGCCGATCGGTGACGACCCGCTGCCGGTCTTCGCCAAGGCAGACGGCGTGCTCGATTTCACCACGCCTGCTTCGACGGTCGAATTCGCCGGCTACGCGGCGCAAGCGCGCATCGTCCACGTCATCGGCACGACGGGCTGCACGGCCGACGACAATGCGAAAATCGCGGCGGCGGCGCGCCATGCGACGATCGTCAAGTCGGGCAATATGAGCCTCGGCGTCAATCTGCTGGCGGTGCTGGTCGAACAGGCGGCGCGCGCGCTCGACGCCGACGATTTCGACATCGAGGTCCTCGAAATGCACCACAAGCACAAGGTCGACGCGCCATCGGGCACAGCGCTGCTGCTCGGCGAAGCTGCCGCCGCCGGGCGCGGTATCCCCCTTTCCGGCAACGACGTGCGGGTCCGCGACGGCCACACCGGCGTGCGCAAGGCGGGCTCGATCGGCTTTGCCACCCTGCGCGGCGGCTCTGTCGTCGGCGACCACAGCGTGATGCTGGCCGGCACCGGCGAGCGCATCACGCTTGCCCACCATGCCGAGGACCGCGCCATCTTCGCTCGGGGCGCCGTCAAGGCGGCGCTTTGGGCGCGCGGCAAGAAGCCGGGACTGTATTCGATGCGGGACGTGCTCGGCCTCAGCTGAGCGGCCAATCTGCCAACCTGAAGGGAGCAAACATGTCGAGAACCCTCGTGCTCGTGCGCCACGGCCAGAGCGAATGGAATTTGAAGAACCTGTTCACCGGCTGGCGCGACGTCGATCTGACCGAGCAGGGCCACGCCGAGGCCAAGGCCGCCGGCCAGAAGCTCAAGGCGCGCGGCCTGAAATTCGACATCGCCTTCACCTCGGCGCTGATCCGGGCGCAAAAGACCTGCCAGTACATTCTCGACGCGGTCGGCCAGAGCGACCTGAAGACCATCCGCGACCAGGCGCTCAACGAGCGCGACTATGGCGACCTCTCCGGCCTCAACAAGGACGACGCCCGCAAGAAATGGGGCGAAGACCAAGTGCATGTCTGGCGCCGCTCCTACGACGTGCCGCCGCCGGCCGGCGAAAGCCTCAAGGACACCGGCGCCCGCGTCTGGCCCTATTACCTGCACGACTTGCAGCCGCATGTGCTGCGCGGCGGCACCGTGCTGGTCGCTGCGCACGGTAACTCGCTGCGCGCGCTTATCATGGCGCTCGACGGCAAGTCGGGCGAGGAGATCGTCAAGCTGGAACTCGGCACCGGCGTGCCGGTCATCTACCAGCTCAACGCCGATTCCACCGTCGCTTCGAAGGAAGTGCTGGACGACTGAGCCGGCGAACGGAGCACCTGCGAAAAAAGCCCGTTGACAGCAATCGCTTGCCCGCTTACATGACCCCGCACCAGCCCAGATGGCGGAATTGGTAGACGCGCACGGTTCAGGTCCGTGTTCCGCAAGGAGTGGAGGTTCGAGTCCTCTTCTGGGCACCATCTACCTCACGCAAACGCGTGAAATCCAAGGAAACTAAGGCGTTGAGCGTCCCCGGAGGTCCACCCAAGAGGCCCCCCGGAGGACCACCGTCTATGCAGATCGATCTGCCCTACGTCCAACAGCCCTCAGGCAAGAAGCACTATCGCTACCGGCGCAAAGTTCCGGCCTTCCTGAGGCAGGCGCTCGGAAAGACCGAGATCATCCTCCCGTTGGGCAGAACGCCTGCCGAGGTGCTGCGACATTACGACAAGGTGCACAAGCAGGCTGAGGCCGAGCTGAAGGGGGCGATGAAGGGCCAACCCAAACAGCCCGGGCAGAAGACCGAGCTTGAGCGCTACCAGTGGGCTACTCGACACGTGGCTGAGTGGAATGCCTTGGGGCCGATGAGTGACGAGGCGGCTGATGCCTTGGCCGACCATCTGGAGGAGACTGGGCAGGGCGACCTCTATCGCGCCCTGGTGGTCCCCGACAGGAAACCCGAGCCAACGCTTGCAGATGCCGTCAAGCTCTACCTCAAGGACAAGGTCGAGGGGACACCGGATGAGACCAAGAAGCGGCAACGTGTCGAGCGAGTGAAGGGCCATGTCGAGAAGGCCCTGAGCCGTGGTGATCCGCAGATCAGATCGCTGACCCGGACCGACGCCAGAGAGGTCAGGGACCACATGCTGGCTGATGGTGACATGTCCCCCGCCACGGTCCATCGGTATCTGAACGACCTCCGGGCGATCATCACCCATGCCATCAAGGAGTTAGACCTCCGGGGCGCGGTCAATCCATTCAATGGGCTGGAGGTCAAAAGGGAGACGCTGGCCAAAGAGGACCGCAAGCCGTTCACCGAAGGGCAACTCAAGGCCGCACGGGCAAGGGTCTTGGGTCACGCTTCGGAAGACCTTCAGCGCATCTGGCGAATGCTGGAGCAGACCGGCTGCCGGCTGGCCGAGGTCACAGGACTCATGGTCGAGGACGTTCACCTTGACGGAGAGTCCACCTACCTCGACTTGAGGTTTCACCCGCACAGGCGCTTGAAGAACGCCGGAAGTGTGCGCCGGGTGCCGCTGGTCGAGGATGCGCTAAAGGCCGCTCAGGAAGCCCACGAGGCGGCGGGAGATCGAACCCTATTGTTCCCGACCTACGCCCGTGAGGGTGGCGCTACGGCGGCCTCACAGGTTCTCATGAAGCATGTCCGCAAGGTGGTGTCTGATCCGAAGGTCACGGTGCATTCGTTGAGGCACACGCTTAAGGACAGGCTGGTCAGGGCTGACGTGCCTGAAGCAGTGCAGAACATGATCCTTGGGCACTCGTCAGGGGCTGTGAGTGAGGCCTACGGTGGACCCGAGGCCCGGCTTGAGGTGGCAACGAAAGCGCTGCGGAAGGCGCTGGGCAAAACTTGATGCGGCGGCTTGACGCAGGACGCGACTCTCACCACATGTCGGGGAGCCCTCATCCGAGGGGGCAGAAGGGAGAGTTTCCGTGTTGGAAGCTTTTTTGAAGCCCCCACTCTCAAGGCAGGCTGTACCAGCTGCTTGAGGTGTCTCTAACGGGGGCCGGGTTAAGGTCGAAATGTGCCGAAGGCTCTGGTAGGCTGACGGTCTGCAAATGTTTGAGGGCCACTCTCCGATCAGGGGAACAAGGTCTGGGTCACAAAACCCGCAGATATGACCGATGATGGAACGTAGAGACGCCTTGAGCGAGGCAACCCGGACCCTCTGTCGGTGACACAGGCCCTTCGGGGACCCTAGCCCACCAGCGAGGGCGAACCATCAAACCCACCTTCGATCAGGTGAGAGCTTCGCCGATCAGGTCTTGTTCGTCGGGAAGACCACCACGGGCCATGATCGCCTTCATGCACAGGCATAGGAGGTTCCACCCCTCCACCCAAGCTTCGGGGCCGTTCTGAAGTTCCCCGCCGTGGGCCGCTTTTGATCGCTGGTCGTAGCTCTTGCGGGACCGCTGATAGGTCTCTCGGCGCGGCGTTATGTCCTTCGCAAGCTGTGCTATCAGCAGGGCTAGCCGGAACGAGAGTTCGGTCCGGACATCGGGGAACAAGGCCTCTATGCCCTGCCAGATGTGGAGGAGCGACGATCCCCTATGCATGATCATTGGCGCCGTCTGAAGGGCCACCCGAGCGGTCTTCAGACGGGGCTGCTTCTTCTCCAGACTTGGCCAAAGGGAGGCGGCGTTCATTGCCCCCGCTGCCCCACCGTCTGGTATGCGTCCGTCGGGTAGCGTGAGACATGCCAAGGCAGGTTGGTGCAGCCACGCCTCGACCTTGCCATCGTTGCTGGTCAGGCCGACGCGCAGTTCCTCTGGGAGCTTGGCCCCGCCGGAGATGCTGTCACGGGAGTTAATGCCCGAGTATTCGTTGACCGAATGCGTACAGACCAACGCCATGATGAACGGGGAAGCGCCATCGACGTATAGCATCGCCTGACATAGGTCTGCTTGCTCACAGGCCTGAGTGCGATCACCGGCCATCACCACCAACTCATAGTTAACGTGGGACAGGAACGCGTCCATCAGGTGCCAAGAGAAGTTAAGGCTGTGCTTGGCGGCAAGCGTTGCAATGTCAAAGGTGGTGGTCTCCCACTTACGTTTCAGCAGGTAAGGGGGGCTCGCGGCAGTGTCTTCGATGAGCGGACCCTTGGTTATTCCGATACACGGAAAGAAGAAGTTCGGCATGGTGGCCCCCGTTCGCTCAGCGTCAGCTTACCGCGAGAGGTCGGGAAATGTTTCGGAAAAATCTTCGCGCGGGTGATCGGATAACAGGCCTGCGCGCTGTCCCCCCTGCCCCCTTTGTCGCCACGCTTGGCGCGAGATGGTTTTGTCTGGCAAACCGTGTAGGGTGATCCATGATTGACGACCCATGCGTCCACATCGTCCTATCTGGCGTGCTTCGCCACACTCTCATTCAAACCCGCGTCGACATGGTTCGAGCGCGCGCCGCTCTTGCTGAAATTCGCATGCAAGTGAGGGACGACGCCGCGCGCCGGCACCATGTGCGCCTAGGTCTCGCTCTCAGGCCACGCTTGTTCGGTCCTTAGCTCCGCGCGTCTGCCGCCACTTGGAACGCGCTGTGCACAAACCTATACGTTCGTGAACATGCCGCTTGACATGTACACTAATCGTCCACTAAGTGTCGTCCACCAACGCTCTTAGAGGAAAGTGAACACCATGATCATCGGCTATGCCCGCGTTAGCTCCACCGGCCAAGACCTCGACACCCAGCTTGAGAAGCTCACGGCTGCCGGGGCCGAGAAGGTCTTCAGCGAGAAGCGGTCTGGTTTGGACGAGACGAGGCCCGAGCTTGAGAAGGCGCTGGAGTTTGCCCGCGAGGGTGATGTGTTCGTGGTCACCAAAGTGGACCGCTTGGCCCGCTCAGCGGCGCACCTTCACCAGATCGTCAAGGACCTCGATACGAAGGCGGTCGGCTTCAAGGTGCTGGACGACGCCTCACTGGACACGACCACCCGGACAGGCAAGCTGGTGTTCGGCATCCTCGCCAGCATCGCCGAGTTTGAGACCGCTCTTCGGAAGGAACGCCAGATGGAAGGCATTGCCAAGGCGAAGGCCAAGGCAGAGGCCCAAGGCGAGCCGTGGAAGACCGGCAGGCCCGTGACGCTCGACCATGACCTGATAAAGGCCTTGAAGGCCGAGGGACGGTCTGTGAGGCAGATTGCTAAGGAGGCCGGGTGTTCACCTTCAGCGGTCCAGAAGGTCCTCTCAGCCGCTGGCTGACGACAAGCCACACCACTAGAGCTACGGAGGCGACTTCCCCCTCCACTGGCACTACCAAGGCGACTTCATATCCCACTTGGACCTACGCAGGGGCATAACCCCCCTACTAGGACTACGCAACGCTCCTCCCCCAGACCGACCGACCCTGTGCAGACCCGACGGGCACCCCGTTGCTCCTTCCGGGGGCGCTTGGAGGTGTCGCCGCAAAGCGTTCTCGCTGCGCGTTTGGGTTGGTCGGTCTTGGTGAGGTGCGAGCTTAGAAATGTCTCGGCGCGTGTCTGCCTATCCGTGTCTTTCCCGGTGGACAGGTGGGTCGACGACCACAACAGAAGGAGCGAGAATGAGTGCTGGAGATGACCTCCAGGAATTGACAGATCAGTTCACAGGAGCCGTCACAGGTCCCCCGGAGTTGCACCTACAGGACATCGAGACAATGCCCGCGTTGTTCCAACCGAGAGGCGGGATCAGCGAGCGGCATGTGTCGGAACTGGTCAAGGCAATCAAAGCAGTTGGAGCCCTCGACCCGGTGACCGTCTTGATGGTCGGATCAAGGTTCGTCCTGATCGACGGGCACCACCGCATGGAAGCTTACGGGGCCGCTCAATGGGTCCGACCCGTTCCCGTCAGGTATTTCGAGGGGACCCCTGAAGAGGCCGTTCTGGCGGCTGGAGAGGCCAACTCCAAGGCCAAGCTGCCGATGGACAACACCGACCGTCAGAACTTCGCGTGGCGGCTGGTGCTGATCGACCGGCATAGCATTGCGAAGGTGGCCAGAGCTTCAGGCATCTCGGCAGCTCAAGTGACCATCATGCGACGCGCTAAGAAGACCTTGGGGGAACAGGCGGGGGACCATGCGACGTGGTTCAGGGCCCGCCTTGCGGCCAACGGAAAGGACCTTGTGATTGACCCCAACGAGAAGGACGAATGGATGGAACAACTCGCGGACAGGTACGCTGATGAGCTGACCAAGAAGTTCTCGACCAAGCTGGCACTTAACCCTGAAGTCGCTGCTATGGCCCTGGCGAGCTACTTCGGGCGGAAGCTGCCCGAGGTCTACGGGTTCCTCAGGGAGCATCTGAGCGAGTACGACAGAACGGCCATTGAGGTCGACAATGACGAGTTCTGAGGCCTGACCTCCCTAATCACTACGCTCCCTACTTTAGGGAGGCAGAGCGTTCCAGCCGGGGCGCTCTTTCCATTTCAGAGGCACGAAAGGAGACGATGAGCCCAGATGAGAAAGCGTTGGTCACGCTGAGGTCGCCCAGATGGGACCCGAACGACCACGTTGATAACTACGTCACCCATGAGGCCGTCGCGGCGTTCATGGCGCAATACCTCGATCGGCACCCAGATGGGCGACCGATGTACCAGAAGAGCAGCCCGGTTGCCCCGTGGCAGGGGCCAAGGAACGCAGCCGGCGACCAGACCTACCTCCCGTCGCTATGGGCAATCCTTGACACCGTGGCCGAAGCCCGTCGCCTTACGCCCATACAGGTGGTGCATCTGGTGATGACGTCGACCGACAACGAGAGCTACACCGCAGACGACTGGGACCAGATGGTTGAGGGCAAGAGGCTCGCAGCCAAGGTCCGCCAGGACGAAGAGCGGCGAAGCAAGCGGCATAAGCTCGACCTCGACGACAGAGCCGAGCGGGGAGGCCGAGAGCGGCTGACGCTCGACCACATACCGGGTCAGCGGGTGATCCCCGACGAGGCCCTTCCACAGCGCGCGAAGATGCGCCGAACGAAGTCACTGAAGGCAGCACATGAGAGAAGGAACTTGAGACGAAAGACAGCGGAGCCAATCGTAGTCCAGCCGCGCAAAGCAGAGTGGCGCGCGATGAGCCCTGAACAGGTCAGGGAGTATCACCAGACCATAGACCGGCTGGTGACGATGGGGACCCTCGATCCGTTCGCGGTCGATGAGGTCGAGAACCCCGAGGGATCACCCATTGCATATCTCTATCGCATGGGTCGGATGACCTCAAAGGGCGACCGGGCATGAGGTGGGACGAGATCAGGCGGCGGGATTGGGTTGCGACCTACCCGACGCGGGAAGCGGCCCTTGCCTTGGTCGATTGGATCAAGGCCGACGACTGGCAGACCACCTACGAACTCGACAAGCGCCTCGAAGGGATCGGCATCACGTGGACGACCAGCTTCAACGCGGCAGTAGCGCGATGTTTCGAAGTCTATGGCTATCCTGAGTTGGATGCCGCTGCGTGGGGAAGGCGACTTGCTGAGGTGTCGATGAGACCCACAGCGCCTCGTACAGAGTCTGCCGGAGGCAGCGGCGGCCTTTCCGAACCATCTACGCCAGCAACCCCTAGCGCGCGTCCTGAAGGCCCCCAGATGGCCACCTATGGGTTCACGCCTCGTCGCTGACCGCGTCCATCACCACCACCATACCATCCCAAGCAGACCAAGCCTCGGAGCAATGCCGCTCCGGGGGTTCACACCAACAATGAAGGAACGAAACGAAATGACCGACTACATCGACAACCCGAACAAGTACCAGACCGACCAGACCGCCCTCGGGCAGGCCATGATGCGGGCTCAGGCTGCACAGGCCGAAGCTGACAGGGCCAAGCACGATGCGCTTGCCGCCGAGGCGACGGAGCGAGCAAAGCAGGAAGAGATTGCGCGCGCCGTCGAGCTTTCTGTTCGGAACAATGCCCAGCTTCAGGCTCAGCGCATGGGTGTGAAGACCCAAGGGGCGATCCGGTCTCAGGAGGTCGGGGTTGTCCCGCCCATGGCTGAGGTCGAGAAGACCACGGTCAGGGTTCTCGGCGGTATCGAGGTCAGCTACGCCCAAGCCAGGGACATGGCCGAGGTCGGGCAGATCACACAGGCCGAGTTCAACAAGGCTGTGGTCGACGGGCTGGCGGCACGCGGTTACGCCGCGCCGAAGTCTTTCGGGTAGCCTCGGGGGCCGAGAGTGACGAGGGGGCTTCGGCCCCTGAGTTGCCCGCCGGGGAAGATGAGACCGAGACCGACGATGAGAAGGAAGAGAAGCAGCATGCCGAGTTTGTGCGTATGGCCGACCAGAGCCTTGACCGCTTCAGAGACACCCACAGCGAGGCCCAACAACAATTCATTGTGGACGCCTACGTCGAGACCGGAGAGATACCGACCGGTGAAGCCTTCGGCATCGAAGAGGTTGAGGCGGCTGTGGTCATGGTTGCTTTCGAGCAGCATCTGGACCGCAATGTGCTTCGGCAGCATGGGCTGAACCTTCAGACGTATTTTGAGCACGTCGACGAGGCTGACCTCCCGGCGCTGCGCAGGGCTGCGGCAAAGGGTGAGTGGCACGTCTTCCATGGGCATGCCCAAGCGATAGCTGCCGCCCGGAAGAACGGTTCCGCGTACAGCAGCGACTGAGACCCTGACCACCCTCGATGCATCGCCCCAAGAGGTGCGTCGAGGGGCGGTCCTTCAGCGGGCAGAAATCACCCCCACTGGGGAGACGTCTCCTCCAGCGGAGCAGTTCCGCTAATGCATTGAATTTATTTGATTTGACGAGTTTGGCGGCTGCCCGCTATCCGATCCTCAGTCACGCCGGGCGGGCGAGACGACCAGAGGAGAGGGACCAATGAGGAGCATCGACTACAGCACCCTTGAAGCGGACGTGGCCGAGTGGATCAAGAGCCACGTTGAGCGCGTCAAGGAATACTGCGGCGAGGGCGAGGCCTATGCCGAGGCGGTAAGGTTGCTCGACGATGACCCGTGGCAGGCCCTCCAGTGGTACGTTGAGGACATGCGAGGGCAGGCTTGACCGAGGTCCACCGATCAGCCATCTTGGAGGTCCACCCCAACCCGGACCCCCGGAGACGCTAGGACGCCTCAATCCCTTGGCACGTAAGGCTTTGCGCCAGATCGGCAGGCGGTTCGATACTGCCCTGTCTCGCCTCTTCTGGGCACCAAATTCCCGTTTCGAACCATTCGCCGGTTCAGAAACTTAGAGAAAAAGCCCGGCTCGTCCGGGCTTTTTCTCTTCAGCCAACCTCCCCTTCCGGCCAGTCCCCTCACAAACCGCTTCAAACTCCGCGCCCGCTTCGCTACGCTCAAAGCCATGGCTCAATCCACCACCCAGATCTTCGGTGCCCGCCGCGACCAGGCGTTCCCCACGCTGGCCGAGGTGGATATCGACCGCATGCGCCGGTTCGGCGAGGCCAGCGCCTATGCCGCCGGCGAGCACATCATCGAAGCAGGCGATGTGGCGCCCGGTCTGATCGTCGTGCTGTCGGGCAGCGTGGACATCACCCAGGACGGCGGGCTCGGCCGGCGCGAGACGATCGTCACGCATGGCCCAGGCAGCTTTGTCGGCGAGCTGGCGCAGCTTTCGGCCCGGCCCTCGCTGGTCAATGCGCAGGCCGCCGAACCGGTGGAGGCATTCGTCATCGCCTCGCAGCGACTGCGCGACCTGATGGTGCAGGAGGCCAATCTCGGCGAGCGCATCATGCGGGCGCTGATCCTGCGCCGCGTCGGGCTTTTGGAGAGCGCCACCAGCGGGCCGATCATCATCGGACCCCAGGACAATGCCGACGTGTTGCGCCTGCAGGGCTTCCTCGCCCGCAGCGGCCAGCCGCATCGCGTGCTCGATTCCGGCAGCGATCCCTGCGCCAAAACCCTGGTAGAACGCTTCGAGGTCGATCCGCACCACCTGCCGATCGTGCTCTGTCCAAACGGCAGGCTGCTGATGAACCCCGGCGAAAAGGACCTCGCCCGCTGCATCGGCCTGCTGCGGCCGATCGATGCCGAGACGGTCTATGACGTGGCCATCGTCGGCGCCGGCCCGGCGGGGCTGGCGGCGGCGGTCTATGCGGCCTCCGAAGGCCTATCGACGATCGTGCTCGACTGCCGTGCCTTCGGCGGACAGGCCGGCGCCTCCTCGCGCATCGAGAACTATCTTGGTTTCCCCACAGGCATTACCGGCATGGCGCTGATGGCGCGCGCCTACAACCAGGCGCAGAAATTCGGCGTCGAAATGGTCATCCCGGACGAGGCGAAGCTTTTGAGCGCCGCCTCCGACGCGTCAGGCGCCCGCTATCTGCTCGATGTCGGCGATGGCGAGACCGTGCGCACGCGCAGCGTGGTGATCGCCAGCGGCGCGCGCTATCGCCGCCTCGACATCGCCAATCTGGCGCGGTTCGAGGGAACGTGCGTGCATTACTGGGCGTCGCCCATCGAAGGGCGGCTTTGCGCGGACCAGGAAGTGGCGCTGGTCGGCGCCGGCAATTCGGCCGGGCAGGCGGCTGTCTACTTGGCCAGTCATGCGCGCAAAGTGGCGCTGCTGGCGCGCGGCGGCAGTCTCGATGCCAGCATGTCGCGCTACCTGGTCGAACGCATCAAGGCGCAGCCTAACATCGAGGTGCTGACCGGGACCCAAATCGAGGCGCTGGACGGCGAAGAGGGCAATCTTGGCTCGGTGCGATGGCGCAACCGCGCCAGCGGCGCGGAAACGACGCGCCCGATCCGCCATCTCTTTCTCTTCATCGGCGCCGACCCGAATACCGATTGGCTGGCGAATTGCGATGTGGCGCTGGACGCCAGGGGGTTCGTGCGCACCGGATCGGAGTTGGGATCGGCGCAGATGGAGACCAGCCGCAGCGGCGTGTTCGCCATCGGCGATGTCCGTTCCGGTTCGGTCAAACGCGTCGCGGCGGCTGTCGGCGAAGGCGCCCAGGTGGTCGCGGCATTGCACGCCTATCTCGCGCGCGCGGACGCACCTCAAACAGCAGGGAGACCATGATGGATGAATGCAGGCATACGCGCGACATCAGGAAGGTGACGCCGAGCGCCCTCGGCTGCGAGGAGTGCCTGAAGAGCGGGTCGCAATGGGTGCATCTGCGGCTCTGCCGCACCTGCGGCCATGTCGGCTGCTGCGACGACTCGCCCAACCGTCACGCCACCAAGCATTTCCACGCCACCAAGCATCCGATCATCGAGGGCTACGATCCGCCGGAAGGCTGGGCATGGTGCTATGTCGACGAGGTGTTTGTCGACCTCGGCGACGACGTGACCCCGCAGAACGGCCCGATCCCGCGCTTTGTTTGAGCGGCGCCGCATGGCGACGGAATCCCGAGAAAAGCGCGATCCGTCCGGGCTTCATTGGCGGCGGTTTCCCCTGCTGAACGGCCTGGCAGTCAGTCGGCGAAATACAGATATCCCAGCCACCCGGCCAGCACGATCGAGGCAGTCCAGATACAAACAATGATCACCGCCGCGTAGCGGCTCACCGGCCTGTCGGCGGCCAGCGCGGCGGTCTTTCTGTGTTCCGCCATCACCTCGGGCGGTATCATCCTGACCACGGCAAGGACGCCCAAAGGGACAAGGATGACGTCGTCGAGATAGCCGATCACCGGAATGAAATCGGGGATCAGGTCGATTGGCGACAAGGCATAGCTTGCAACACACACGGCAAGCGCCTTGGCGTACCAGGGCGTTCGGGGATCGCGAGCGGCGAGGTAGAGCGCATGCACATCGCGCTTGATCGTTCGGGCCCACTCATTCAGTGCCATCGGATGATTTTAGCGCCAAATGAAAACCGCCGATAGCGCACGCCAGGCGCCCGCCTCCGACAGCATCTCGAAGAGCCGATGACCGCCGGTCTACCGCACGGAGCCGGTGACGGTCGGGTCGATCATGCTGGGAACGGATTTGCGTTCGTTGCCGGCAAGCGCCGCTATGATCAGCAGGCTGGCAACCACCGGGACAAACAGGATGGCAACGCGAGCTTGCACGTAAAAGATGGCGCGCCATTCATTGCGCTTGTCGGGGCTGTTGCTCATCATACTCACTTTGTCGGTCCCCCACGCGGTGACATAGCCGCGAACGGTTAAACAACTCCTTCCGACTTCGTTAACCCGGCGGATTTGAGGCGAAATTCCCAGGCGATCCCAGAGATGGCGATGCCAGGCTTCAGTTCAGCCCGATAAGCCTGGCGCCCTGCCGGAACAGCGCCACGGCGTCGGGCTCGAAGCGGAAGGTGCCGATGAAATCGTCGGCGCAATAGTCCGGCCTTGTCTTGCGGATGGCGGCGGCGAAGCCGCGCGCCTCGTCGAGCCGTCCGGCCAGCGCCAGGCAGTGCGCGGCGATCGCCAGTATGATGGCGTGGGCGTTGGGCCGCGCCGCCGCCTTCAGCGCCCACTCGGCCGCTTCCTCGAACTGGCCGAGCCGGACATGCGCCATGGCGCGTGCGCCCAGCATGCCGAACAGCAGCGGGTCGAACGGGCTGAGATGGCGCGAATGATCCGAAGAGCCTATCGCCGCTCGCGGGTCGCCCGACTGCGAATGCACGAAGGACAGCGCGTAGTGGCCAAGCGCGAAGTTGGGGCTGAGATCGACAGCCCGCTCGAGTTCGAGCAGCGAGCCGTCCTGCTCGCCGCGCAGCCACAGCGCCCGGCCCATCGCCCAATGCGCGGCCGGATTGTGGTCGTCGACCAGCAGGCTGTGTCCGGCGCTCTCGAAGGCCAGCGCGCTTTCGCGGTCGCGGTCGCCCCAGCGCTGGAAGGCGTTCTGCCAGTGGGTGAAGGACAGGCCGGCATAGGCGCGGGCAAAGGTCGGGTCGAGCTGCAAGGCCTGGGCAAAGAAATGCCGCGCCTGTTCGTTTTCCGCCTGGGTGAAGCGGTACATGTGCCAGAGGCCGCGATGGTAGGCCTCCCAGGCGTTGAGCGAGCTGGGCGCCTTCAGCATGGCGCGGTTGCGCTCGACGGTTTCGATCTCGGCCGAGATCGAGGAGACGATGCTGTTGCCGATGTCGTCGAGCACGGAAAAGATGTCATCGGGCCTGCGCTCGAAGGTCTCGGCCCAGATGATCCTGGCGCTGCGCACCTCGATCAGTTCGACGCTGACGATGAGGCGGCCGGACGGGCTGCGCACGGTGCCGGTGGCGACATAGTCGACATTCAGCCGGCGGCCGGCATCCTCGGGCGCGATGTTCTGCTCTGCCAGCGCAAACACCGATCCGCGCGCGATGACGAAGAAATCCCTGAGCTTGGCCAGGCGGGTGATGATGTCGTGGGTGAAACCGTCGGCCAATCCGCCGCGCGTGCCGCCACTCTCCTCGACAAACGGCATCACCGCCAGCGAAGCGTGGCTGGGCTCGACCGGGCCGGGTGCGGTGGGCGTGGTGGCCACCAGTGGCGATAGCGTGGACAGGCCGGCCGGCTGTGTCCGTAGCGAGGCTCCGGGCCGTTGTTCACGGATCGCCTGCCAGGCCGCGCGAAGCGGTGCGAAATCGAGCTCCTCCGACCGGAACAATCGCTCCGCCGAAGCCAGGTGCTGCTCTGCCGTGGCGACCTCGCCGCGCCCGGCCAGATTGGACAGCAACGCCAGATGTCCGCGCGTGTCGAACGGCGCCAGTTCCACCCATGTGTCGAGATGGGCGATCGCCTCGTCACTATGCGCCGGCAGGCTCGCGACAAGCCGTTCCAGCACGGCGGCATGGCAAGCGCTGAAGCGGCGGCGCTGCGCGATCAGCCAGCTGTTGAAATGCGGGCTGCGCTCGAGCTCCAGCCCGTCGAGGAAATCGCCGGCAAACAGTTTGGCCAGCGCCCGCAAGCGGTCGACATCAAGGCTGCCCAGCCCTTGCGAGGCGGCCTTGCTCACCTCCAGCGCATCGACCAGGCAGTCGCTCAGATCGAGTGCTACCGTGTCGCCCTGTGTCACGACCCGGTGTCGGCCCGGCGCGTCGAGTGCGCCGCGCAGCTTGCTCAGGCACCAGCGCAGCTCGCCCCTTGGATCGTTCGGCACATCCCACAGCAACTCGCACAGACGGCTGCGGCTGACAGGATGCGGCGCCAGCGCCAGATAGGCCAACAGAGCGCGCAGCTTGCGTGACGACGGCAACGTAACCGGCACATCATTGCGGGAGATCGCCAGAGTTCCGAGCAGGCGCACGGAAAGGACCGGCATGTCGCCGTCCGGCCTCGATCGGCTGGATTCCACGTGCGTTTCCACGCCTGCTCCCACGCTGGCCTGTCGGCCTCTCCTGTATCACCAAACACGACACGGCGCATCCGGCAGCGGATTTCAGCGCCGGATGCACCATTGCCGCTGTGCGGCATGTCAGTCCTAGCGCGGCAAGGTCACCAAACCTCGTCGCCCAACCCGCCGGTTTGTAACCGGCCCGTGAAGACAAAACGCGATGACAATCAAGGAGACCAAGATGTTGCAGCAGCAGAAGATCAGAACCACGGCCGGGCGCGGCCGCTTGTTCGACAGCATTCTCGACACCGTCGGCGACACGCCGGTGGTGCGCATCAACAATCTCGGACCGGCCCACGCGACGATCTACGTCAAGGCCGAGTACTTCAATCCCGGCGCTTCGGTGAAGGACCGGCTGGCGCTCAACATCATCGAGGAGGGCGAGCGCAGCGGTGCGCTGAAGCCGGGCCAGACAGTTGTCGAGGCGACCAGCGGCAACACCGGCATTGGCCTCGCCATGGTCTGCGCGCAGAAGGGCTATCCGCTGGTCGTCACCATGGCCGACAGTTTTTCGGTCGAGCGCCGCAAGCTGATGCGCATGCTGGGCGCCAAGGTGGTGCTGACGCCGCGCGCCGAAAAAGGTTTCGGCATGTACAAGAAGGCGGTGGAACTGGCCGAGGCCAATGGCTGGTTCCTCGCCCGCCAGTTCGAGACGGCCGCCAATGCCGCCATCCACGAGGCGACGACGGCGCGCGAGATCGTCAATGATTTCGCCGGCTCGCGGCTCGATTGCTTCGTCACCGGCTATGGCACCGGCGGCACGGTGGTAGGCGTGGCGCGCGTGCTGCGCCGCGAGCGTCCGGAAACCCGCATCGTGCTCTCCGAGCCGGCCAACGCGCAGCTCATCGGCAGCGGCAAGGTCCAGCAGCGCGGCGCCGATGGTGCCCCGGCCGCCAGCCATCCGGCCTTCGAGCCGCACCCGATCCAAGGCTGGACGCCGGATTTCATCCCCAACGTGCTGCAGGAGGCGATCGACACCAGCCTCTATGACGAGGTGATGCCGATCGCCGGACCCGAGGGCATCAAATGGGCCAGGGAATTGGCGCGGAAAGAGGGCATCTTCACCGGCATTTCCGGCGGCGCCACCTTCGCCGTGGCACGGCAGGTCGCGGAGAAGGCGCCGGCCGGCGCGGTGATCCTGTGCATGCTGCCCGACACCGGCGAGCGCTACATGTCGACGCCGCTGTTCGACGGCATCGAGGCCGAGATGGACGCCGACGAGATCGCCCTGTCGCGCTCGACGCCCGGCTGTCAGTTTCCCGCGGCTTGACGGGAGATCTGGTATGGACGCCATGCAAGAAAACCTCGGCCTGGTGGCCGAGGAAACGCTCGATCCCCTGGACTGGGCCGATGTGCAGGCCCTGTCGCACCGCGTCATCGACGATGCGGTCGATTATCTCCGCGATGTGCGCGACCGCCCGGTCTGGCGGGAGATGCCGGCCGATGTGAGAGAGGCCTTCTCGGCGCCGCTGCCGCGCTCGCCGGCGCCGCTTGCCGCCGTCTATGGCGAGGTCTCGCGCACGGTGATGTCCTATCCGATGGGCAACATCCATCCGCGCTTCTGGTCCTGGTATATGGGGTCGAGCAACTTCACCGGCGCGCTCGGCGACTTCCTCGCGGCCATCCAGGGCTCGAACCTCGGCGGCGGCAACCACGCCGCCGGGCTGATGGACAGCCAGGTGGTGAACTGGTGCAAGGAGATGCTGGGCTTTCCGGCTTCTGCCGGCGGCACGCTGGTCAGCGGCGGCTCGATGGCCAACATCATAGGGCTGACCGTGGCGCGCAACGTCAAGGCCGGCATCGACGTGCGCGAGCATGGCGTTGCTGCCATCGAGAAGCCGCTGCGCTTCTACGGCTCGGAGCAGATACACTCGTGCCACCGCAAGGCGATGGAGGCACTCGGCCTCGGCAACCGGGCACTGCGCCGCATCCCGACCGATGCCGGGCTGCGCATCGATATCGCTGCCTTGCGTGCGGCGATCACCGAAGACCGCGCGGCAGGGTTCAAGCCGGCCTGCGTCATCGGTACGGCCGGCACCGTCAACACCGGGGCGATCGACGATTTGCAGGCGCTTGCGAAGCTGGCACATGAGGAAGGCCTCTGGTTCCATGTCGACGGCTGCATCGGTGCACTGATCGCCATTGCGCCTGAAAACGCGCATCGCGTCGCCGGCATCGAACGGGCGGATTCGGTCGCGCTCGATCCGCACAAATGGCTGCACGCGCCGTTCGAGGTCGGCTGCGCCCTGGTCAGGGATGCCGCCGCGCATCGCGGAACCTTCGCTGTGACGCCGGAATATCTGGAATCGACGCCGCGCGGCCTCGCCTCCGGCGAATGGCTGCATGATTACGGCCTGCAGACGTCGCGCGGTTTTCGCGCGCTGAAGGTGTGGATGGCGCTGAAGGAGCACGGTGTCGAGAAATTCGGCCGCCTGATCGACCAGAACATTGCCCAGGCTGTCTACCTTGCCGGCTTGATCGAGGCCGCGCCACAGTTGCAGCTGGCGGCATCGCCGACCGTCAACATCGTCTGCTTCCGCTATCAGCCCGGTCTGACAGGCGAGGCTCTTAAGGCGCTCAACACGGAGATCATGCTGCGGCTGCAGGAACAGGGCATTGCGGCCCTTTCGGACACCACGGTGCATGGCGAGCACTGGTTGCGCGTGGCGATCACCAATCATCGCACACGGCGCGAGGATCTAGACCTTCTGGTGCATGAAACGGTGCGGCTGGGGCAAGACATCGCAACGCAGGGTTCCGCGCCTTCCTAGTTACGGGCAGGCATGCGATTCTGCCGCGATGATTCGGGAGATCCAGGCCGTGACGCTGTTTCGTATGGTTGCACTGGCGGCGCTTGTCTTCACCGCCTCTGCGCAGGCCGCCGACATGGCCTTCTTCGTGAAGAACCTGCGCAAGGAATCTGTCGCGGTCGAGCTGTTCAGCCGCGACCGTGAGACGGTCTGGCCGGGCAATGACAAGGTGTTCCTGATCGAGCCCGAGTCGCAGAAATCCGTGCCGCTGTCCTGCAATCAGGGCGAACATATCTGCTATGGCGCCTGGGCCGACGGCAATGACAGCCTCTCGGCCGGCGTCGGGCCGGACAATGACCAGCCCTGCGACACCTGCTGCTTCATCTGCGTGGAACACTCGACCGAGACGATCGATCTGGTGCCCTAGAGCGCGGAAGTGTCGTTGGACCCAAATTAAGTCAGGGATCGCTTCGTCCGGTCCACTTCCGCGATTCAGCGCTGCATGCAATGGTCGCCCCGCGGCCGGGTGGGCCGCTTATTCGGGGGGTTATCATGTTTCATGCCTATGCGCGCCGAATGCTGGCCGCGCTGTCCTTCGTCATGCTGGTTGCGTCGGCGGCGCAAGCCGACGATGTCACCTTCGCCATCAAGAACAGCCACCCGAACGCCATGCGCGTCGAGCTCTACAGCCAGGATCGCGACTATGTCTGGCCGGGCGAGGACAAGGACTATTTCCTCGACGACGGCGAGACCAAGCAGCTGCCGATATCCTGCAACGCGGGCGAATCGATCTGCTACGGCGCCTGGGTCGATGGCGACGAGGGCACCTATTGGGGCGTCGGTCCCGGCAACACGGAAAAATGCGAGGATTGCTGCTACACGTGTAGCGGCGGCGAGACCGAGGAGATCGAACTGGTCCCCTGACGGTTTGCCAGCTTGACGGTCTTCGGGCCGGAGCCATAGCCTGTGCAAATACCCAGCGCGCGCCGCCTCGAACTGTTCAGACGCGACGTGCTTCAGGCAAAAGGAGCCCAGCTATGGCCGGCATGGTCGAAAGCGACAAGATCGACGTCGGGTTTTCCGGCAAGCGCTGCATCCATTCGCGCAACTGCGTGCTCGGCGATCCGCATGTCTTCGTGCCCAACGCGCCGGGCCAATGGATCCATCCCGAAGCGGCCAGCGTCGAGAAGATCGTCGCCATCGCCGAAAGCTGCCCGTCGGGCGCCATCACCTATGTCAGGAAGGATGGCGGGCCGCAGGAGCAATCACCGGTGGTCAACACGGTGCGGCTGCGGGAAAACGGCCCGCTGGCGGTACACGCCGAGATCGTGCTCGACGGCGAGACTTCTTATCGTGCCACGCTCTGCCGCTGCGGCGCTTCGGAAAGCAAGCCGTTTTGCGACGGCAGCCACAACAAGTCCGGTTTTGCCGCCACCGGCGAGCCGCCGCTGAAGGACACGCCGGCGCTCGAAACGAGGAATGGTCCGCTGAAAGTGACGCCGACCACCAATGGCCCGCTCAAGCTTGAGGGCAATTTCGAGATCGTCACCGGAACCGGCCATACGGTCGACCGTACGCAACGCGCCTTCCTCTGCCGCTGCGGCCATTCCGCCAACAAACCGTTCTGCGATGGGACGCACAAGAAGGTGGGGTTTGTGGGGTAGCTGCGATCTCCCTCCTTGAGGGGGAAATGGCCGGCAGGCCAGAGGGGGTCGTCTCGCGTA
>NZ_RZTE01000044.1:50800-51211 GCF_003997415.1 Mesorhizobium sp. M7A.F.Ca.MR.245.00.0.0 | reverse complement strand
CTCCCCATCAAGGGGAGGGTAAGATCTGGCCCTACACGCCGCGTCCGGAACCGGTTAACCTCGCCCCATGAACCAACACGCCAAGCTTCGCATCGGCCATTCGGCCTGTCCGCATGATTGCCCCTCGACCTGCGCGCTCGAGGTCGAGTTGCTTGACGGCAACCGCATCGGCCGCGTCCATGGCGCCAAGTCCAACAGCTACACGGCCGGTGTCGTCTGCGCCAAGGTTGCCCGCTATGCCGACCGCGTCCATCATCCCGACCGTTTGCTGAAGCCGCTGATCCGCGCCGGTTCCAAGGGCGACGGCGCCTGGAAAGAAGCAAGCTGGGAGGCGGCGCTCGACCTCGTCGCCGAAAAATTCATTGCGGCCGAGGAGAAATACGGCTCGGAGACGGTCTGGCCCTATTATTA
>NZ_RZTE01000044.1:0-50790 GCF_003997415.1 Mesorhizobium sp. M7A.F.Ca.MR.245.00.0.0 | reverse complement strand
ATTATTATGCCGGCACGATGGGGCTGGTGCAGCGCGACGGCATCGACCGGCTGCGCCACGCCAAGAAATACTCCGGCTTTTTCGGTTCGATCTGCACCAATCTCGCCTGGACCGGCTGGATGATGGGCGCCGGCGCCTTGCGCGGGCCGGACCCGCGCGAGATGGCGAAATCCGATTGCGTGGTGATCTGGGGCACCAATGCTGTGGTGACGCAGGTCAACGTCATGACGCACGCCATCAAGGCGCGCAAGGAGCGCGGCGCGAAGATCGTCGTCATCGACGTCTATGAGAATGCGACGATGAAGCAGGCCGATCTCGGCCTGGTGCTGAAGCCGGGCACCGATGGCGCGCTGGCCTGCGCGGTCATGCATGTGCTGTTCAGGGATGGCATGGCCGACCGCGCCTACCTCGAAAAGTACACGGACGACCCGAAAGGGCTGGAAGCGCATCTCGAGACGCGCACGCCGGACTGGGCGGCCGGGATCACCGGCTTGACGGTCGCCGAGATCGAGGCCTTCGCCCGCCTCGTCGGCACGACGAAAAAGACCTATTTCCGCCTCGGCTACGGCTTCGCGCGCCAGCGCAATGGCGCCGTCAACATGCATGCAGCGTCCTGCATCGCGGCTGTCACCGGCAGCTGGCAATATGAAGGCGGCGGCGCCTTCCATTCCAACTCCGGCATCTTCAAGCTCAACCAGGAAGTTCTGGAAGGCACCAGGATGCGCGATCCCTCGATCCGCCATCTCGACCATTCGCGCATCGGCCCGGTGCTGACCGGAGCCAGCGACGCGCTTTATGGCGGCCCGCCGGTGACGGCGATGCTGATCCAGAACACCAACCCGGTAAATGTCGCGCCGGAACAGCGGCTGGTGAAACAGGGTTTTATGCGCGACGACCTGTTCTCTTGCGTGCATGAGCAGTTCATGACCGACACGGCCAAGCTTGCCGATGTCGTTCTGCCGGCGACGATGTTCCTCGAGCACGACGACGTCTACAAGGGCGGCGGCAACCAGCACATCACGCTCGGCCCCAAGCTGATCGAGCCGCCGGAAGGGCCGCGCACCAACCATTTCGTCATCGAGCAACTGGCAGAACGCCTCGGCGTCGCCGACCGTCCGGGCTTCGGCCTGACCGAGCAGCAGCATATCGACATCATCCTGGGCAAGCGCGGGCTGGGCAGTTTCGAAAGCTTGAAGGAAGACAAGTGGGTCGACCTGCAGCCGGACTTCGACACCGCGCATTTCATCAAGGGGTTCGGCCACGCCGACGGAAAATTCCGTTTCCGCGCCGACTGGATCGGGCAGGCCGCCCCCAACCGGCCACCGAAAAGCATGGGCCTGTTCGGCCCGGTGGCGCGGCTGCCGGAATTTCCCGACCATGTCGACCTGATCGAGGTCGCCGACGAAGCGCATCCGTTCCGGCTGACCACGTCGCCGGCGCGCAATTTCCTCAACTCGACCTTCTCGGAAACGCCGGTGTCGAAGGCCAGGGAAGGCCGCCCGGAACTCCTGCTGCACCCCGATGATGCCGCAGCACTTGGTCTGGCCGACGGCGACCGTGTCGAGGTCGGCAACACGCGCGGCGAAGTCGTGCTGCATGCGAAACTGTTTGACGGTATCAAGCGCGGCGTCGTCATCGCCGAAGGCATCTGGCCAAACAGCGCGCATGAGCGCGGCGAAGGCATCAATGTGCTGACCGGCGCCGACGCGCCGGCACCCTATGGGGGGGCTGCCTTCCACGACAACAAGGTGTGGCTGCGCGCGGACGGCTAAGGTTGGCGAGAACTCCGCTCGCCTCGCGCCAGATCACACCGTTCAGGGATACGCTCAGCCGGGCAATGGCACCGTCAACCCGACCTTGACCCGGTCCATGGCAACGAACGTTCGGAACTTGCGGACATTGTTGCTGTCGAAGAACAGTTTTCGCGTCAGCGCCTCATAGGCGGCCATGTCGGCCACGGTGATGACCAGGATGAAATCGGCCTCGCCGGTGACATAGTAGCATTGCTGAACCTCGGGGGTTGCCGAGAATTGCCGCTTGGCCGCGTCGATCAGTTCGGCACGTTCGCTCTCGAGTTCCACCTCGACGAAGATGGTGATGGGCTGGCCGACCGCTGCCGGCTCGACGACCGCGACATTGCCGGCGATGACGCCGGTCTGTTCCATACGCTTGATGCGGCGCTGCACCGCCGGTGCCGACAGGTTCACGGCCTCGCCGATCAGCCGCTGCGGCGTCGTGTTGTCGCGCTGCAGGATGGCAAGGATGGCGAGATCGAAACTGTCGAGCATGGGTGGCGATACAGGCAATGGAGAGGTCCTCGGCGAAACAAACTTGCATTTTGGAGGCCATATTGCAGCGCCCTTTGCACCGATCCTGCAATATATTCTCGCCGAACGCCAAGGAGGCCTGCCAGTGTTCCTGCTCAACCGCAATACTCTGCATCGCCTGCCACTCGATCCGGCCGATGCCGAAATCCTCGGCGTGGCCGGCGCTGACACGGTCGAGCGTTTTCTTTCCCGTCGCGACAATCACCTGAAAACGCCGCTGCATGCGCTTCCGGCGTTTGCCAGCGAATTCGGACTTGGCGCTATCCATATCAAGGATGAAGGCTTTCGCCTCGGCCTCGGCAGCTTCAAGGCTCTGGGCGGCGCTTATGCCGTGTTCCGCCTGGTGCTGGAGGAGGCAGGCAACCGGCTTGGCCGGCCCGTCGATGTTGCCGATCTCGATCGGCCCGAAGTGTGTGCCGTCGCCGCGGCGATGACATTTGCCTGTGCGACCGACGGCAATCATGGCCGCTCCGTTGCGCAAGGCGCGCAACTCGTCGGCGCGCGGGCGGCGATCTTCGTCCACGCCGGCGTCAGCGAGGAGCGCATAGCGGCGATCGCCCGCTATGGTGCCGAGATGATCCGCGTCGACGGCAAATATGATGATTCGGTCAGGCAGGCCGCCCAGGTTTCGGCCGAGAAGGGCTGGACCGTCGTGTCCGACACCTCATGGCCGGGCTATGAACGGATTCCTGGCCTGGTCATGCAGGGCTATACGGCGATCGTGCGCGAAGCGCTGCGTCAGCTCCCTCGGACACCAACCCACGTCTTTGTGCAGGCTGGTGTCGGTGGCATTGCCGCCGCGCTGGCCGGTCATCTCGCCATCGTGCTCGGTGACGCCAGGCCGACCTTCATCGTGGTCGAGCCGGCGCGTGCAGCCTGTGTTTTTGCAGCCGCCCAGGCCGGGCACCCGGTCAAGGTCGCGCATGGCCGGCCGACGGTGATGGCCATGCTCGAATGTTACGAAGCCTCGCCGGTCGCCTGGCGGGTGCTGGCGCGCGCCGCCGATGCCTTCATGACGGTGGATGAGGCCGACGCCATCGCGGTGATGCGGCGGCTGGCCCGGCCGGCCGCCGGGGATCCGGTGATCGTCGCCGGCGAAAGCGGCGGTGTTGGTCTTGCCGGGCTGATCCGGGCGATGGCCGACAACCCGACCGAGCTTGGACTGGACGGCAAATCGCGGGTGCTGGTGATCAACACCGAAGGTGCCACCGACCCGCATCGCTATGCCGAGCTGGTTGGCATGAGCCCCGCCGATGTGCTGGAAGGCAAGATGAAAGCCGAGGCAACGGCGTGATCGCGATCGATGCACAGCGCCTGCTTGGCCGTATCCGCGAACTCGGCGCCGTCGGTCGCGACCGCGAGGACAGGCTGATCCGGCTGGCCGCCTCCGACACCGACAAGCAGGGCCGCGATCTCTTCGTCGGCTGGCTGCGGCAGGCCGGGCTCGATGTGGCCATCGACCGGGTCGGCAACATATTCGGCACCTGGCAAAGCCCGGAAAGTATCGGGCAGGCGCCGCTGCTCATCGGCTCGCATATCGACACCGTCATCGATGCCGGCATCTATGACGGCTGCTACGGGGTGCTTGCCGGGCTGGAAGTGATCGAGACGCTCAAGGCGACAGGCTTTTCGCCGTCGCGCCCGATCGCGGTCGCCGCTTTCACCAATGAGGAGGGCGTACGCTACACGCCCGACATGATGGGCTCGCTGGTCCACGCCGGCGGCATCGATGCCGAAACGGTGCTGGCGGCCGTCGGCACGGACGGCAGCGTGCTGGGGCAGGAACTCGCCCGCATCGGCTATGCCGGCGACCGGGAGCCCGGCTTCCTCAAGCCGCACGCCTATCTCGAACTGCACATCGAACAGGGGCCGGTGCTGGAGCGTGAAAGCGTGCCGATCGGCGCGGTGGAGAATCTGCAGGGCATCTCCTGGCAGCGTATCACCATAGAGGGCGTCGCCAATCATGCCGGCACCACGCCGATGTTGATGCGCAACGATGCCGGCCACGCCGCCGCCCGGATCATCACCTTCCTGCTCGACCGGATCAAAGCCTCGAACGCGCCGACGGTGGCGACCGTGGGTACGATCCGCTTCGAGCCGAATGCCATCAACGTCATTCCCTCGCGCGCCGTCTTCACCATCGATCTGCGCGACCCCGACGAACAGCGCCTGCAGGCGGAGGAGGCGGCGCTTGCCGCCTATCTCGAGCAGCTTGCCATCGATGAGAACGTGAAGATCTCGGTCGAGCAACTGGCCCGCTTCGAACTGGTGATCTTCGACCTGCGCATCGTCGAGCTGATCGAGGCCGCCGCGAAAAACCGTGGCCTCGGTGTCCGGCGCATGACGTCAGGCGCCGGCCATGATGCGCAGATGCTGGCGCGCATCGCACCGGCGGCCATGATCTTCGTGCCGAGCGCCGGTGGCATCAGCCACAGTCCGCGCGAACACACCGATGACGCCGAGCTTGTTGCCGGCGCCAACATCCTGCTTGATGTGGCCGCGCAACTGGCAAAGTAGGTCAGAAGGGGCAAAGAAATGTCTGAACTCGATCGCGATGCGCTGAAGCAGGAAATGATTTTCTGGCGGCGCGATCTGCATGCGCATCCCGAGTTCGGTTTCGAGGAGAAGCGTACCGCAGCCTTCGTCGCCGCTAAATTGCGTGAGTTCGGCCTCGATGATGTCACCGAAGGCGTCGGCGGCACCGGCGTCGTCGGCACGCTGACGCGCGGCAGCGGCAACCGGGCGATTGCGCTCAGGGCCGACATGGATGCACTGCGCATATCAGAGCAATCGGACGCATCCTACCGATCCGGCAATCCTGGCATCATGCATGCCTGCGGCCATGACGGCCACACCACCATGCTGCTCGGCGCGGCAAAGCTGCTGGCAGGTGAGGGCGGTTTCGACGGCACCGTGCGCTTCGTCTTTCAGCCGGCCGAGGAATGGGGCAGGGGCGCACTCGCCATGCTCGACGATGGGCTGATGCAGCGCTTTCCCTTCGACGAGATCTTCGGCCTGCACAACATGCCCGGCTTGCCGATCGGGTATTTCGAGACCCGTGCCGGCCCCATAATGTCGGCCGAGGATATCTTCGAGATCGTGCTCAAAGGGCTCGGCGGCCATGCCGCGCGGCCGCATGCGGGCAATGAGACGCTGGTCGCCGCCTGCGCGCTGGTCACCAATCTGCAGACCATCGTCTCGCGCCGGCTGAGCCCGGCCGACATATCGGTGGTTTCGGTGACCGAGCTGATCACCGATGGCACCCGCAACGCTCTGCCCAGCCTTGCCCGCATCCTCGGCGATGCGCGCAGCTTCCGCCCCGAGGTCAGCGCCGAGATCGAGCGGCAGATGCGCATCATTACGCAGGGCACCGCTGCCGCCTACAATGTCGCGGCCGAGGTCAATTACAGCAGGGAGTTCGTGCCGCTGCGCAACGATGCCGAACTGGTCGATGCCGCATTTGCCGCCGCAAGGCAGGTCTTCGAACCCGGCAACATCGCCGTCGCCCGCGAGCCGATGACCGCCTCCGAGGACTTCGCCCGCTTCCTCGACCATGTGCCGGGCTGCTTCGTCTTCCTCGGCAATGGCGAGGGCTCGGCGCCGCTGCACAATTCCAGCTACGATTTCGACGATGACGGGCTGTTGTTCGGCACGAATTTCCATGTCGCGCTGGTCAGGCAACGATTGGGCGGCGAGGCGGGAAGATGAAGGAGATTGCCGGGATGCTGGCCAGGACAAGCTTGTGACGGACCGGCGACCGATAGGGCAGTGCGCCTCGGTACGCTTTTAACAAAGATAATCCGCCGATGACGCAGGGGAAAGACTCAGCTAGCCTTACCTGTGCGGCGGACCTAATTATCCGCTTGGCCGGCGCTTCACTCCTCCCAAGCGGCGCCGGCCTTCTTCCCCAAAAGTCCGTCCGGGACGCCACAGCGGGTTGCGGCAGCACGCGAACCTCGCAAAGGCCAAGTTCCGCTTCCGGTTGCCTCGAGAATGCATCGGGGAGCGCTGGCGAAACCGCCCTCCATCTTCGACTGCGCGCGTGGACGATTGGCAAGGGAACCAAAGGCGGTTTCCCCGGTTGGTTCTGCTCCAAAGGAGTGTTGCACTATGTTCCGTCTGCTCGTCGCCGGCGCCTTCGCCTATGTCACTTATCGCATCGCCAGGAAGATGGTCGAAAACGTGCCCGATACGGTCGACCCGCTGCTGTTGCCGCCGTCGAAGCATGATCGCGAGACCTTGCGGCGGCAGTCGGCCGACATGGGTGTCGATCCGCAACGCTAGGCGCGATCCCTTCCGCCGGACCGGTCCTCGATCTGTTTGGGTTGGGTTTGCCCCGCATCGATATTGCGAACAAAGCAGAAACGATGCTTGATGGGCAATGAACCTCGCCACTGCTGATTCGACCTTTCGGGACCCGACCGTCCAGCCTGCCTATCTCGCCCGGCTCAACGATGCCCAGCGCCAGGCCGTCGAGCACGGCGACGGCCAGATCGCCGGTCCGCTGCTGGTCATTGCCGGCGCGGGTTCGGGCAAAACCAACACGCTGGCTCACCGCGTCGCACATTTGGTCGTCAAGGGGGCCGACCCGCGCCGCATCCTGCTGATGACTTTCTCGCGCCGCGCCGCGTCCGAAATGGCCAGGCGCGTGGAGCGTATCGCCGGCGAAGTGCTCGGCCGCGATGCAGCTGTCATCACCGATGCGCTGACCTGGGCCGGCACCTTTCACGGCATCGGCGCGCGGCTGCTTCGCGACTATGCGCTGGAGATCGGCCTCGACCCTGCCTTCACCATCCATGATCGCGAGGATTCCGCGGACCTGATGAATCTGGTCCGCCACGAACTCGGCTTCTCGAAGACGGAAGCGCGTTTCCCCACCAAGGGCACCTGCCTTGCCATCTATTCGCGCGCCGTCAACGCACAGGCGCCGCTCAACGAGGTGTTGGGTTCCGCTTTTCCCTGGTGCGCCGGCTGGGCGGAGCAGCTGAAACAATTGTTCGCCGGTTATGTCGAGGCCAAGCAGGCGCAAAACGTGCTCGATTACGACGATTTGCTGCTCTACTGGGCGCAGATGGCGGCGGAGCCCGAGATAGCAGCGCATCTGGGCGGGCGTTTCGATCATGTGCTGGTCGATGAGTACCAGGACACTAACCGCTTGCAGGCTTCGATCCTGATGGCGCTGAAACCCGACGGCGCCGGGCTGACGGTGGTGGGCGACGATGCGCAGTCGATCTATTCGTTCCGTGCCGCCGAGGTGCGCAACATCCTCGACTTCCCCAACCAGTTCGCGCAAGCCGCCGACGTCGTGATGCTGGAGCGCAATTACCGCTCGACCGAAACCATCCTGGCGGCCGCCAATGCGGTGATCGGCGAAGCCTCGGAGCGCTTCACCAAGAACCTGTGGTCGGAGCGCAAGTCGACCGACAGGCCAAAACTGGTGAGCGTGCGCGACGAGGTCGAGCAGGCCAATTTCGTCTGCGATACCATCCTGGCCGAGCGCGAGGCCGGCACGGCACTGAAATCACAGGCGGTGCTGTTTCGCGCCTCGCACCACAGCGGCCCGCTGGAGATCGAGTTGACGCGGCGCAACATTCCCTTCGTCAAGTTCGGCGGGCTGAAATTCCTCGATGCCGCCCATGTCAAGGACGTGTTGGCGGTGCTGCGCTTCGCCGAGAACCCGCGCGACCGGGTCGCCGGCTTCCGCGTGCTGCAGCTGATGCCGGGCATCGGCCCTTCGGCCGCCGCGCAGATTGTCGAGACCATGATGACGGCGCTGGATGAGGCGATGGGGCTGGCCGGCTGGCGTCCGCCGCAACGCGCCGCCGATGACTGGCCGGGCTTCGTCTCGCTCTATTCCGGCCTGCGCGCCGGCGCCAAATGGCCTGCTGATCTCGAACAGATCAGGCTGTGGTACGAGCCGCATCTGGAACGCATCCACGAGGATGCAACGACGCGCCGCGCCGATCTCTTGCAACTCGAGCAGATCGGCTCGGGCTACGCCTCGCGCGAACGCTTCCTGACAGAACTGACGCTCGATCCGCCGGACGCCACCAGCGACCAGGCCGGGCCCCCGCATCGCGACGAGGACTATCTGATCCTGTCGACCATCCATTCGGCCAAGGGCCAGGAATGGAAGAACGTCTTCGTGCTCAACACGGTCGACGGCTGTATCCCGGCCGATCTCGGTGTCGGCACCAAGGAAGACATCGAGGAGGAGCGCCGCCTGCTCTACGTGGCGATGACGCGGGCCAAGGACAATCTCAACCTGGTCATGCCGCAGCGTTTCTTTCCACATGGCCAGGCGGCGCGCGGCGACCGCCATCTCTATGCCTCGCGCACCCGCTTCATCCCTCCTTCGATCCTGGCTGCGTTCCAGCAGGTGTCATGGCCGAGCGCGCAGGCGGCACAGGGCAGGGCGGCCCGGCCGGAGGTGCGCGTCGACATCGGCGCGCGCATGCGCGGCATGTGGAAATAAATAGCCGCGGGATAGCGCCATGTCGAAAACACCGGTCAGGGTCGCCGTCGCGGGTGCGCTGGGCCGCATGGGCCGCGAGATGGCGGACGCCGTGCAGGGCGACGCGCGGCTGGCGCTCGCCGCCCGCTTCCACCGGCCGGGCAGTGTCGGCGAAGGTCTGGTGAGCCGTGACGAGGCGCTTGCCGTGGCCGACGTGGTCATCGACTTCACCACGCCGGCTGCCTCGGCTGATCTGGCCAGCATTTGCGCCGAGCGCGGCGGGCCGTCCCTGGTCATCGGGTCGACGGGCTTCGATGCTGCTGAATCGGCTGCTATCACCGACGCCGCGAAAACGATTGCCATCGTGCGCTCCGGCAGCTTTTCGCTCGGGCTCAACATGCTGGTCGGGCTGGTCGAGCAGGCGGCGCGGGCACTCGATCCCGATGACTGGGACGTGGAGATTGTCGAGACGCATCATCGCCACAAGGTCGATGCGCCATCGGGAACGGCGTTGATGCTGGGCCATGCCGCAGCCGGCGGACGCGGCATCGACCTGGACACGGTCGCAAGGCGTGCACGCGATGGCACCATTGGCGCGCGGCCTCCCGGTGAGATCGGCTTTGCGGTGCTGCGTGGCGGCAGCATCATCGGCGAACACAGCGTGAGCTTCTGTGCCGACGGCGAGATTATGACCTTGTCGCATGCGGCCGGCGACCGCGTCATGTTCGCCCGTGGCGCCATCGCCGCGGCACTCTGGGTGGCTGGAGGTCCGCCCGGCGAATATGACATGCGCGACGTGCTTGGGTTCAACGCCTCGTGATGAGCAGTCCCGCCTGATTTCGTCTATTTCCACTCATCGAACGGCTGAAAGCCAGCTGAAAGCTTGGGCATGCCATGACGGGGGCCGCGGTGTTCACCGCGTGACCGGCCCTGGTGGCCGGTGAGGAGGAAATGCGGCGCAGCCTTTCGGCGCGCCGCCCAGGTGGAGGAAGTTTCGTGACAGGTATCATCTCGAAGTGCGCCTTGCGTTCAGCGGCGCTGGCGTTGGCCATCGCCGCAACGGGTGCCACGGCGGCATCGGCGGCCGACAAGATCACCATCATCGTCGGCGGTATGGAAAAGCAGATCTATCTGCCGGCCGTGCTCACCCAGCAACTCGGCTACTTCAAGGATCAGGGGCTCGATGTCGAACTGGTCAACTCGCGCGCCGGCGTCGAGGCCGAGAATGAATTGCTGGCCGGCGCCGTGCAGGGCGTCGTCGGCTTCTACGACCACACCGTCGACCTGCAGTCGAAGGGCAAGTACATCCAGTCGATCGTCCAATTCAGCCAGGCGCCGGGCGAGGTCGAGCTGGTCTCTGCCAAGCACCCCGAGATCAAGTCGCCGGCCGACTTCAAGGGGGCCACGCTTGGCGTCACCGGCCTCGGCTCGTCGACCGATTTCCTCAGCCAGTATCTGGCCGTGCGCAACGGCCTGAAGCCCGGCGACTATACGCTGCTGCCGGTCGGCGCCGGCAACACCTTCATCGCCGCCGTCAAGCAGGATCAGATCCAGGCGGGCATGACCACCGAGCCGACCATTGCCCAATTGCTCAAGACCGGCGAGGCCAATGTCCTGGTCGATATGCGCACCCCGGAAAAGACCAAGGAAGCGCTGGGCGGTCCCTATCCGGCGGCGTCCTTCTACGTCCAGTCCGCTTGGCTCGAAGACCACAAGGATGAGGCACAGAAGCTCGCCAATGCCTTCGTCATGACGATGAAGTTCATCGCCACCCATTCGGCCGAGGAGATCGCCGACAAGATGCCGAAGGACTATTACGCCGGCAACAGGGATCTCTACGTGCAGGGGCTGGCCAGCGGCAAGGCGATGTTCACGCCGGACGGCCGCATGCCGGCCGACGGCCCGCCGACCGTGCTCAAGGTCCTCTCGACATTCTCCAAGAGCCTGCAGGGTAAGCAGATCGACTTGTCGAAGACCTACACAACGGCATTCGTCGACGCCGCCAAATAGCCTCGTCCCCAACGGTGCGGGCTTCCCGTCTTCGTCCATCGAAGAACAATAGCTTGCGCCGTTTGCCTAAATCAAACCGGCAGCGGCACAGCCCTTGCCGGACCATCTGGAGACCCGCGGCCGCGCTGTGGCTCCTTCCCCATTGCGACAGGAGAGTGCCATGCAACTGCAACCCATGGCGGCCGAGAGACTGTCTCGGGCCGCGCCGCCAGCCGATGCCGCGATCGCCATCGACGATGTGACACTGCGCTTCGTCACACCGGACGGCCACATGATGACGGCGATCCGCGATTTCACCATGACCGTGGCGCGCGGCGAATTCGCCTGCGTCGTCGGGCCGACCGGCTGCGGCAAGTCGACGACGCTCAACCTCGTCACCGGCCTGTTGCGGCCGACGACAGGCAATGTCCGGGTCATGGGCAATCCCGTCAACGACATCAGCCGCGACATCGGCTTCGTCTTCCAGGCCGATGCGCTGTTTCCGTGGCGCAGCGTCATCGACAATGTCGCCGCCGGTCCGCTCTATCGCGGCACGCCCAAGGCGCAGGCCTATGAGCGGGCGCGTGACTGGATCGGCCGTGTCGGCCTTGGGCGCTTCGAAAAGCACTATCCGCACCAGCTATCCGGCGGCATGCGCAAGCGCGTCGCACTCGCCCAGACCTTCATCAACCAGCCCAAGATCCTGCTGATGGACGAGCCCTTCAGTGCGCTCGACATGCAGACGCGCACCGCCATGCAGGACGAACTGCTGGGCCTGTGGTCGGAGCAGAAGTCTTCCGTCGTGTTCGTCACCCACGACCTGGAGGAGGCGGTGGCACTGGCCGACAAGGTTTATGTGCTGACGGCGGGACCGGGCACGGTCAAGAGCGTCTACCGCATCGACCTGCCGCGTCCGCGCGTTATGGCCGACATCCGATACGATCCGAAATTCGTTGAGATCGCCAAGGTGATCTGGAACGACCTGCGCGAGGAAGTGCAGCTCGGCCAGAGCCGCACTTTGCAAACCGGCCATTAGAGCGGGTCGCGGACCCGCTCTAATGGTTTTGTTTTTCGAAATTCCGGACGGAAAACCGCTTGTCACTTTTTCTGGAATTGCTCTGAGAGGAGACACCGCCATGACCGCCATCTCTCCCACCACCACTTCTCAGGCCGCCGTCCGCGATGCCTCCATCGCCGTTGCCGAAGGTCGGGCGAAGGCGCGGCTGCGCCGCCGTCATGTGCTGGTCATCGGCCTGCGCCTGGCTATCCTGGTCGTCTTCCTCGGCCTGTGGGAACTCGGTGCCGACTACAACATCATCGATCCGTTCTTCTTCGCCAGCCCGTCCGGCATCCGGGACCAGATCCGGGTGTGGGTCACCGAAGGCACGTCGCAAGGTCCGCTCTGGCTGCAGATCTATGTGACGCTCGAGGAAACATTCCTCGGCTTCGTCATCGGCGCGGTCGGCGGCATCGCCGCAGGCATCATCCTTGGCCGTAACCGGCTGCTGGCGGACGTCTTTTCCATCTACATCAAGATCGCCAATTCGGTGCCGCGAGTCGTGCTGGGTTCGGTGTTCATCATCGCGCTCGGCCTCGGCATGGCGTCCAAGGTGGCGCTCGCCGTGGTGATGGTGTTCTTCGTCGTCTTCGCCAATGCCTTTCAGGGTGTACGCGAAGCCGACCGGGCGATGATCGCCAACGCCCAGATCCTCGGCGCCTCGCCATTCCAGATCACACGCACCGTCATCATCCCGTCGGCGATGAGCTGGATCCTGGCCAGCCTGCATGTCAGCTTCGGTTTTGCGCTGGTCGGCGCGGTGGTCGGCGAATTCCTCGGCGCCAAGCAAGGCATGGGCCTGCTGATCTCTACAGCGCAGGGCGCCTTCAATGCCAATGGCGTCTTTGCCGCCATGATCATCCTGGCGGTGATGGCGCTGGTGGTGGAGTTCATCATCACCCGCTTCGAGAACTATGTCGTCAAGTGGCGGCCGGCTCCGTTCAACGAACAGGGGACCTGATTGATCAGGCCAAAGGCAACTTGACCTCGACCACCAGACCGCCGGTCGCGCCATCTCCAAGGGTGACGCGGCCGCCGGCATTTTCGACAACCTCGCGCACGATGGCGAGGCCGAGCCCGCTGCCTTCCTCGGTCGAGCCGACGATGCGGTAGAAGCGTTCGAATACGTGGTCGCGTTCGTCCGCCGGAATGCCGGGCCCGTCATCGTCGACTGTCAGCACGGCTTCGCCGTCGGTGGCCGCCAACTTCACCGTGACGCTGCCGCCGGCCCGGGTGTAGCGCAGTGCGTTATCGACAAGATTGACGATCATCTCGCGCAGCATGGTGCCGTCGCCGATAACCGGCACAGGTCCGGCCTCCTCGAGGCCGAGATCGATGTTGCGACCGATTGCTATTGGCGCATGCGTTTCCAGAACGTGCCGAGCGGCTTCGGTCAGGTCGACGTGGTCGGCGCGCGGCCGCCGACTGCCCGGTTCGGCGCGTGACAGGGTGAGCAACTGTTCGGCCAATCGCGCCAGCTTGCCGGAGCTTGTCTGCAGCGCGACCAGCGCTTCCTGGCGTGCGTCGGGGACAGTTTCGCGAAGCGCGTAGCTCGCCTGCGTCGACAGCAGCGCCAGCGGTGTGCGCAACTGGTGCGCCGCATTGGCGATGAATCGGCGCTGTGCCGCCATCTGCGCCCGCACGCGCTCCATATAGGCGTTGAGCGCATCGATCAGCGGGCGGATCTCGCTTTGCGCACCTGGCGCTTCAATGGGATCGAGGTCGCTGCGGCGTGGCGAGCGCACCGCGTCGCGCAGCCTTATCAGCGGCGCCAGGCCGCGACGCAGGCCGAGCAGCACGAAGATGCCGGCAATGGCCACCAGGGCCAGTTGCTGGGCGAAGGCGCTGAGCCACAGCCGTTTCACCATCGCATCATGCCCAGCCATCGTGACGCCCACGGTGACCGTTATAGGTGAATCGGGACCGGCGCCGACCACCGCATGACTGAACGTCAGCAGCCGCAGCGCTTGGTCACGATAGACCGCTTCCACGCTCGGCTGCCTCGTATCCTCGGGCAGGTCGGGGTAGCCGGTCAGCAAACGCCCGCCAGCCGTCTCGACATGATAATAGACGCTGTCGCGATCACCGGTGTCGAACATCTCGATTGCCGCCGGCGGCACCGTGGCATCGAGAACGCCATCCACTATGGCGACCTGTTCGGCAATCGCGCGTGCCGAACCGAGCAGCATTCGGTCCGTGACCAGATCGGCGGTCGCCAGCGCGCTGCGGTGACTGGTCCATAGGTTGATGGTGGCGAGCCCCGCAAGCGGCAGCACCACCCAGGCCAGCAACTGCAAACGGAGGCTGCTAATCCTCATGGCGCAGCAGGTAGCCAAGACCACGCAAGGTGGCGATCTGAACCCGAGACCCTTCGAGCTTCTTGCGTACACGGTGCACATAGATCTCGATGGCGCTGGGGTCGGCGTCGGTCTCGAAGTCGTATATCGCCGCCGACAGCGCCGCCTTGCTCACTGTGCGTCCCGCCTTGACCATCAATTGTTCCAGTACCGCGTGTTCGCGCGGCGTCAGCCCCAGCGTTTCGCCGGCGAGCGAAAACAATCGCGTGTTGGTGTCGAAGACAAGATCGCCGCAAGCAACGACGGGCGCGGTGCGGTCATTGGCGCGGCGCAGCTGCACGCGGATGCGCGCCTCCAGTTCCTCGATCTGGAATGGTTTCGCCAGATAGTCGTCGGCGCCCTCATTGAGGCCCTTGACTCGACCGTCGAGGCTGGCATTGGCGGTCAATACAATCACCGGCACCGCATTGCCGCGCGCCCTCAGCATGCGCAGCACTTCCAGGCCGCCCATGCGAGGCAATGCCAGGTCAAGGATGATAAGCGCGTGGTCACCGGCGGCCAGCGCGTGCTCGACATCCTCGCCGTCATGGACGACGTCGACGACATAGTTCGCCTGACGCAGGGTCTTGCCCAGCCAGTCGGCCAGTTCGCGATTGTCTTCGACGAGCAGCAGCCGCATATCTATCGCTGTCCTGGGAAGCTGCCACCGCGTTTCGGAGGATGCGGCTGGCAGCGTACAAATGCATACTCAGGAACAATCGATAGTATCGATCCAGCCGCAAGGCAAATAGCAGACGGCCTGCTGCCGCCGCGTTTGAGCAGCCTGAATTCGCCTACCATGGATAAAACCGAACCGTTCGGTTCGATTATCATTGACGGACCGTCCATGTTGGGTGAACGTCGGCTCATCGAATGATAGCGTCATGCGCTGGCGATTTCTCATAATTATTTGATTCTAATGAATAAAAAACTCACCGCCGAGGGCCTGTGCCAAATTTCAAGGCCCGGATTCAAGCTGCGGAGGAACATCTTCGTGATTGGAATCCGCGGCAGGGCAAACCCATCTCGGGGTGGTCCGAGCAACGCGAAATTCCTCCCAAGGGCACGCCACTAGACGGACAGAACAAAGAAATACTGGAGTAACTAAAATGACCAAGATCGCTCTTGCCGCCGCCGCCATCCTCGTTGCCACGGGCACTGCTTTTGCCGGCAGCGACAATTATGGCTCTTACAATGCCAACCAGCCGGTTGCGAACCAGTCCGTGTCCAACGTCGACACCACGCACACCGGCTCGATCCCGAAGTCTGTAAAGACGCAGGGTGATGCCAATGCCAAGGTGCCGGCTCAGTCGGGCCAGGGCATCTGGGGTCGTTGATTTTCTGAAGTCTGCGACCACAAAGAGCGGTGGGCTTTGCCCGCCGCTCTTGTTTTTTATGGAACCAGCAACAATCGGGGCATCGTTTGAGCAGCCGATTTGGCGCAGTCGGCATGAACCGTTGGTTCGAAGTCTGCCGGGTGGCAGCTTGCCCGCCGCGCCCGAATTCTAGCCCAAATCCTTCGGGTGCACACAATGCGTCAGCGGGGCGCTCGACAGGCCGGACCAGTCACCTTCGAAAGCGAAGCGTGCCAGGGCTGCCGTCGGGAATTTTTCTTCAAGTCTCGCGAGCGCCTTGGCCTCCGACCCCGGCCCGGCAAGCTGTCTGGCCAACTGTTCCAAGCCCGGATTGTGGCCAATTACCAGCAAGCTGCCGCTTGAAGCGTCGGTCTGACCAATCTGGCTCAGAATATCCGCCGCTGAAGCATCGTAAAGCGCCTCGACGAATGCGATCCGGGGCTGGACGGGCAGCTCCGCCGCCACCAGCCGCCAAGTCTCACGGGTGCGCAGCGCCGGCGACACCAGCGCCAGGTCCGGCAGCCAGCCGCGCGCCGCAAGTTCGCGCCCCATCAACCGGGCTGCCCTCGATCCGCGTTCGGCCAAAGGCCGGTCGAAATCATCAAGGCCAGGGTCGTCCCAGCTGGATTTAGCGTGACGAAGCAGGAGAAGCTGTTTCATCGTCACGCTCTCGCCTCACGGCGTGATGCGCGCCAGATGCTCGAGGTCGGTTTCCTCGCGCAGCGGGTCGGGGGCCATCACCACCGAAGTGCCGTTGTCGGCATCGTCGGCGAAGTGGGCAAGCACGGTGCGGCCGGCCTCCATGCGCGCCTTGCCTTCGGCAACCAGTCCTAATGCCAGCGGATAGAGCCGGTGCTCGGCCTTCAGCACGCGGGCTGCCAAAGTATCGGCGGTGTCGCCGACCATCACCGGCACGGCCGCCTGTGCGATGATCGGACCGTCATCCATCTCGGAGGTGACGAAGTGCACGGTGCAGCCATGGATGCGGATGCCGGCGGCCAGTGCGCGCACATGGGTGTCGAGCCCCTTGAACGCCGGCAGCAGGGCAGGGTGGATGTTGATCATGCGGCCCTGCCATCTCTGGACGAAGCCGGGGGTGAGGATGCGCATATAGCCGGCCAGCGCCACGATCTCGGCGTTGAGGGCCGCGAGCGCCGCGTCTATTGCGGCGTCATGCGCCTGCTTGCTGCCATGGTCGGCACGCGAGACGACCTGCGTGGCGATGCCGCGCGCTCTGGCGATGCCGAGCCCGGCGGCGTCCGCCTTGTCGGAAATGACACCGACGATCTCGGCCGGGAACGCCGGGTCGCTGGCCGCGGCAATCAGCGCGGTCATGTTGGAGCCGCGCCCCGAGATCAGGACGACGGTGCGTTTCCTCTGCGCGTTCATAGGCCGATCGAGCCCCGATAGATGACGCCGGCGTCGCGGCGCGGCACGATGCGGCCGATCGGCGCCACCGTCTCGCCGGCCTCCTGCAGCACGGCGGCGACCTGTGCTGCCTGACCGGATGCGACTGCCAGAATCATGCCGATGCCGCAATTGAAGGTGCGCATCATCTCTTCCGGCGCCACGCCGCCGGTCTTGGCCAGCCACGAAAACACCGCAGGAACGTCGATCGCCTCGAGGTCGAGTTCGGCCGAAAAATCCTTGGGCAGCACGCGCGGGATGTTTTCCGGGAAGCCGCCGCCGGTAATGTGGGCGAGCGCCTTGATACCATGCGTGTTGCGGATCGCCTTGAGAATCGACTTGACGTAGATGCGGGTCGGCTCGAGCAGCGCCTCGGCCAGAGTGGCCTCGTCGTTGAACGGCGCCGGATCGCTCCACGACAGACCGCTGACGGCGACTATGCGGCGCACCAGCGAATATCCGTTCGAGTGCAAGCCGGAGGAAGCCAGGCCCAGCAGCACGTCGCCTTCGACAATATCGTCGGTGGGCAGCAATTGGCCGCGTTCGGCGGCGCCCACCGCAAAGCCGGCCAGGTCGTAATCATTGCCGTGATACATGCCGGGCATCTCGGCCGTCTCGCCGCCGATCAGCGCGCAGCCGGCCTGGCGGCAGCCCTCGGCAATGCCGCCGACGATCGCGGCACCCTGGTCGGGATCGAGCTTGCCGGTGGCGAAATAGTCGAGGAAGAACAGCGGTTCGGCACCTTGCACGACGATGTCGTTGACGCACATGGCGACGAGGTCGATGCCAATCGTGTCGTGCTTGCCGGCATCGATGGCGATCTTGAGCTTGGTGCCGACGCCGTCATTGGCCGCCACCAGCACCGGGTCGGTAAAGCCCGCGGCCTTGAGGTCGAACAGGCCTCCGAAACCGCCGATCTCGCCGTCGGCGCCCGGCCGGCGCGTCGCGCGCACCAGCGGCTTGATCTTCTCGACCATGAGATTGCCCGCGTCGATATCGACACCGGCCTCGGCATAGGTGAGCCCGTTCTTGCGCTTGTTCACGTCGCGCTTGCTCATTTCTGGTGCCCGTTCAACAATTTTCCTTGTCGCGGGCTCTTCGCATGAACGGTTTCTGTCCGCAAGGATAACGGCCATTTCGGCCCATAAAACCGTGGACAGGGCGCGCGTATAGGCGCTCGTGATTGGCGAAAGCCAAGCTGAAAGCCGCTCTCCCGTGCGGGAGATCGGCAGCTTCTCTCTTGTTGCCACCCGCTATCTTCATCATCTATCTCCGACCAAGAGGAGGTGCCAAGCATTTGACCATCCCAAACCTGATCACCATCCTGCGCCTTATCCTGGTGCCGGCGGTGGTGCTGGCGATGCTGCAGGCGCGCTGGGACTGGGCTTTTGCCGGGTTCCTCGTCGCCGGCATTTCCGACGGCGTCGACGGGTTCATCGCCCGCCGTTTCAACCAGCAGTCCACGCTCGGCGCGTATCTCGACCCGGTGGCCGACAAGCTGCTGCTGGTTTCGGTGTTCGTGGTCATGAGCTTCATCGGGCAATTGCCGCTGTGGCTTGTCGTCATCATGGTGTCGCGCGACGCGTTGATCGTCTGCGCGGTGGTGTTGTCCGCCGTCATGACCCATCCGGTCGAGATGAAACCGTTGTTCGTGTCGAAGGCCAACACCGCGATCCAGATCGTGCTGGCCGCGCTTGTGCTGGGAGAACTTGCCCTTGACGTTCACCTCGACCCGCTGAGGTCAGCCCTCATATTGCTGTCCGGGGTCTTGACCGTGGCTTCGGCCGCAGCCTATCTCGTGACTTGGCTGAGGCACATGAGCGGCTATGGCGAAGGCTCCACTCCGGACATCTGAGACAGAAGCGGCAGCGATCGAGGCCGCGGCCGCCGACATCGCCGCATCCGCGACCTTTCGCCGGCAGATCTTCTTCTGGCTGGCCGGTGCCGCGCTGCTGGCGCTTTTCCTCTATGTTTTCAGCGCCATCCTGCTGCCCTTCGTCGCCGGCATGGTGCTGGCCTATTTCCTCGATCCCGTTGCCGACCGGCTGCAGCGGCTCGGCCTGTCCCGTTTCATGGCGACGGTGGTCATCCTCATCACCTTCCTCATCGTGCTGGTGCTGGCCTTTGTCATCCTCATTCCGGTTCTGGCCACGCAGATGGCCGATTTCGCCGGCAAATTGCCGGAATATCTGACCCGGCTGCAAAGCCTGATCACCTCGTTCGATCCGAAATGGCTGGAACAGAAGTTCGGCGTCAACGCCAATAGCTTGCGCGACGGGCTGAATTCGCTGCTGACCTCGGGCTTCGGCCTGATCACCACCGTGTTCACCTCGCTGTGGAGCTCCGGCATGGCGCTGGTCTCGGTGGTCAGCCTGTTCGTGGTGACGCCGGTGGTCGCCTTCTACATGCTGCTCGACTGGGACCGCATGGTGGCGGTCATCGACGGTTGGGTGCCGCGCGACAACGTCCAGACCGTGCGCGCCATCGCTCGTGACATCAACACCGCCACGGCTGGCTTCGTGCGCGGCCAGGGCACGCTGTGCCTGGTGCTGGGCGCCATGTATGCCACCGGGCTGACGCTGACCGGACTGAATTTCGGCATCCTCATCGGCCTGTTCGCCGGGCTGATTTCCTTCATCCCCTATGTCGGCTCGCTGACCGGGCTGGTGCTGGCCGTCGGCGTCGCCTTCGTCCAGTTCTGGCCGGACTGGACGATGATCGTTGCGGTCGCGGTCGTGTTCTTCATCGGCCAGTTCATCGAGGGCAACATCCTGCAGCCGCGGCTGGTCGGCAAGAGCGTCGGCCTGCACCCGGTATGGCTGATGTTTTCGCTGTTTGCCTTCGGTGCGCTGTTCGGCTTCGTCGGCTTGTTGATCGCGGTGCCGGCTTCTGCGGCCGTCGCCGTGCTGGTGCGGTTCGCCATTGCCCGCTATCTCGAATCGCCGCTCTACAAGGGCCGCGGCGCGGCACCTGTGCCGCAGCTCCCGGCCGATCGCGGCGGCGGCCACCGCACGCAACCGCGTCGCTGAAGTGACCGCCCAGCCAACCGACCCGCCACGCCAGTTGCCGCTCGACCTCGGCCATGGCACCGGCTATTCGCGCGACGAACTCGTCGTCTCCGGCACCAACAACCAGGCGGTGGCGCTGGTCGACCGCTGGCCGGACTGGCCATCGCCGGTGGTGGTGCTGGCCGGTCCCGCGGGTTCGGGCAAGACGCATCTGGCCTCGATCTGGCGCGCCCGTGCCAATGCGGTGGCGGTCGACGCCAGGCGCATCGGCGACAGCATTGCCAATCTCGGCGCGCGGCCGGCACTGATCGACGATGTCGATACCGGCGCGGTCGATGAACAGGGCCTGTTCCATCTGATCAATGCGGTGCGTGGTGCCGGGTCGACGCTGCTCCTGACGGCGCGCCGCTTCCCGTCCGCCTGGCGCGTCACGCTGCCTGACCTCGCCTCACGGCTGAAAGCGGCGGCGACAGTGGAAATTCATGAGCCCGACGATCTCCTGCTCGCCGGGGTCATCACGAAACTGTTCGCCGACCGTCAGATCGAGGTCGAACCGCATGTCGTGCAGTATCTGGTCCGCCGTATCGAGCGCTCGCTGGCGACAGCGATGCGTGTGGTGGAGCGGCTCGACCGGACCGCGCTCGAACGCAAGACGCCGATCACCAGGGCGCTGGCAGCCGAAACCGTCAACGCCATGGATGAAGGGCAGGGCGAATTCGAGATTTAGCTGAGAGGTCAGTCCCAGAGCCACATTCTGGCGAAATGACGGACCGCGAGGTAGACGGCAGAGTGGGCGGCGATATAGCCGGCGGCGACCAGCACAAACATTCCGATACTGACACGCCAGGAGCGGGAGACGACGGCGCCTGGGGCCTGCCTCGCCTGTCTGCGGCTTTCACGGTTGTTCCACATCGCCAGCGCGGCGCAGGCAATTGCCCACGTCACCATGAACGGAACGGTGATGCCGGCATAGGCAAAGTAGGCCGGTCCGAAAAGCGACACCCAGGCATCGATTCCAAGCATCTGAACCCCTGTTTGCCGAACCGGCCACGGATGCACGACCGGAGCCGGAGCAAGTGACCATATGGCTGCGCCGGGCATTGGGCTATGAGGGGATGGTCGGAGTGGAGAGATTCGAACTCCCGACCCTCTGGTCCCAAACCAGATGCGCTACCAGGCTGCGCTACACTCCGAACGGTCTGTTGCCTATTCATTTCGGTGGTGCATGGCAAGTGCAAAAACCTGCGAGAGCAAAAACCTTGCCGCCGTGCGCATTGCGCAGTAATGACGGGCGAAGGGTGGCGATGCTGCCTTGCACAAGAACGAGGTGGCCATGTCCGCGCGCATTTTCAGCCCAGCCAAAACCGCGATGCAGTCCGGCAAGGCCAAGACCGGCCACTGGGTGCTGGAATTCGATCCCGAGACGCGCAAGAAGATCGACCCGCTGATGGGCTATACGACGTCGGCAGACATGAGAAGCCAGATCAGGCTTAGCTTCGACACGCGGGAAGAGGCGGTAGCCTACGCCGAAAAGCAAGGGCTCGCTTTCCGCGTCGAAGAGCCGAAAGAGACCAAGCGCCGCCAGATTTCCTATGCGGAGAATTTCCGCTATGACCGCAGGACGCCCTGGACGCATTGAACGGCGGTCAGTGCCAAGATATCCAGCCGGCCCAAAGGCCGGCCAGCGGTCCCGTAGCTCAGCTGGATAGAGCACCGGCCTTCTAAGCCGATGGTCACAGGTTCGAATCCTGTCGGGATCGCCAAAGCCTTTCGGGTCCGTTCCGGACACATAGGTTACGGTTTATACCGGAGACATGGGCTTTCAGAGAGCGGCATCGGGCCTCGTGCGCTCAAACCGCCGCCGCCAGAAGCAGCGTTACCCCCAAAACCGTCGACGCATAGATCGTCGCTAGAAGCACGATCGGCCGAGGATACTCGGCGGGTGTCGCGAGGCCGGCAAAGTCGGGATTTCGGGTTTCGGTGCCGGGCCACGGGACGTCGTCGTCGTCGGCGGCGTTGTCATTGCAAGCGCACACAGAAAAACGCCGGGCTATATCGGCGGCGATCAGAGGATCGTCCGCCACCAATTTCGACCAGTCCGAAACAATGCCGATTTCACGTTTGAACATCGCTCGCCTCCCGTTTGCGCTCTAACAGCGATATCTAAATTATGTTCCACCGATAGTTTGACGAGGCGGACCGCTCTTGGTCACTGCGGCCTTCTGATTGATGAAAACCACGCCTGCTGCCTCCAACCCTCGCCGGATGGCAGCCAGCTTGGCCGAACTCGGAATCCTTCGTCCGCTCTCGAAACTGCCAATCGTTCCTTCGCTGAGGCCGCACTTCGCGGCGAGTCGCACCTGCGACCATTTCAGCATCGCTCGTGCGGCTCTGCACTGCTGGGATGTAAGGGGCTGGATCCCTGAGACGGTGGAGCTTCGCTTGTTCACATCCTCAGATCCCTTCGCTTCGGCGGGACGTGGCTTTGCACCAGGCGCACCTTGTCCCTATCCACTGTGACCATTGTCCCGAGCGATACCGTGACCTTGTCGCCGTCGATCCGCGTAACCCCGCCGGATAATTCCATCTGCTGGCCCTTGGTCAGCCTGGTCGCCGGATCAATGACCGAATGCGGAAAATTGTAACCGGGGATCGACACGCTGACGCGGTCTTCCGTGACGCGCTTCAGCACCGTCGCCATGACCGCCACTTCGTCGCCGACCTTTATTGCCATGCCACTGATTCTGGGGCGTCATCTGCCGGCGTCAAGGATTAGCTAGGGCTGATATAGCAAAATCGCGGAATCAGCTTTCTCCATGCAGGGTCGCCCCGACAGCGGCAAATACCGCAAGCCGTCCAACTCTGTTCGGTGATGAGGCGTTGGCGTGGCTCGGGCAGCCGGCCCGGCGCCAGCGTATTATTTCGTGACTCCGCCTTTTCGGAACCTTCCTGCGCACAGCGCGTTCGGCCCGCTGTATTCGAGGACCCTCATATAAAAGTGGACAGGCGGGAGGCAAACAAGGGTGGGGAGGAGTGTTGCCATGTCGAAGCGAGAAATAGGCATATCTTCGGCTCTGGATCGGCGTATCGCCGATCTCAAGGCCAAGATGCAGGACGCCCGGATCACGGAATACGAAATGAAAACCTTTCAAAAAGTGGCTTCAGCCATGGGAGGCGACGGAGGTTCCCTGCGCCTCGATGCCGACGACCTGATCGCGGCATCCTTTGTCGTCGATGCGCTGAGTGAGTCAACGCTCAACTGACGACGGGCGGCCTGGTTCGCGCGCCGTTTTGCCTTTGTCCGGCCGGCAATTGGCCCACGCCTTCAAGCTCTGAAACAGGATGGCTGCTTTCAGCGGCCGTCTTGTGGCACGTTTGCGCAAGCCTCCGTCGCAAGTCACCGATCGGGGCTGGCGGGTGGATTTGATTCCGCCGCCCGACAGAAATTGGAGGGAAAGTCTTATAAATTTGTTTGGGTTGGTGCGTCATAGTAGCGACGGCTAACGGAGTTGAACGGGATGAAGCTCGATCTGTCGCCGACGAGCTGGGGCAGGGTGATCGCTGTCACGGTAGTCGGTACTGCATTCTTCATTGCCGTGGCGTTCTTCGTCGATTCCTTCAATTTCCCCTATCTTTCGCCCGAGGCCGTGTGGCGGGCGAAGATGACCGACTTGTTGCTGCCTTTGGTGCTGGGCGGCTCGTTTCTGTTTTTCCTGATGTGGAAGATTCGCCAGCTGGCCATCGCGCAGCGCGATCTCAGCATCATCGCCGCGACAGACAGCCTGACGGCGGTGCTGAACCGTGGCGCCTTCTCTATGCTGGTCGAAGCCTATCTCGAGCAGACCCGAAAGCAGGAGCAGACCCGTTCGGGGGCGCTGCTGATCATCGACGCCGACCACTTCAAGTCGATCAATGACCGCCTGGGCCACGATTGCGGAGACCAGGCGCTCAAACTGATAGCGCAGGCGATCAAAGGGCAACTGCGTGGCGGCGATATCGTCGGCCGCATCGGAGGCGAAGAATTCGGCGTGTTTCTGCCCGGCGTGGACCCCTCGCAATCCTGGGTGGTCGCCGAAAGCATCCGCCGGCGTATCAGGGAGATGGAATTCTCACCCGGCGGCAGGCCTTGTCCGCTTTCCGTCAGCATCGGCGGCACAAGCTTTACCGGCCCGATCACCTATGAGGAAATCTTCTCCGCTGCCGACAAAAGGCTTTACACGGCCAAGTCGAACGGACGCGATCAAGTCAGCTTCGATCCGGCCGGAACGTCTCCGGCGCCTCCGCCCGAGGTTGCCACCGTGCATTGATGGCAGAAACTTGCAGATTACTGGATCGGGAAGCGCAGACCGCTCCTCTACGCTTTCAGAGCTTACAGTCATGTGCAGGAAATCCGATCTTTACGGATAGCATGCCGGCTCGATAGGCCATGGACGGCAACCGCTTGACGGTATATTCCCCCGGATTGGCGATGTTTCGTTGTTGGTAGAAACGGTTCTGACTCCTGAGTTTCTATGCGTTCCGGCCGACTTGCGATCATGATTTTTGATGCTGGCGGGCATGTGGCGGGAACGGTCAGGTAAGCACAGCTATTATGATCCATTTGTTCAACGGCTTTCAGGATCCCTTTGGCGGCAGTGATCTCAAGACTTTGGAACTCTATCGGCTGTTGAGCGCCGATTCGGAAGTGCGCCTTTGGGCTGCGTCATCGAGGGCTTCAGATGAATTAATGCGGCAATTCCCGATACGTCGTATTTCCCCGCTTACGCGAAAAGTTCCGGATGGCGGCACTTACGTCTTTCTCGGAGCGCATTGGCGCAACAAGGTGTGGCCTTACCTGATCCCACGGCCGCGCCGGCTGATTTACGACTTCAACACCCTTCATCCGAAGGTTCTCAACCTTACCACGCGCATGCCTCGGAGCCTGGGATGGCCCGCCGTCGAGATAGTGCTTGTTTCTGATTTCCAGAAGCGATTGCTCCAAATCGAAGGCACCGTGCACCCGTCTCCGATCGAGATCGAACGTTTTTCTCCACGGCGTCTGGATTCGGATCGTCCGTTCACCGTCGGACGCTTGAGCCGCGATGGGCCGGGCAAACATCATCCCGATGACATACCCCTGTACGAGACATTGCTGGCCGAGGGCACAGCCTTGCGGATTCAGGGCGGGACAGGGCTCAAGGACAGCCTCATGCCGCATCCGCAACTCGAGCTGTTGCCGCCCGGCCAATTTTCCGCCGAAGAGTTTCTGCAGACACTCGACGTGTTTTATTATCGCACCGGTTGGCATGTGGAAACCTTCGGTCGCGTCGTGTTGGAGGCGATGGCCTGCGGTCTGCCTGTGGTCTGCCATTCCCATGGCGGCTACATCGACCACATAAGGCATGGCGAAAACGGTTTCTTGTTCGAGACGACTGAACAGGCGTTGCGCATCCTTGCCGATCTCAAAGCCGATCCGACATTGCGGGCGACAGTGGGAAAAAGGGCGCGGCAGTCCTTCGAGCAGATCTATTCTTCCCAAGCTGTGCGACAGAGGCTGGATTTCTATTTGCGTTAGCCCGGCGTCTGAAACCGTCAGCCCGGCCGGTTTGGCATCCAGCTCGACATCGCGTTAAAGGGTGAGCACCCGAATGGCCTCCGGGTGGGTGGCAGGCTTCGGCGCGGAAATAGACTGGGCAGGACTTCTATCGATGACATTGATGGGCGCGGCGGCACTGCTGATCCTGATCCTGACTTACGCCGGTGTCGCCATTGGCCGCATCCCCGGTCTGCGCCTCGACCGGGCAGGGATCGCGCTGCTCGGCGGGGCCGCGATGATCGCCATCGGCGCGCTCAGCATGGAGGATGCCTACCAGGCGATCAATTTCGACACCATCACGCTTCTGCTCGGCATGATGATCGTGGTGGCGCATCTGAAAGTGTCAGGCGCCTTTCGCGGCCTTGGCGCCGTCGCCATTGAGCACGCGCACGCCCCCTTCATGCTTTTGGTGATGGTGACGCTGCTGACCGGCGTGCTGTCCGCCTTCCTGGTCAACGACGCCATCTGCCTCGTCATGGCGCCGATCGTCGTCCATGTCACCCGTGTGATCAAGCGCAACCCGATCCCCTATCTGATCGCCACCGCCACTGCGTCGAATTGCGGCAGCGTCGCTACCATCACCGGCAATCCGCAAAACATGGTCATCGGCGCGCTGTCGGGCATTTCCTATCCGGCCTTTTCGGCAGCGCTGGCTCCGGTCGCCCTTTTCGGCCTCGTCGCGGTCGTTGTCATCATCCGCATCGTCTACCGGGCCGAATTCGCCCGAACGGTCCAACTGACGCCCGAGGTCTCGCGTGGCCGCATGCACAAGGGGCAGGTGCTGAAGGCGGTGGTGGTCTGCATCGGGCTGGCAATCGCCTTCTTCGCCGGTGTGCCTGTCACCAAGGCCGCACTCATCGGCGGCGCCATCCTCTTGCTCACCCGCGCCATCAAGCCCGAACGCATCTACCGCGAGATCGACGGGCCGCTGCTGTTCATGTTCGCCGGTCTGTTCGTGGTCGTCGCCGGCGCCGAAAAGACGCTTCTTTCGCCAGACATGATCGCTTCGGCCAAGAACCTCGGGCTGGACGATGTCTGGCGCCTGTCCGGGTTCACCGCGGTGCTTTCCAACATCATGAGCAATGTCCCGGCCGTGCTGGCGCTGCGACCCTTCATACCCGGCCTGGAAAACCCCGAGCGCGCCTGGCTGGTCGTCGCCATGAGCTCGACACTGGCCGGCAATTTCACGCTGCTGGGTTCGGTCGCCAACCTGATCGTCGCCGAACAGGCACGCGCCGCCGGCACGACGCTGTCGTTCGGCGCTTTTTTCAAGGTCGGCTTGCCTCTGACGCTGATAACGCTGACCGCCGGCACCGCATGGCTGGCGTTTGGGTTCTAATGCATGTCGCCCAAAAGTGGCCCGGTTTTGGGGCAACGATATAAAACCAAAGGCTTAAAGCGCGTCGCGCTTTAGACCTGGCTGCCTGAAATCCGCGCCCGCACCAGCGTCGCCGCGGCGCGGCCGGCGGCCTCGATGTAATCGGGGTTGCGGTGGATCAGCATGATCGAAAAGCAGCCGTCGATCAAAAGCACGATCTCGCGTGCCAAGGCAGGCGGCTCGCCGACGCCATGGTCCGACAAGGCGCCGGCCAGCCATGTTTCGAAATTCAGCTTGTGCCGCGCGCCGACCTCGACCGCCGGATGTCCGGGCATCGAGGCGAGTTCGGCGGCCGTGCGCAGGAAGCCGCATCCTTTCCATTTCGGGTGACGAGCGGACCTCGCCAGATTGGTGAAGATCGCCTCGACCTTGCGATCCGCGCCGCCTTCGGCGGCATCGAACCAGCCGGCCATCCGCTTCAGATTGGGTTGGTCGCGGCCATCGAGATAGGCGGCGATGAGGTCGTCCTTGCTCTTGAAATGGTAGTAGAGCGTGCGCTTGGTGAGACCCGCTTCCTCGGCGACGGCATCGACGCTGACGCGACCGATTCCTTCGGCATAGAAGAGCCTGGTCGCGGCATCGACAATGCGTTTGCGTGTAGGACTTTGCGTGTCAGGCATGAGCTTATGTATACCGACTAGTGAATATACACAAGCGGAAAGGGGCATAGTCTTCCGGTCATCAGCATGATGAAGAAGGAAGAGCCAATGACCGATCTTGTCCTCAAGGAACCCCAGGATGGGATTGCCATCCTCACCCTCAATCGGCCGGAGAAGCTCAACGCCTTGAACTATGCCCTGATCGATCGCCTGCTTGCGATCCTTGACGACATTGAAGTCGATGACAGCGTTCGTGCGGTCATTCTGACCGGTGCAGGGGAGCGGGCGTTTTCGGCCGGCGGCGACATTCATGAGTTCTCGGCCAGCGTGGCGCTCGGCGTGGATGTCGCGATGCGTGATTTCGTCATGCGCGGGCAACGGCTGACGGCGAGGCTGGAAGCGTTTCGCAAACCCGTCATCGCTGCCGTCAACGGCATTGCCTTTGGTGGCGGTTGCGAAATCACCGAGGCGGTGCCGCTCGCCATCGCCAGTGACCGCGCTTTGTTCGCCAAGCCGGAAATCAACCTCGCAATGCCGCCGACCTTCGGTGGAACCCAACGCCTGCCGAGGCTCGCCGGGCGCAAGCGGGCGCTGGAGTTGCTGTTGACCGGTGACTGGTTTGCGCCGCCGCGGGCGCTTGAGTTGGGTCTCGTCAACGAGGTTGTGCCGCATGCCGAATTGATGCCGGCCGCGATCGGCCTGGCCAGGCGTATCCTGCGGCACTCCGATCTGGCGATTGCCGGCATCCTCACGGCAGTGGCGCGCGGCCTCAACCAGAGCATCGCCGAAGGTTTGCTGGTCGAGGCCGAGCAGTTCGCCCGCATGGCCCCGACCGCTGATCTGCGCGAAGGGCTGAATGCCTGGATGGCACGCCGCGAGCCGGGCTATGACGGCTCGTGGACGCATATCGCGCGTCCCGACGAGGCCAGGCGAGCCTGAAGCGGGTCGCCTGAAAGGCCAGGCGACTCGCTTCAGCTCTTTGATTTTATGCATGTCGTTCTCCCAAAACCGAGGTCACTTTTGGGCGACATGCACTCGTTGGCGTTGGATCAGGGCACCACCACCAAACGGCCTTTCATGTTGGGGTGAAAGCGGCAGAAATAGTCGACCGGTCCCGCGGCCTTCAATGTCAGGCTTGCGGATTTGTTCGGCGGGATCATCACTTCCCAGCCGCCTTTCACGGTGGCCGTGTGGGCGAGCACATCCTTGTTCACCCACTCGATCGTGTCGCCGACCTTGGCCTCGACGGTGGCTGGCGAGAACACCAGCCTGTCGATGATGACCTGGATGGTTTCTGCTCGCGCCGGAACGGTACCGACGGCCAGCGTCAACGCAATCCACAGATGGCGTTTCGGCATGCTCCCGGTCCTTACTTGAGCATGCCGGCGACGTGCTCGGCGTGCTGCTCATGGCCCTGGAAGATCTTCAGGCCGGTTTCCAGCAGGCTCTTCAGTTCGGCATTCTGCGCCGACGGGATCAAAAGGGTTTCGAGCGCGCCGTTGACCTGCTTGTGGTAGGCGACCTCCTTGTCGACATAGGCCTTGTCGAAGGCAGCGCCGTCGAGTTTGGCGAGCTTGGCCCGCTCCTCCGCCGCAGCTTTGGTCAGCGCCTGGCTGGTGGCGTTGTCTTCCGGCGTGACCTTGAGCTTCTTCACCAGATCGAGCGCCTGCACGTTCACGGCTTCGTGGTCGCGCACCATGTCGTTGGCGAAATCCACGACCTCCTTGGTCTTCGATTTTTCGATGGCCAGCTTGGCCGCTTCAACATCGATGACCCCGGCCGTATAGGCGATGTGGGCGATCTGCGGATCGGTTGGCTTGTCGGCGGCTTGTGCGAACGGGGCGGTGCCGAGCAGCAGCAGGGCGGCGAGCGCGGCAGTGTGTCGGATGGACATGGCATCTCCTTCGCCGGACGCTGAAAATCTCGCCGGACTGTGTTTTCGGTTGACGGTCATTGGATGCGGGCCAGCGGCAAACGTTCCCGCCAAAATCAATTGAATCCGGTGAGGCTCAGCTTTCCAGCCCGAGCCGCCGCATGACCGCGCTGGTCAGTCGTTCGCAACGCCGGCCGGCGAAGGGGAAGGCATCGAGCAGCACCGGCCCGATCTGATCGTCCAGCGCCTTGCGCACGAGGGCGCGGGCGCGGTGCAGCCTTGTCTTGACGGTTTGCGGCCGCACGCCGAGGAGATCGGCGGTCTCCTCGATGCTCAGCCCCTCGATCACCCGCGCCACGAACACCGTCCGGTAGACGTCGGGAAGGCTGTCTGTGGCCTGTTCGACCAGTTGGAGGATCTGCCTTTGCGCCATCGTCCGTTCCGGATCGTCGCTGGGGTGGAGGGGGAACCGGATGATCTCGGCTTGCAGATTTTCCGGCATTGCCACCGTTCTGCGCCTTTTGCGCAGGCGGCCGAGCGCCTCGTTGATGACGATGCGCGACAGCCATGTGGCGAGCGAGGAGTCGCCGCGAAACGCATCGAGATGGGCGAAAGCCTTGAGGTAGGCCTCCTGGACGATGTCCTCGGCCTCGCTGTCATTGCGCACGACGCCGCGCGCGATCCGGTAGAGCCGCTGATTATGTGTCTTGATGATGGTGCGGAAGGCGTCGCCGTCGCGCGCCAGCGCGCGGTGCACAAGCTGCATCTCGCCTGGCACAGCGGAAGGCACGGCCGTCAACACAGCAGGCATCGCCAGTTTCCTCAACCCAATCTCCGAACCAAGATTCTCGATCGGGAGATTGGACGCTGTCGCCGGCAGAAGGTTCCCGAAGATTTTCTGCCGGGTCCGGCGGCCGCTACCCTGCAGTGCGAGCGAAGGCTTGTCAGGCAGCCTGCAGGCGCGCCGTGGCCGCCAACAGATCGGTCTGGGTGATCAGCCCGAGAATCCGCTTGTCCTCGTCGACGATGATGACCGCATGGCTGCGGCCGTCGGTGAGCACCGGCAGCAGACCCATGGCGGCAAAGCCTGCGGCGGCTGTTGCCGCGGGCGATATAACGGATCCGACCGTCCCAAAGGCCTGGGTGAGTTCGCGCAATCCCACGGTCCCTGCCAGCCTGGCTTCAGCATTGACGACCGGCAGGGTCCGGATGTTGTGGTCAAGCAGCAATTGGCGCGCCGCCTCGGTCGAGGTGTGAGCATCGACCGAGATGACATCGCGCGACATGATGTCCTCGCACAGAAGGGTCTTGTGCGCGCGCACCATCGCCTGCAATTCGACCTGCCGCAGCAGCCGGTCGAGATCGTTGCGGTCGATATCGAACGTCTCGTCGAGTGCGCCAAGCGCGGCATCGATGTCTTCGGAGCGGAAGCCGACGCGCAGTTGCGCCGGCGGATCGCCGGTGCCGTGGCTGTTCGCCGGCGCTGCAACCGGCACATGCGGATAATTGCGCCGGGCCAGCCTGTGGAAGCCGTAGCCGAGCGCCACCAGCAGGATCGAGTTCAGCGCCACCGGCACGAATGGAAACAGGAAGCCGGCGCTGATGACGGCAGGCCCTCCCAGCACCGCGGTCAGCGCGGCCGCTCCGCCCGGCGGATGCAGGCAGCGCGTGAACGACATGGCGGCGATGGCCAGTGCTACCGCGATGCCGCTGGCAAGGGCGGTTTCGTGGATGAAATGCGCCACGATCACGCCGACCAGCGCCGATATCGTGTTGCCGCCGATGATCGACCATGGCTGTGCCAGCGGACTGGCGGGCACGGCGAACAGCAGCACCGCCGACGCCCCCATCGGCGCCACCAGCAGCGGCACATGCGGGCCGTTGCCGAGTACAAGGCTGGCGATCACGCCGGTGAGCGCAATGCCGATCGTCGCGCCGATACAGGCGACGAGACGCTCGCGCAGCGTCGCGCCGGCAAGAATGGGAACAAAAAGGCGGAAAGCCATGGGGTCGAAAACTCTGCCGGTATTCCAGGGGAGTCGAAAATGTGCTGATCGCACCGCAATGACGCGGCATCGTTGAATTTGAAAGCCAAACTGATCCGGCAAACCGCAATTTTAGGGAATAGAATTCCGCTACGCAGCCGCCGCGGCGGTCAGGCCGCGCGAGATGTCGGCCTTCAGGTCTTCGACGTCCTCGAGGCCGATCTGCAGGCGGATCAACGGACCCTCATAGGGCGCTTTTGCAACGACGCGGTCGCCGAGCCAGACCGGTACGGCAAGGCTCTCATAGCCGCCCCAGGAATAGCCGAGGCCGAAGATCCGCAGCGAGTCGAGAAAGGCGTGCTGCTGCTTCTGGCCGCCACCGGCAAGAACGATGGAAAAGATGCCGCTGGAGCCGGAGAAATCCCGCTTCCACAGAGCGTGGTCCGGATGGCTGGGCAGGGCCGGGTGGAGCACGCGCGCCACGCCCTTCTGGCCCTCGAGCCAGGAGGCGATGGCAAGCGTACTGCGCTGATGGTGTTCGAGGCGCACGCCCATGCTGCGCAGGCCACGCAGCACCTGGTAGACGTCGTCGGGCCCGGCGCAACAGCCAAGCGTGCAGAAGCTCTCGTAAAGATGCGTCCAGCAGCTCTCATTGGCCGACACCGTGCCGAGCAGCACGTCGGAATGGCCGGCCGGGTATTTGGTCGCCGCATGGATCGAGATGTCGACACCGTGGTCGAGCGGACGGAAATAGAGTGGCGTCGCCCACGTATTGTCCATCATGACGATGGCGCCCGCGGCGTGTGCCGCCTTGGCGATGGCCGGGATGTCCTGCACCTCGAACGTGTTGGAGGCCGGCGATTCCGTGAACACCACCTTGGTGTTGGGCTTGATCAACGCCGCGATGCCGGCGCCGACATCGGGGGCGTAATACTCGACCTCGACGCCCAGCCGCTTCAGCATCGTGTCGGCGAAATTGCGGGTCGGATGATAGACGGTATCGACGATTAGCAGATGGTCGCCGGCCGAGACGAAGGCGAGCAGCGGTACCGTCACCGCCGCAAGGCCCGACGGCACTACGATCGTGCCTGCCGAGCCTTCCAGCGCGTCTATGGCATGGGCAAGCGCATCGGTCGTCGGTGTGCCGCGCGTGCCGTAAGTGTATTTCTGGGTGCGCGCCGCCATCGAAGCCGCGTCGCGAAACAGCACGGTCGAAGCATGCACCACCGGCGGATTGACGAAGCCGAAATAGTCGTGCGGATTGTTGCCCGAATGGGCAAGCCGCGTGTTGATGCCCATCCCGCCGTGCTCGCTGCCGTCTTTCGCCATACTGCGTCGCCTTGTTTGACAAGCCGCTAGCCATAGTGCGGCGCTATGGACCGTGCAACAGCCACCGCCCGCCAGGAGGCGGACTTCGAATATGCCAATTCGTCGCGGCAAAAACAGCGATGCTGGGATGCGGCGTGACCCCGACGGTGTGCATCGTCGGCAACTGCGCTAGCCCGAATCATCTCGTAGGGCGGGGTTTCCATGCACGTTGCTCGCACTGTTGTAGTGGTTGCTCTCAGCACAGCGCTGACGGGTAGCGCGGCGAACGCTTGCATGGGATGGCTGCAACGATAACGCTGGCGGCTCTATCGCGGGCCGTCGCTCGGGCGTTCCGTCTGATGACAAATCAGCGCGATGATCGGGAGAGCCAAGCCGACCGATGACGCGAGCGTCCAACCTCCTTGCGCATAGGTCCATCCGCCAACAGCGGAGCCAATCGCACCACCAGCGAAAAAGGTTGCCATGTAGAGGCCGTTGAGACGGGAGCGATATTCGGCTCCTAGCGCATAGATGGCGCGCTGTCCGAGCGTCACATTAGCTGCCACCCCGAAATCGAGCAGGATCGCCGCCGCAACCAATAGACCGAGCGCCAGTGCCGAGCCTTCGACGGCAACATGGGTCATCAGGAAGGCGCACGCGACGGCCAGCATAGCGAAGGTCGTTGCGGCGCGGCTCCAGCCATCCGCCAACCGACCGGCAATCGGCGTAGCAACGGCTCCAGCGACACCGGCCAGCGCGAACAGCGCGATGCCACCTTGCGACAAATGGAACGCCGGTCCCGCCAGCAATAGCGGTGTCGTCGTCCAAAACAGGCTGAACGCGCCAAACAGACAGGCGTGATACAATGCGCGCCGTTGCAGAATCGGTGTCGCCACCACGAGATGTCCCATTGACGCCAATAGGTCACCATAGCGCAGTTTCGATACTGGCACGCGCAGCGGAAGCCTGCAGGCGAGGACAGCCGCCAGCCCTGCCATGATGACGGCAGACAGATAGAAGACGACGCGCCATGACGAGAGTTCGGTAATCAAGCTCGCAACGGGCCGGGCGAGCATGATGCCGAGCATCAACCCGCTCATTACATTGCCAACGACACGCCCCCTGATCGCTTCGGGCGCCATATGTGCCGCGTAAGGGACAAGGACCTGCACCGCCACGGAGCCGATCCCGATCAGCAAGGCGGCGGCCAGAAAGGGAAGCGCGTGGGGCGCGGCTGCCGCGCCAAGCAGTCCGGCTATAGCCACGATGATCAATGCGAGCGCGAGCTTGCGATTTTCAACCAGATCACCGAGCGGCACGATGAGCAACAATCCCAACCCATAGCCAATCTGCGTCAGCGTAACGATCAGCCCTCCGGCTCGTGGCGAGAGGCCGAGGGCAGCGCCGATCGGACCGACAAGGGGTTGGGCATAATAAATGTTGGCGGCGATCAGCCCGGATGCGCAGGCCAGCAGCATGGAAAGCCCGCGCAAGGAGGATGGCGCCTCTGCTGCTATGGTCACTGCTGCGCTGCGCGGCGCGTGGAAACACGCGACAGCGCGGCCCAATCCAGATGGCCTTCGCCGTGCGCAACGCTATCGAGATGATTGTCGCGGAGAACGCTGCCTATTGGCATCGGGACGTTGACCTTCTCCCCGGCTTCCAGAGCGAGACGCACATCCTTCAGACCAAGCGTCAGCCTGAAGCCGGCCGGCTCGAAGCGATCCTCCGCAATCGCCCCGCCATAACCCTTGTAAACGGGTGCGGCGAAGATCGTGGATGTGATCAGATTGACGAAATTGCCCTTGGGGACACCATAACCTTGCGCGAGCGCCACTGCCTCGCCCATCGTCCCGATGGCACTGCCGATCATGAAATTCACGGCTAGCTTGATGGCGTTGGCCTGTTCGGGCTGGTTTCCGAAACACCATGTCTTCTGCCCAAGAATATCGAACAGCGGCTGTACGCGTCCCAAAGCTTCAGCATCACCTGCCGCAAGGATGTTGAGCTGACCAGCTTCGGCCACGTTCACCCGCCCGAGAACCGGAGCCGCGACATACCCGACGCCCTTTTCCCGGTGCAGTAGCTCCATCACGTTCGCGAAGGCGACCGAGACTGTCGCCATGTTGATGTGGATCGCGCCCGGCTTCAGCGCGTCCAGCACCTGGCCGTCGATGACGACGGCGCGCGTGGCCGCATCATCCGCGAGCATGGAGATGAGCACATCCGCGCCTTCGGCCGCCTGGCGTGGATCGGTTCCTATCTCGGCGCCGAGCGCGGCAAGAGCGGCAACCGGCTCTTGCGAACGGTTCCACACCCGGACCCTGTATCCGGCTTTGACAAGGTTTGCGGCCATGGGTTTGCCCATGGTTCCCAGGCCCAAGAATCCAATCTGCATCACGGAGGCGTCCTTCATAATTCGGAAATTTCGTTTTCTAATTGAGGAAGAAAGTTAGTGGAGTGACTTGATGGCGATGTCCACGACAGCTTGCATGTCGTCCCGGCTCCGCCCGGTCTTGCCGACCACCCGCATACCCTGCACGAGACAAAGCATCATGCGGGCAGAAGTTTCGCTATCGACATGAGAAGGGATCGAGCCATCGTTATGCCCTTGACGGACGAGGTCCGTCAGCAGGGCTTCATTGCGTTCCAGCGCAGTCGTGATATGCCGCGCCACTTCGAGGTCGAAGGTCGAGATTTCGGCGGCGCTGCCGACGACGAGGCATCCTTGCCGTCCTTCCTCCCCATGTGCGGACTCGACGTAAAAACCGAGCGCCCGGCGAAGTCGCTCCAGCCCGCTTCCGCTGTCGCCGATGGCTTTGCGCAACTTCTCTGTCCTTATCGAGCGGTAGCGCTGGAAGGCAGCTAGAAAGACGCCCTGCTTGTCCTTGAACGCCTTGTAGATGCTGCCCTGTGCGAGGTTCATCACATGGGTCAAGTCGGTGATCGAGGTGCCGTGATAGCCACGCTCCGAAAATACGCGCACAGCCCTGTCCAACGCGATGTCCATGTCGAACTCGCGGGGTCGGCCCGGCCTTCGGGATGTGGATACGGATGCAAGTGCAGCCCTTTTCATCCTTGATATATAGGAAATGATCGTTTCCGATTCAAGAGGCTCTAGGCTGTAGTGACAATTTAATCATTTGAGCCAGAGTATGATGGCTGCGAGCTTGACGAAGCCGAGGAAGTTGGCGGCTATTTTGTCATAGCGCGTTGCGATGCGGCGCCACTGCTTGAGCTTGGCGAAGAAGGCCTCGATGCCCCAGCGGTTCGTAGCTGCGTCACTGGCGCAAATCAGCACCATAGTTAAACGCAAATCAGCACCATAGTTAAAAATGTACTATAGCTGAGGTCATGGAGTCAAGAAAAAATTCCTATCATAGCGACACGCAAGCTGCCGACACTGCCGAACTGGCTGCCGCCAGGCCATTTGTTGACCTGGGGTCGGAGCCCTATCTCCGCCTGCCTATTGTGGGCGGCTGTGAACGGTATATGATCTGAAACTAATATTAATCGCCGGATTGCTTCGATCAGATGCTGCCGGATGGTTGCTGCCGGTTGGCCTCTGGTCCTCCACGATCCGGATCGCGCTCACGAAGCGTGGGGCAAGGGAGGAATGCCATGCCGGACGTCAAATGGGCCATGAAGGCGCGCGAATTCATCAATTGCAACTGCGCCTATGGCTGCCCGTGCCAGTTCAACGCCATGCCGACATACGGATTCTGCCAGGCGGTCGCCGGCATGGAAATCGAGAGCGGCCATCACGGCGACACCAAGCTCGACGGGTTGCGGTTCGTCGGGATTTTCAGCTGGCCCGGCGCCATACACCAGGGCGGGGGTGAAGCCGCGGTGGTCATCGACGAGAGGGCGACGGAAGCCCAACGTGGCGCGCTGCTTCGCATATTGGGCGGTCTGGACACCGAGCCAGGTGCAACGATATTTCAGGTCTTTTCGACCACGCTGGAGAAATTCCACGATCCGATCTTCGCGCCGATCGAATTCAAGATCGACGTCGACGCGCGAACCGGTCAGTTGCATGTCGAGGGTATAACCGACGGTCGCGGCGAGCCGATCCGGAATCCGGTCACCGGCGCCGCGCACCAGGCGCGCATCGACTTGCCGCACGGCTTCGAATACGCGATCGCCGAGGTCGGGCGCGGCTGGACCAAGGCGACGGGCCCGATCAAGTTCGAGCTGGCCGATACGCACAGCCATTTCGCCAATCTGCATCTTACGCAGAGCGGCATCGTGCATTGACCTGATCCAATGGGCGATACGGCCCTCGAGGCGGTGCTGAGGCGCGATCGCGCGGTCGTGATGGCCGCGCTCGTGGTGATTGCCGTGCTCGCCTGGGCCTATGTGCTGTGGCTCGCCGCCACCATGGTCATGCCCGGCTCCCCCTTGCCGGATAGCGGAGGCGGCGACATGGCCGGCATGGATATGGGCGCCGCCATGGCGCCCGGCTTCCGGCCCTGGGCATTGGGCGATTTCGCCTTCACCTTCACGATGTGGGCGGTGATGATGGTCGGCATGATGACGCCGTCGGTCGCGCCGATGTTGCTGCTCTATGCCGGTGTCGGCCGCAAGGCGCGGGCGGATGGCCGGCCCATCGCTTCGACGGGATGGTTTTTTGCCGGCTATCTCGCCGTCTGGGTCGTCTTCAGCCTCCTGGCGACCGGTGCGCAATGGCTTCTCGCCCGTCTAGCCTTGCTCGATCCCTCGATGGCGACCGGCAGCGCGATCCTCGGCGGCCTCGTTCTGATCGCCGCCGGTCTCTATCAATGGACGCCGATGAAGGGCGTCTGCCTGCGCCAATGTCAGGCGCCGATCGCGTTCCTGGCCGGCCATGGCGGATTCCGCTCCGCTCCGCTCGGCGCGCTTCGGCTGGGCATCGATCACGGCGCTTATTGCCTGGGGTGCTGCTGGGCGCTGATGGCTCTGTTGTTCGTCGGTGGCGTCATGAACGTGCTGTGGATCGCCGGCATCGCCATCCTTGTTCTGCTGGAGAAGACGGTGCCGACCGGGCAGCTGATTCCGCGCGTTTCAGGCGCGTTGATGGCCGCCATCGGGATCTGGATCGTCTTTCAAGCCCTTTGAGAACAGTCTTCGTCGGCGGTCTGTATTGGTATGCAGCCGTCAGTAAATTGTCAGATGACAATCTTGGGACCTGGTAGTTCGTCGCACGCGGAGGTCAACAACGACGAGCTATTGCCCGGGATGGATTTCGCTGCCGCGGCCCGTATTGGCCCCGCGTTGGCGTTGCATGAGATTTGCCGCCTTTATTAGCCCTGCTGGCTAAATCGCGGGCGTGTTTGTCTGTAAATCGGGCATTTGCGGCAATCGGTTTTCAAACTCTTTGGGTTTCGGTCATTTCCCTTGACCTCACAGGAATTATCGCCTTCGATGACATTTGTGAATGGGAGGCGGCGCGTCGGTTACGATGCGGGGTTTCGGGAATGGGCCGGGATGAAGCCGCGTTCACACGGGAGAAAAAAATCAGGATTTACTCCTGAAAACAGAGAAAAGGGTCTGTGGGTCATGAAACACATTGCTATCGGCATTCTAGGCGCCGCCACGCTTGGATTGATGGCGTCCGCCGCGTCGGCGGCCACGCTCGACACCGTCAAGGCGAAGGGCTTCATCCAGTGCGGCGTCTCCACCGGCCTTGCCGGCTTTTCGGCGCCGGACGACAAGGGTGACTGGCAAGGCATCGATGCGGATTTCTGCCGCGCTGTCGCGGCCGCCGTCTTTGGTGATGGCTCCAAGGTCAAGTTCACGCCGCTCAGCGCCAAGGAGCGGTTCACCGCGCTGCAGTCGGGCGAGATCGACATCCTGTCGCGCAACACCACCTGGACCATCAACCGCGATACGGCGCTTGGCCTGAATTTCATCGGCGTCACCTACTATGACGGCCAGGGTTTCATGATCAACGCCAAGAAGCTTCCGGGCGTCAATTCGGCCCTGCAGCTTTCGGGCGCAGCCGTCTGCGTGCAGAGCGGCACCACCACCGAGCTGAACCTCGCCGACTACTTCAAGGCCAACAAGATGGAGTACAATCCCGTCGTCTTCGAAAAGCTGGAAGAGGTCAACGCCGCCTATGATGCCGGCCGCTGCGATGTCTACACCACCGATCAGTCGGGCCTCTACGGCATCCGCCTGACGCTGGGAGCGCCGGCCGACCACGTCGTGCTGCCCGAGATCATCTCCAAGGAGCCGCTCGGACCGGCCGTTCGCCAGGGCGACGACCAGTGGTACCACATCGTCAAGTGGACCTATTTCGCGCTGCTGCAGGCTGAAGAGCTCGGCATCACCAAGGCCAATGTCGAGGAGATGAAGAATTCGGCCAGTCCCGAGATCAAGCGCGTGCTCGGCCAGGAAGCCGATACCAAGATCGGTACCGATCTCGGCGTCTCCAATGACTGGGTGGTCAACATCGTCAAGGCCGTCGGCAATTATGGCGAAATGTTCGAGCGCAATGTCGGCTCGGGCAGCCCGCTGAAGATCGCGCGCGGCATCAACGCGTTGTGGACCAAGGGCGGCCTGCAATACGCGCCGCCGATCCGCTGATCGAAATGTGATCCGGGAGGCAGATCATCTGCCTCCCGGTTTCTCTTTCCAGGGACGGTCGAATGGCATCGCAGGAAGTACTTCGCGAGGAGCCCAGCCGCGGTTCCTTCATCAACGATCCGAAAATCCGGGGCATATTCTTCCAGGTGCTGGTCGTCGTGCTGCTAGTGGCGGGCGTCTGGTGGATTGCCCACAACGTCATCGACAACCTGACGCGGCTGCGCATCGCTTCAGGCTTCGGCTTCCTCAAGGGCCGCGCCGGCTTCGACATCAGCGAGAGCGCGATCGCCTATTCATCGGATTCGACCTATGGCCGCGCCATTCTGGTCGGCCTCATCAACACGGTCATCGTCGCCATCGTCGGCATCATCACCGCGACAATCATCGGCTTCGTCATCGGCATCGGCCGGCTCTCGCAGAACTGGCTGATCAGGAAGATCTGCACGGTCTATGTCGAGGTTTTCCGCAACATCCCGCCGCTGCTGGTCATCTTCTTCTGGTATTCCGGCGTGCTGGCTGTGCTGCCGGCGCCGCGCGACAGCATCGGTTTGCCGTTCGGCTCCTTCCTCAACCAGCGCGGTTTCTATTTTCCACGCGCCGTGTGGGGCGACGGCTCATGGCTGATCTTCGTCGCCCTGCTCGTCGGCATCGCCATGGCGTGGTTCGTCGCGCGCAAGGCGCGGCAACGGCAGATGGCGACCGGCCAGCAATTTCCAGTGTTTTGGACGTCAACCGCGCTGATCGCCGGGCTGCCGCTGCTCGCCTATGCGCTGAGCGGCTTTCCCCTGAGCTTCGACTACCCGAAGCAGTCGACTTTCAACCTGACCGGCGGCTTCCAGGTCCGGCCGGAGTTCCTGTCGCTTTATCTGGCGCTGTCCTGCTATACCGCCGCCTTCATCGCCGAGATCGTGCGCGCCGGCATAAGGGGTGTCAGCGCGGGCCAGACGGAAGCTGCCGGTGCGTTGGGCTTGCGGTCCGGATCGATCCTGCGGCTGGTCGTCGTGCCGCAGGCCATGCGCATCGTCATTCCGCCGCTGACCAGCCAGTATCTCAACCTGACCAAGAACTCGTCGCTGGCTATCGCCATCGGCTATCCGGACCTGACGGCGACCGCCGGGACGGTGCTGAACCAGACCGGCCAGGCCGTCGAGGGCGTGGTGATCATGATGGTGATCTATCTCGCCATCAGTCTCCTGACCTCGCTTGTGATGAACTGGTTCAACGCCAAGATGGCGCTGGTGGAGAGGTGAGGTAAGGACATGCAAGAACATGATATGTCCTGGGTGCGCACCGAAATGGTGTTGGCGCAGCCGGCGCCCGCCAGCGTCACCGGCCTCGGCGCATGGGTGCGCAAGAACCTGATCGCTTCCACCGGCGACACCATTTTGACGATCGTCGGCATCGCCCTGGTGGCGATGATCCTGCCGCAGATCATCAATTGGGCGTTCATCAACGCCGTGTGGACGGGACCGGACCGAACCGTATGCGCCACGGTGGCGCAAGGAGGCATCCAGCCGGATGGCTGGACCGGCGCCTGCTGGGCTTTCGTCAACGCCAAATTCGGCCAGTTCATGCTCGGCCGCTATCCCATCGAGGAGCGCTGGCGGCCGATCCTGGTCGCTATCCTGTTCGTGGCGCTGCTGGTGCCGATGCTGATCCCGAAGGTGCCGCGCAAAGGGCTGAATGCGGTTCTGCTGTTCTTCGTGCTGCCGATCGTCGCCTTCGTCCTGCTGGTCGGCGGCATGTTCGGCCTGCCGCATGTCGAGACCTCGCTTTGGGGTGGGCTCTTGGTAACGCTCAGCCTGTCCTTCGTCGGCATTGCCGTGTCGCTGCCGCTCGGCATCGTGCTGGCGCTCGGCCGCCGTTCCAAGATGCCGATCATCAAGACGCTGTGCGTCGTCTTCATCGAGACGGTGCGCGGCATCCCGCTGATCACCGTGCTGTTCTTCGCCAGCGTCATGCTGCCGCTGTTCCTGCCGGAGGGTGTGTCGTTCGACAAGTTCCTGCGCGCGCTGATCGGCGTGTCGCTGTTTGCCGCGGCCTATATGGCCGAAGTGGTGCGCGGCGGCCTGCAGGCGATCCCCAAGGGCCAGTATGAAGGTGCCGATTCGCTCGGCCTCGGCTATTGGCAGAAGATGTATTTCATCGTCATGCCTCAGGCGCTGAAATTGGTCATCCCGGGCATCGTCAACACCTTCATCGGCATGTTCAAGGACACCAGCCTGGTCATCATCATCTCGATGTTCGACCTGCTCGGCATCGTCAAACAGAATTTCTCCGATGCAAACTGGGCAACCGCGCAGACGGCGAGGTCCGGCCTGATCTTCGCGGCCTTCGTCTTCTGGCTGTTCTGCTTCGGCATGTCGCGCTATTCAATGTACACCGAACGCCGGCTCGACACCGGCCACAAACGCTGATGCATGTCGCCCAAAAGTGTATAGCGCTTTTGGGATAACGACATGCATCAACCAACGATAAAGAAAAAGGGGATCCTGTCATGGCCACCGAAAATGCCGTCAGCGCCGAAGAGATCAAGGTCAACGCCGCCAAGATGCAGATTTCGACGACCGATGTCGCCATCGACATCATCGCCATGCACAAATGGTACGGCGAGTTCCATGTGCTGAAGGACATCAACCTGAAAGTGATGCGCGGCGAGCGCATCGTCATCTGCGGCCCCTCCGGCTCCGGCAAATCGACCATGATCCGCTGCATCAACCGTCTGGAGGAGCACCAGAAGGGCAAGATCATCGTCGACGGCAAGGAACTGACCAACGATCTCAAGAAGATCGACGAGGTGCGCCGCGAGGTCGGCATGGTGTTCCAGCACTTCAACCTGTTCCCGCACCTGACCATCCTGGAGAACTGCACGCTGGCGCCGATCTGGGTACGCAAGACGCCGAAGAAGCAGGCCGAGGAAATCGCCATGCATTTCCTCAAGCGCGTCAAGATCCCGGAACAGGCCAACAAATATCCCGGCCAGCTTTCCGGTGGCCAGCAGCAGCGTGTGGCGATCGCCCGCTCGCTGTGCATGAACCCGCGCATCATGCTGTTCGATGAGCCGACCTCGGCGCTCGATCCGGAGATGATCAAGGAAGTGCTGGAGACCATGGTCGGCCTTGCCGAGGAAGGCATGACCATGCTGTGTGTCACCCACGAGATGGGCTTCGCCCGCAAGGTCGCCAACCGGGTGATCTTCATGGACCAGGGCCAGATCGTCGAGCAGAACACGCCGGCCGAGTTCTTCGACCACCCGCGCCACGAGCGCACGAAGCTGTTCCTGTCGCAGATCCTGCACTAGGCCTCGACGGCCACGAAGAGCCCGGCTGAAACACTGCCGGGCTCTTTTGCGTATGGGAGAACAGGCGGGCGTTCGTGTCGCCGGAGTGCGTTTGCAGGGCCGCCTTTCAATGAAAAGACTGGGACGTTTTCTGGGTCTTCTGTTGGTTCTCGTCGCACTCGCCGTGACGACGGGCACCCTCGTGCCACGGCCGCTGTGGCCGGCCGCCGCCGCCGTGCCAGCCGCGACGCGTCACATCCTGGTGCTGAACAATCCGATCCACACCGATATCGCCATCCCGGTCGATGACGCCGTGCGCCGGCGTTTCCATTTCCTGGTCGACGCGGGCATACCGGCCGACAGGCCGGAGGTCCGCTACATCGTCTTCGGCTGGGGCGGCCGCGCCTTCTACCTGGAGACGCCGACATGGTCCGAGCTGAAGGCGGTGCCGGTGATGAAGGCACTGACACTCGACGCGTCGGTCATGCATGTCGATGTCGCCGGTGACATCCTCGAACCGCGCCCCGATGTCGCGGGGTTCGACATCACCGAGGATCGGTTCGCGGCGTTGCTCGATTTCATCGATGCGAGTTTCCAGCGGGGCCCGAAAGGCCCGATCCTCGTTCCGGACGCAGCCTATTCCAGATTCGACGGCTTCTACGAAGCCAATGGCCATTTCAACGCACTGGTTGGCTGCAACACCTGGACGGCGGCGGCCTTGCGCATCGCCGGCCTGCGCACCGGCTGGTGGAACCCGCTGCCTGCATCGCTCGGGCTATCGATGCGGCTGTATAATTAGCTGTCTCGTCTTGTCGCGTTTCGCCAATGCGAGACGCCTCATTCCTTCGCGCCCCCTCTGTCCTGCCGGACATCTCCCCCACGAGGGGGGAGATTGGCGGTTCGGCGCCCCGCTCTTTCCTGCGGCCCTGCAACGTTCGAGATTGGTGAAATCGGCGGTGCCGGCCGATCTCCCCTCAAGTGGGGGAGATGTCCGGCAGGACAGAGGGGGGCGCTGTCCCGCCAGCCTGTCAGGCTTTCAACGCCTGACAGCAGCCTCAACTGCCCGCCACCCATAGAGCCAATCCAGATCCGCCGCGAGCTTTTCCGAGCGCGCCTTCAGGAACACATTGCGCGCAATCGCCACTGGACCCGAGGCATGCCAGGCCAGCCGGTTGACGGCGCCGCGTCGGGCGACCTGCGCGACACGCGGCCGCCGTGACTGCTCCCAAACCGCAAGCGCGGCCAAGGGGTTAGTGGGGGAGGCGTCGACGGCCTCGGCAAGCGTCGCCGCATCCTCGATCGCCATCGCCGCGCCTTGCGCCGCGAACGGGGTCATCGCATGCGCGGCGTCGCCGATCAGCGCGATGCCGTTCGGCGTTGTCCAGGGCTGTTGCGGGTCAACAGTGTGGATCGGCCATGCGGTCCATGGGCCGGCCTGCTCGACCAGGCGGGCAAGTTCTGCCGCGGTGCCGCGCAGGGCTCGGGTCAGGATCCCGGCGTCGGCGTTGCCGGACCAGCCCTCGGCAATGCGGTCGCCCCTGGTGAAGGCCGCGAGATTGAAGGCCGCACCCTTGCTGACGGGATAGGCGACCATATGGAAGCCGGGATGCAGGAAAGTGGTGACGCAGTCCCTGGCGCCTATGGCTGCAAAGCTCCGACCGGCGGCACTGTCGGCCGCGACGGTGGCGCGCCAGGCCAGTTCGCCGGAGAAACGGCTCGTTGCGAGGGTCGCTCCCTTGGCCGAGCGGGCAAGCCTGCGCACCGACGACCAGACGCCATCGGCCCCAACCAGCAGGAGGCCCTCCGCCTCGACGGTTTTGCCATTGATCTCGGCCGTCGCGGTGATGCCATCCGGGCCGGTGTCAACGTCGCCGATGCGGGCGCCGGTGGTGAGATGGATATCCGGCATCTCGGCAACGCGCGCGGTCAGTGCGCTCTGCAGATCGGCCCTGTGCGCCACGAGATAGGGCGCCTGCCAGCGCGTTTCGGCGGCTTGCCCCAACGGCACCCGCGCCAGTTCGCGCAACGTCGCGGCGTCCTTCAGGACCACCGCTTCCGGCCGCACCGTTGCCGGCAGCAGCTTGTCGAGTACGCCAAGCTGGCGAAGGATACGTGTCGCGTTGGGAGAGAGCTGGATGCCGGCGCCGGCAGCTTCCAGGCGCTGCGCCTGTTCGAACACCCGAACAGGGTAGCCGCGGTCGGCGAATGCAAGCGCTGCGGTCAATCCGGCGACACCCGCCCCGGCGATGACAATTTGCCGGGATCGCGTGTCGGTCATCGGGCTGGTCGCGAAAGACTCAGGCGGCCTGATCGATGTAGATGCAGCCGGCCGGCAGCGTCTCGGTCGCCTTCAGCTTCGGAGAATAGCGGTAGAGCGTCGAGCAATAGGGGCAGACTTTTTCGTTGTCGTCGCCCATGTCCAGAAACACATGCGGGTGGTCGAAAGGCGGATTGGCGCCCGTGCACATGAATTCCTTCACGCCGATGTCGATTGCCTGATAGCCCGCATCGTTCTGAAAATGGGGAATGGAACCGCCTGCCATCGTCGTCTCCTTAACGCAGTCTCGTCTGCATCTGGATCATATCAGGCCTCTTTGCAAGTTCGATGAAATGAAACTGTCGCAAAAGCCTGTCAGAGGATAAGTTAAGCCGGTTAACGCATGGCCCCGAAGACCGACACCGGTTTTCGGCAAGGACCATGCGTCGCCTTGGAGTGGCAGAGCGTCCTTTGCGCGTCCTGAATGACGCACGACGCTTTAGCTGGCTGACGGTGTGGAAGAGCGGGAATCATGAACGAACTGAAGCCGGTGCAGAACGAATTCGTGGATGTCGAGGTGGCCCGCCCGGAGGGCGGCAATCCGGACCGGTTTGTCAACCGCGAGTTTTCCTGGCTGCAGTTCAACCGGCGCGTTCTCGAGGAGTCGCTGAACCTCAATCATCCGCTGCTGGAGCGCGTCCGCTTCCTGTCGATCTCGGCCGCCAACCTCGACGAGTTCTTCATGGTCCGCGTTGCCGGTCTTGCCGGCCAGGTGCGCGAGGGCATCACGCTGAAGAGCCCTGACGGACGCACCCCCGAACAGCAGCTCGAACAGCTGCTGCGTGAGGTCGAGCGGCTGCAGGAAGACCAGCAGAAGAGCCTTTCGGCGCTTACCGTGCTGCTCAACAAGGAAGGCATCGAGAGCATCACCCGCGATGCGCTGACCAAGGACGAGAAAGTCTGGCTGGAAGACCATTTCCAGGAACAGGTTTTCCCGGTGCTCACCCCGCTGTCGATCGACCCGGCGCATCCGTTTCCGTTCATTCCAAATCTCGGCTTCTCGATGGCGCTGCAATTGCGCCATCGCAAGAACGGTGAGGAGATGAGCGCGCTGCTGCGCCTGCCGGTGGCGCTGAAGCGCTTCATCCGTCTGCCGGACCGCAAGCATCATGTCCGCTTCATCCCGCTGGAAGAGGCGGTCGGCCTCTATATCGGCAAGCTCTTCCCCGGCTACGAGGTCAAGGGCTCCGGCACGTTCCGCATCATTCGCGATAGCGATATCGAGGTCGAGGAGGAGTCCGAGGACCTGGTTCGCCTGTTCGAAACGGCGCTGAAGCGGCGGCGGCGGGGTTCGGTGATCCGCATCGAATTCGACAGGCTGATGCCTGGCGAATTGCGCGACTTCGTGGCAGGCGAGCTTGGCGTGTCCTCGAGCCGCATCAGCGTGCTCACCGGGCCGCTGGCGCTCAGCCAGATTTCCGAGATCGTCGCCGTCCCTCGCGACGACCTGAAATTCATGCCCTACAATCCGCGTTTTCCCGAGCGTATCCGCGAGCATGGCGGCGATTGTTTCGCCGCCATCCGCGAGAAGGACATCGTCGTCCATCACCCCTACGAATCGTTTGACGTCGTGGTGCAGTTCCTGCGCCAGGCGATGGCCGATCCGGAAGTGGTGGCGATCAAGCAGACGCTTTACCGCACCTCCAATGACAGCCCGATCGTGCGTGCGCTGGTCGACGCGGCCGAGGCCGGCAAGTCGGTCACCGCGCTGGTCGAGCTCAAGGCGCGTTTCGACGAAGAAGCCAACATTCGCTGGGCGCGCGATCTGGAGCGTGCCGGCGTGCAGGTCGTGTTCGGCTTTCTCGAGCTGAAAACCCATTCGAAAATGTCGCTGGTGGTGCGGCGCGAGGACGGCAAGCTGCGCAACTACGTGCACCTCGGCACCGGCAACTACCATCCGGTAACGGCGCGCATCTACACCGACCTGTCCTTCTTCACCACCGATCCGACGATTGCCCGCGATGTCGCCCAGCTGTTCAATTTCATCACCGGCTATGCCGAGCCGACCGACGAAATGCGGCTTGCGATCTCGCCGTTCACGCTGAGAAGCCGCATCCTGAAGCACATTGCCGACGAGATTGCCTACGCGGTGCAGGGGAAACCGGCGCGCATCTGGATGAAGATGAACGCACTCGTCGATCCGATCATCATCGACGCGCTCTACGATGCCAGCCGGGCCGGCGTCGAGGTCGACCTGGTCGTGCGCGGCATCTGCTGCCTGAGGCCGCAGGTTCCGGGCCTGTCGGAAAACATCCGCGTAAAATCGATCGTCGGCCGTTTTCTCGAGCACAGCCGCATCTATTGTTTCGGCAACGGTCACGGCCTGCCGTCGGACGAGGCGATCGTCTACATCTCCTCGGCCGATCTAATGCCGCGCAATCTCGACCGCCGCGTCGAAACCATGGTGCCGATCACGAATCCAACTGTGCACGAACAGATCCTTGGCCAGATCATGCTGGGCAACATCATGGACAATCAGCAAAGTTTCGACGTATTGGCTGATGGAACCTCCCGGCGCGTCGTGCTGGAGGAGGGCGAGGAACCGTTCAACGCGCAGGAATATTTCATGACCAATCCGAGCCTGTCGGGACGGGGTGACGCGCTGAAGTCGCATGCGCCCAAGCGCATTGCGCAGTTCAAGCGCCGCAAGAAGAACGCTGCAGCGTCCGGCTGATGCTGTCTGATTCCCAGGGCCGGCTGCAGGACCGCCGACCGCTGTCCATCATCGACATCGGATCGAACTCGATCCGCCTCGTCGTCTATGAGGGGCTGGCGCGCTCGCCGACCATGCTGTTCAACGAAAAGATGCTGGCCGGTCTCGGCCGGGGCATCGTTTCGACCGGCAAGCTCGACGCCGAGGCGGTGACGCGCTCGATGGAAGAGTTCCGTCGCTTTCGCGCGCTTTCCGACCAAGCCGGCGCCGAGCAGATGTATGTGCTGGCCACCGCCGCGGCCCGCGAGGCGGTCAATGGCCCTGATTTCATTCACCGCGCCGAGGAGGTGCTGAAGACTGAGATCCGTGTCATCAGCGGCCGTCAGGAAGCGTATTATTCGGCGCTCGGCGTCATTTCCGGCTTCCATCCGGCCGACGGCATCGCCGGCGATCTGGGCGGCGGCAGCCTCGAACTGGTCGACGTCGCCGGCGAAGCGATCGGCGACGGCATCACGCTGCCGCTGGGCGGTCTGCGCCTGCAGGACATGGCGAAGAACTCGCTGGCTCAGGCGGCCAAGATCACGCGTGACGAACTGGCGAAGGCCAAGCTGTTGAAAGGCGGGCAGGGCAGGCCCTTCTACGCCGTCGGCGGCACCTGGCGAAATCTCGCCCGGCTGCACATGGAGATGACCAACTATCCGCTTGGCGTCATGCACCATTACGAGATCTCGGCCGAAAGCGCGGCGAACTTCCTCAAGCAAGTGGCCAAGGCCGAGATCGAGAAGGTCAAGGGCATCGAAGGCGTTTCCAAGAACCGCCGTTCGCTGCTGCCCTATGGCGCCGTCGTGCTGCAGGAGATCATGGCAGCGATGCAGCCGTCGAAGATCATCGTCTCGGCTCTGGGTGTACGCGAAGGCTTTCTCTATTCGCTGCTCGATGAGGCCGAGCAGAAGGCCGACCCCTTGATTTCGGCGTCGGAGGAACTCGCCCGCCTGCGCTCGCGCTCCGTCGCCCATGCGCATGAACTTGTCGACTGGACCGCCAAAACCTTTGCCGCTTTCGGCATCGACGAGACCGAGGACGAGGCGCGCTACCGCCACGCGGCCGCATTGCTGGCCGATATCGGCTGGCGCGCGCACCCCGAATATCGCGGCAAGCAATCGCTCAACATCATTGCGCACGCCTCCTTCTTCGGCGTCGACCATCCCGGCCGTGCTTTCCTGGCCATGGCCAACGCCTATCGTCACGACGGCATCTTCAACGAAGCCATCGCCCCCGAGATCAAGGCGCTGGCGCCGCCGCGTTATCTGGAGCGCGCCCGCGTGCTCGCCGCGATGATGCGCGTCGTCTACCTGCTGACGGCGTCGATGCCCGGCATCATGCCCAGGCTGAAATGGGAACAGCGCGCCAACGGCGTGCTGGCGCTGGTCTTGCCGGCATCGCTGGCCGATCTCTATGGCGAGCGGCCGGCCGGGCGCCTGGCGCAACTGGCAAGGATAACCAACCGCCGGCTGGTGCTGGCCGTCGAGGGTGGGCCCAGCATGTCGGTGAAGTAGGGCGTGTCGGTCAAGTAGGCGTTACGCCGAACCACGCCCGTCGACGCAGGGCCATGGACTCTTGCGAAGAGGACCCCCACCCTAGCCCTCCCCACAAGGGGGAGGGAACGCTGCCGCGCACTCCTACTCGAACCTTGACGCCTGAAAGCCTCGGCAGTTGCCATTGTCAGCGCCGGCGGGAGTCTCCCTCCCCTTGTGGGGAGGGGTTAGGGGTGGGGGTCTTCTTCGCAAGAAATCCCTACGCCGCTCTCAGTCACTCCCATGCCGTGAACACCGACACGGCAAAGAGCAGCAGTCCGGCCGCCCGGCCGGCAAAAATGGTCGCCCGCGGATTGGCGATCAGAAGGTTGCGGCTGCGGCCAGCCGTGATCGCCAGCCCGCCATAGATCGCAGCCTGGGTGGCCACGGTCAGCAGCCCCATGACCGTCGCCTGCATCCAGATCGGACCGTAGTCCGGTTTCAGGAACTGCGGGTAGACGGCAAGCACGAACAGGTATGCCTTCGGGTTGATCAGGCAGGTCACAAAACCCTGGCGAAAGGCCTTCCATGCGGAACGGCTGCCGGCAGGCCCCTCCTGACCGACAGTGATGGAACTGCGCATCAGCGTGATACCTATAAAGGCCATGTAGGCGGCGCCGGCAAGCAGAAGCGGCTTGAACAGGATCGGCACGAAATGCATCAGCAGGCCGACGCCGATGGCGCCGTTCAGCGTGTGCACCATGCCGCCGACGATGATGCCGCCGGTCGCGGCGAGAGCCCTGTCGCGCCCGCCGGTCAGTGCATTGGCAAGCACGAAGAGCATGTCCATGCCCGGTACGGCGATGATGCCGAACAGCAGGATAAAGAAAAGCCAGAGATTTTCCGCATAGCCCATGTCAGTTGCCTGCCGCCTCGCTCCGCCAAACCGCAGCGGAACCTGTTGATTTTCAATTCGATAGGCGCTCCTATAGGTCAGCCCAACTGACAATGCTGTGTCAGTTGGGCGCGCAAGCTGGGGTAAAAAATGCGCAAGGCGTCACGCCTGTTCGAGATCATCCAGATCGTGCGGCTGGCGCGGCAGCCGGTGACGGCGGCAACGATTGCCGAGCGGCTGGAAGTGACGGTGCGCTCGATCTATCGCGACATCGCAGCGCTGCAGGCGATGCGCGTTCCGATCGAAGGGGGCCGCGGCATCGGCTATATCCTGCGCCCCGGCTTCGACCTGCCGCCGCTGATGTTCTCGATCGAGGAGATGGAGGCGATCGTCCTGTCGCTGGCGCTGCTGGAGCGCACCGGAGACAGCGAGCTCAAGCAAGCGGCCAAGCGCGTCAGCGCCAAGATCGCCGGCGCGGTGCCGCCACCCTTGCGGCAGGCATTCGACGCCAATGCGCTGCATGCATGGGGGTTCGCCGCGCCTTCGACCGGCGCGATCGATCTGGCGCTGGTGCGCCGCGCCATCCGCGACGAGGAGAAGCTCGACCTCTCCTATCGAGACGAGATGGGCCGCGCCTCCGAGCGTCTCATCCGCCCGATCGCGCTCATCTACTACGCCGAAACCGCCAACATCGTCGCCTGGTGCGAGCTGCGCCAGGCGATCCGCAATTTCCGCAGCGACCGGATCGAGGATTGCCAGGCGACGGGGCTGCGGTTCAAGGGCGAAGGCGACCGCTTGCGGCAGGTCTGGGTGAGCGGGTGGGAGATCAATGCGGCGGTTGGCGGCTGACGCGATTTCCCCTTCTCCCCTTGTGGGAGAAGGTGGATCGGCGCGCAGCGCCGAGACGGATGAG